>DATMSG010000253.1:0-2061 GCA_035565515.1 Devosia sp.
AGTCCAACAGCACGCGCCGCCCCGATGGGGCGGCGCTCGTCATAGCGGTGATCCTCGCCGCTATCGCGATCATCATCTTCTGGCAGACGAGCCAGATGCGCGTGCCGCCCATCCAGCAGCGCGTCGGCCCGACCGTCTTCCCCTATATCGTGGCGACCGGTCTGGGGCTTTTGGCCCTGGGCACCCTGATCTCGGCCTTGCGCAACGGCTTTCCCGCGCGCAGCAAGGACGATTACGGCCCCATCGCCTGGATCGTGGGCGGCCTCGTCGCGCAAATCCTGCTGCTCTCGACCGCCGGCTTCGCCGTGGCGACCGGGGTGCTGTTCGCGCTGACCGCCAAGGGATTTGGCCGTGGTCCGCTCTGGCAGACCATTCCCATCGGCATCGTCTTTTCCTTCATCGTCTGGTTCATTTTTGCGCGCGGCCTGCAGCTGTCATTGCCGCAGGGCCCGGTGGAACGCTTCATCGTGACGGGGAGCTTCTAAGTGAACACTTTCGAACTTCTCGGCCAGGGCCTTATCGCCGCCCTCCAGGTGCAAAACCTGATCTATGCGCTGATCGGCGTCACCCTCGGCACGGCCGTCGGCGTCCTGCCCGGCATCGGCCCGGCGCTCACGGTCGCACTGCTCCTGCCGGTCACCTATAATCTTGATCCCGCCGGTTCGCTCATCATGTTCGCCGGCATCTATTACGGCGGCATGTATGGCGGCTCGACCACGTCCATTCTGCTCAATACGCCCGGCGAGAGCGCTTCGATCGTCACGGCGCTCGAAGGCAATAAAATGGCCCGGCAGGGCAGGGGCGGTCCGGCCCTGGCAACTGCCGCCATCGGCTCCTTCGTCGCCGGCCTGATCGCCACGCTGGGCCTGGCCTTCATCGCGCCCTTCGTCGTCAAATTCGCGCTGTCCTTCGGGCCGGCCGATTATTTCGCCCTGATGATCCTGGCTTTCATCACCGTCTCTGCCGCCTTTGGCGACAGCCCGCTGCGTGGGCTCACCGCGCTGTTCATCGGCCTGGGGCTCGGCATTATCGGCATCGACCAGCAAACCGGCCAGACGCGCATGGCCTTCGGCATTCTCGACCTGCTCGATGGTATCGAGGTCACGACGCTGGCCGTCGCGCTCTTTGCCATCGGCGAAACGCTCAAGACCGCTGCCGACCGCGAACAAGTCGCCGCCTCGGTCATGGCGGTCAAAGGCTCGGTCTGGATGACATTGGAAGACTGGAAGCGCAGCTGGGCCTCCTGGCTGCGCGGCACCTTTATCGGCTTTCCCATCGGCGCCATGCCGGCCGGCGGCGCCGATATCGCGAGCTTCCTCTCCTATAGCGCCGAAAAAAGCTTTGCCAAAAAGCCCGAAGAATTCGGCCACGGCGCCATCGAAGGCGTTGCCGGCCCGGAAGCGGCCAACAATGCCTCGGCTGCGGGCACGCTCGTGCCCCTGCTGACCCTGGGCCTGCCGACCACGGCAACCGCGGCCATCATGCTCGCCGGTTTCCAGCAATTCGGCCTGCAACCGGGCCCCCTGCTGTTCGCCAACAATGCCGGCCTCGTCTGGGCGCTCATCGCCAGCCTGCTCATTGCCAATTTCATGCTGCTGGTGCTCAACCTGCCGCTGATCGGGCTTTGGGTGAAACTCCTCACCATTCCAAAACCCTGGCTCTATGCCGGCATCCTGACCTTCGCGACGCTCGGCACGCTGGGCGCCAATGGGGCCATGTCCATGGGCTTCGGCTCGGTGCGCATCTCGTTCGAGCTGGTCCTGCTGCTGGTCTTTGGCGTCCTCGGCTATCTCCTGCGCCGCTTCGGCTATCCGATCGCGCCGGTGGTGGTGGGGCTTATCCTCGGCCCCATGGCCGAGCAGCAACTCCGCCGGGCCCTCTCGATCAGCCAGGGCGATCCGGCCGTGCTGTTCCACTCGCCGATCTCCCTGACGCTCTATGCGGTGGCGATCATCGCCGTGGCCCTGCCCATGATTATGCGCATGCGCGGCAAGGGGGCAGTGCTGGGACAATTGGCGACCGACGAGGACTGAGGGCTACCCTCTCAGCCATGTCCGGCAC
>DATMSG010000254.1:0-12164 GCA_035565515.1 Devosia sp.
GGGAGGGATTAAGGGTCGGGGTACCGGCAAGCACAATTCCCCCAAATACCCTTTGACCCCCACCCCTGCCCCGGCCCATTCTCCGGCCGACATAACCGGGAATCGCGCCATGGACACCACCTTCGTCACCACCGAATGGCTCGCCGCCCATCTCGGCGACCCCGATCTCGTCGTGGTCGATGCCAGCTGGCACATGCCCAACGCCTCCCGCAATGCCCAGGCCGAATATCTCGCCGGCCACATTCCCGGCGCCGTCTTCTTCGACATCGACGGCATCGCCGATACCACCACCAACCTGCCCCATATGCTGCCCTCGCCCGAGGATTTCGCTCATATGGTCGGCGCCCTTGGCATCGGCAGCGATATGACCGTGGTCATCTATGACGAGTTGGGCCTCTTCAGCGCCCCCCGCGTCTGGTGGACTTTTAGAACTTTTGGCGCCGAAAAAGTGCACATCCTTTCCGGCGGCGGCCCCAAATGGCGCGCCGAACGCCGCGCCCTCGAAGCCGGCCTCGTCGCCAGGCCACCCGCCCGGTTCGAGGTCAAGTTCAATCCCGCTCGCGTCGCCGATTTCGATACCGTCCGCGCCCGCAGTCAGGACGAAGCCGCGCAAATCCTCGATGCCCGCCCGGCCCCGCGCTTCCATGCCGAAGTCCCCGAGCCCCGCCCCGGCCTCCACGCCGGCCACATCCCCAATAGCCGCAATATCCCGGTGAGCCTGCTCTCGGAAAACGGCGCCATGAAATCGCCCGAGGCCCTCAAAGCCATCTTCGCCGACCGCGGCGTGGACCTCTCAAAGCCCATCATCACCTCCTGCGGCTCCGGCGTCACCGCCTCGACCCTGGCACTTGCCCTCGATCAGGTCGGCGCCAAAACCGTAGCCGTCTACGACGGCTCCTGGTCCGAATGGGGCGCAAGACCGGACGCGGAAGTAGAAAGCTGACGATCGGCTGGGCGCACCACTCCAAAGGGAAGAACCGGTGAACCTGATTTTTGAACGGGTGGAGCATGCCCGTCTTGGCACAAACCCTTATGTCATCGCTCGCCTTCGTTCAGGCTGGCTGGTGATTGGCGATGTCTTCAAGCCTAGAGCGTCTCGTATTTAGTGGTCCTCATGGTGAGGTGCGGAGCGCAGCGTAGCCTCGAACCACGAGGACGTGCCCCGATGTTCGAGTGCCACGCGACAGCCCTGGGGCGGCGCCCTCACTTTCGCGCAAGATTACCGGATTTTAATGTAACCAATTGGTCCAAGCTGTTAGGCTCGCTCAGGTTTTGCGCGGTCCCACGCGATTGAGGTTTTCTTTTGATCCGGCAGTTTGTTGCCTCCATCGCGGTGCTCGTCGCCGCTGCCCTTGCCTGGCTCTATTTTGCGCCCGGCGCTCCCCAAATTCTGGCTAATGCCGGCATCGTCCTGCCCTTCGGCCCGCAATCGGAAGTCAATGCCACGCCGCAGGCCGGCGGGCCGGGCCAAAGGCCCGGAGGCCAGGGCGGCGGCCGTCCCGGTGGCTCGGGCGCCCGCGCCACCAATGTCATCACCACCGGCGTCACCCTCGCGCGCATCAACGATACTCTCGCCGCCATCGGCGAAGGCACCCCCGTCCGTTCCGTCACCGTCGTCGCCCCCTCCGGCGGGGAACTGACCGAAGTGCTGGTCCGCCCCGGCCAGAGTGTCGAGGCCGGTGCCACCATCGCACGCTTCGATTCAGCCGCCGAGCAGATCGAATATGATCGCGCCCAGCTTGCCCTCGAAGACGCCCGCGCCACCTTCGCCCGGACCCAGGGCCTCGCCAGCACTAATGTGGTCGCCGGCACCGCCCTCACCGCCGCCCAATTGAGCGCCGCCAATGCCGAGCTCGCTTTGCGCAATGCCGAAATGGCCCTGTCGCGCCGCACCATCGAAAGCCCGATCAGCGGACGGGTGGGCCTCATCCGCGTCACCCCTGGCAATTACGTGCCAGCCCAGACCACCGTTACCTCCATCGACGACACCTCCTCCATCCTCATCGATTTCTGGGTGCCCGAGCGCTATGCCGCCCAGATCGAGCCCGGCATGCCCGTCACGGTCAATGCCGTCGCTCTCCCCGGCCAGACGTTCGGCGGCGATATTTCCGCCATCGATACCCGCATCGATCCGGCCAGCCGCACCCTGCAGGTGCAGGCCGAAATCCCCAATCCCGAAGGCGTGCTCCGCGCCGGCATGAGTTTTACCGTCTCGCTCGCCTTCCCCGGCGAGACCTATCCGGCGGTCAATCCTCTCGCCATTCTCTGGTCGGCCCAGGGCTCCTATGTCTGGAAATATCTCGACGGTAAGGCCACCCGCGTCATGGCCGAGATCATTCAGCGCAATAGCGATGGCGTGCTCGTCCGCGGCGACCTGAAGCCGGGCGACGCCATCATCACCGAGGGCATTCTGCAACTGAGCGAAGGCGCCACCGTCACCCTGCTCGAAGGCCCCGACGGCACCGGAACCACGACACAACCGCAACCTTCGGTCGCGACCAACTAGAGGGAGCCACCGCCATGTCCATTGCCAGCAAGAACGAACGGGGCGGCGCGCTGGCGACGCTCTTCGTCCGCCGCCCGGTCATGGCCGTGGTCATTAACGCGCTTATTCTGGTCGCCGGCCTCGCCGCCCTTCTCGGCATCGAAGTGCGCGAACTGCCCCGCGTCGAAAGCCCCGTTCTTTCCATCTCCACCAGCTTCACCGGCGCCGCCGCCGAAACGGTCGATCGCGAAGTCACCGCCATTGTCGAAGGCGCCGTCGCCCGCGTGCAGGGCGTCACCGCCATTTCCTCCAGTTCCTCGGTCGGCCAAAGCCGCGTCACCCTCGAATTCTCCGAAAGCACCAATCTCGACATCGCCACCTCCGATGTGCGCGATGCCTTGAGCCGCGTCACCCGCCAATTGCCCGATGCCGTCGATGCGCCCACCATCTTCAAGGCCGACAGCGACGCCCAGCCGATCATGCAGCTCTCCGTCACCTCGGACCGCCTCAGCATTGCCGACCTCAGCGAGCTGGTCGACGGCATTGTCACCGAGCGTCTCGCCGCCGTCGAAGGCGTCGCCGAAGTCCAGGTCTACGGCACCCGCACCTCCGCCTTCGAAGTCGATATCGATCCTGTCAAACTCGCCAGCCACGGCCTCACCGTCGCCGACATCCGCAGCGCCCTCTCGACCGTCGCCTTCGACGCCCCCGCCGGCTCCATCAACGGCCCCAACCAGAACATTTCCGTCCGCGCCATTTCCGAAATCACCGAGCCCAAGGATTTCGAGGACATCATCATCAATGGCCGCACGCGCCTGGGCGATGTCGCCAGCATCGTCTTCGATGCGGCCGCCAGCACCTCCTCCATCCGCGCCGATGGCCGCCCCGCTATCGGTCTCGGCATCGTGCGCCAGGCCCAGTCCAATTCCGTCTCGATCTCCCACGCCGTTCACGCCGCAGTAGACAGTCTCAACGACACCCTGCCCGAAGGCGTCACGGTCAAGATTTCCAGCGACGAAGCCGTTTTCATCGAGGGCGCCCTGCACGAAGTCGAAATCGCCCTCATTGTCGCCCTCGTCGTCGTCATCGGCATCATCTACCTCTTCCTCCTCGATTGGCGCGCCATCATCGTGCCCGCCATTTCCATGCCCATCGCCCTGCTCGGGGCCGTCGCCGGCATGTATCTGGCCGGCTTCTCGCTCAATATCATCACCCTGCTGGCGCTGGTCCTCGCCACCGGCCTCGTCGTCGATGACGCCATCGTCGTCCTCGAAAACATCATGCGCCGCAAGCATATGGGTGCCGGCCCGCGCGCCGCCGCCGTGCTCGGCACGCAAGAGGTCTTCTTCGCCGTCATCGCGACAACGCTCACCCTCGTTGCCGTCTTCGTGCCCCTCAGCTTCCTCGAAGGCCAGACCGGCCGCCTCTTCCGCGAATTCGGCTTCACCCTCGCCATTGCCGTGCTGCTCTCGGCCGTCGTCGCCCTCTCCATGGGCCCCATGGTCGCTTCGCGCCTCCTAAAGGCCAATGAGAAGGAACACACCGGCGGCCCCTTCGGCGCCCTCGGCCGCGCCTTCGCCGGCTTTTACCGCACCACGCTGCGCCTCGCCCTTCGCAGCCCCGTGGTCGTCATTCTCGTTGCCCTGCTCTTTGCCGGCTCGGCCTATTACGTCTATGGCACCCTCCGTCAGGAAATCACCCCCTCCGAAGACCGCTCGGCCATCAACCTGCGCATCAATGCCCCCAATACGGCCAGCCTCGATTTCGTCCGCACGCGCCTCGGCCAGGTCGAAGCCATGCTCAAACCCTATATCGACAGCGGCGAAATCCGCTCCGTCTTCGTCCTCTCCGGCTGGGGCAATGGCGGCATGATTTCCCTCACCCTCGCCCCCTGGGGCGAGCGCAGCCGCAGCCAGCAGCAGATCGCCTCCGAGATCAGCGCCCTCACGGCCCAGGTTCCCGGCGTCCGCTCCTCGGTCAGCCAGGGCAATAGTCTGGGCATTCGCGGCGGCGGCTCAGGCCTGCAATTCGCCGTCGCCGGTTCCGACTACACCGTCCTCGCCGCAACCGCCGATACCATCTCGAAAGCGCTCACCGCCGATGGCCGCTTCGGCCGCGTCACGGTCAATTTCGACACCAGCCAGCCCCAGCTCACCCTCACGGTCGATCGCGCCCGCGCCGCCGCCCTCGGCATCGACATCAACGGCCTCGCCCCCACCATGCAGGCCATGATCGATGGCGCCGATGTCGGTACCATCTTCATCAACGACGAGAGCTATTCCATCCGCATGCTCTCGACCTCCAACCCCATCAACGACCCGCGCGACCTCGAAACTCTCTTCGTGCGCACCGGCGACGGCCGCTATGTCCCCATGTCGACTATCGCGACCATCGTGGAAGCCCCGGTCCCACCCTCGCTCCGCCGCGAGCAGCAGCGCCGGGCCGTCACCGTCACCGCCAGCCTCGAAGACGGCCTCGCCCTCGGCGACGCCTATAACGAACTCCAAAAGATCGCTGCGCCCCTCCTCCCCCAGGGCACCTCCATCCTGCCGCTCGCCGAAGCCAAAACCATCGGCGAAGCCAATAACGCCCTCTTCCTCACCTTCGGCTTCGCCCTGGTCATCATCCTCCTCGTCCTCGCCGCCCAGTTCGAAAGTTTCTGGAGCGCCATCATCGTCATGGCCACCGTCCCCTTCGGCGTCGCCGCCGGCCTCTGGGCGATCCTGCTCACCGGCGGCAGCCTCAATATCTTCGCCCAGATCGGCCTCGTCCTCGTCGTCGGCATCATGGCCAAAAACGGCATCCTGATTGTCGAATTCGCCAATCAGTTGCGCGATCGCGGCCTCTCCGTCGCCGAAGCCATCGAACAGGCCTCCAATATCCGCCTCCGTCCCGTGGTCATGACCATGATCGCCACCATTCTAGGCGGCGTCCCCCTGGTCCTCGCCTCCGGCGCCGGCGCCGAAGCCCGCGCGGCTTTGGGCTGGGTCATGGTCGGCGGCCTCGGCTTCGCCGCCATCGCCACGCTCTACCTCACCCCCGTCGCCTACCTCCTCCTCGCCCGCTTCTCAAAACCCAAGGCCGAGGAAGAAGCCAGGCTCGAAAGCGAACTCGACAGCCTCGAGCAGCGTACCCAGCCGGCGGAGTAAGCGCGCCGGAACGACGGCGCCGCCGCCGCGTTCCAAAGACAGGCATATTCGGAGCGCCCCATGTTCGACCACACCGGCATCGTCGTCACCGATCTGGCCAAGGCCCGGCGCTTCTACAGCGCCATCGCCACGGCGCTTGGCCTGCAAACGGCGTCCAACGGCCCGGAATCCTTCCTCTTCGGCAAAAGCGCCGAAGAACCCATCCCCTATCTCTGGATCGGCACCACCCGCCCCTCCTATTGGGTCGAGGGCTCCCGCGCCGGCATCAACCAGATGCACGTCGCCTTCCAGGCCCGCGACAGGGCCATGGTCCACGCCTTCTACGATGCCGCTCTCGACAATGGCGGCACCGACAACGGCGCCCCCGGGCCCCGTCAGGGCGCCGGAGACTATTATGGCGCCTTCGTGCTCGATCCGGATGGCAACAATATCGAGGCCTGCGTCCGGGGCGTGGCTGCCAGGTAGAGCCGTCCGCAAACAAAAAGGCCGCCGAGTTCCCCCGGCGGCCCCCAAATCCTTCAGCGCGAAAACTTACGCCGAGCGGTTCTTGTTGTAGAGATCGAAGAACACGGCTGCGAGCAGCACCACGCCCTTGATCATCTGCTGCCAATCGATATTGACGCCCATGATCGACATGCCGTTGTTCATCACGCCCATGATGAACGCACCGATCACGGCACCCGCCACCTGGCCGACACCGCCGAGAGCCGAAGCGCCGCCGATGAACACGGCCGCGATCACGTCGAGCTCGAGCCCCTGCCCGGCCTTCGGCGTCGCCGAATTGAGACGGGCGGCATAGATCATGCCGGCGAGCGCAGCCAGCGCCCCCATGATGGCGAAGATATAGAACGTCGTGCGTTCGGTCTTGACGCCCGAAAGCGCCGCGGCCTTGAGATTGCCACCCAGTGCATAGATGCGGCGGCCAAAGGTCAGGCGCTTGGTCAGGAACACGAAGCCGGCAATCAGCACGCCCATCACCACCAGCACGTTCGGCAGGCCGCGATAGGAAGCGAGCATATAGGCAAAGAACAGCACCAGCGCCGCGATCACGAGGTTTTTCACGACGAAAAGGCTGAACGGCTCGACGTCATAGCCGCGGGCCCGGCGGCGCGCGCGGGTGCGGATCGAGAAGAACACCGCGCCGACGACGGCGAGAATGGCGATGACCATGGTCGTGGTGTGCAGCACCACGTTCTGGCCGTTTTCAGCCAGCCAGGGCAGCGTCGTCGGCCCGATCACATCGGGAATGAAACCGGCGGACAGCAGCTGGAATTCGGTCGGGAACGGACCGACCGACTTGCCGGCGAGAATGGCGAGCGACAGGCCCTTGAAAATGAGCATGCCGGCCAGCGTCACGATGAAGGCGGGCACGCGATGATAGGCGATGATATAGCCCTGCGCCGCCCCGATAGCCGCGCCGGCCAGAAGACAGATGGCGCCGGCAACGATCGGATTGGCGAGGAAAGCCAGCTCCGGCGGGAATTTCCAGCCCACCATCAGCATGGCCGCGAGTGCCCCGACAAAGCCCGAAACCGAGCCGACCGAAAGGTCGATATGGCCCGCCACGATCACCAGCAGCATGCCCAGCGCCATCACGATGATATAGCTGTTTTGCAGGATGATATTGGTCAGGTTCACCGGCTTGAACAGCACGCCAGCGGTAAAATACTGGAAAAACAGCATGATGAGGATGAGCGCGAGCAAAAGGCCATAGTCGCGCATATTGGCGCGCAGGGCCCCGATGAAACTGAGCTCGGCAGATTTGGCCTGATCGGCCGGGACACCGGTCGGTGCAGTGTGAACGGTCATGATGCTTTTCCTTCAGCGCGCACGATGGAGCGCATGATCTTTTCCTGGCTCGCCTCGCTGGTGGGCATTTCGCCCACGATGCGGCCTTCGTTCATTACATAGAGACGGTCGGTAATGCCGAGCAGTTCGGGCATTTCCGAAGAAATCACCAGGATCGCCTTACCCTGGGCGGCGAGCTGATTGATGATCGTGTAGATTTCATATTTGGCGCCCACGTCGATGCCGCGGGTCGGCTCGTCGAGGATCAGCACTTCGGGATTGGCATAAAGCCACTTGGAAAGTACGACCTTCTGCTGGTTGCCGCCCGAAAGGTTGCCGGTCACCTGATAGACGCTCGAAGAGCGGATATTGGTTTTCTTGCGATAGTCGTTGGCAACGTCGAGTTCGGCCAGGTCATCGATCACGCCCCAGCGCGAAACACCGGGCAGGTTGGCTATGGTGATATTGTGCTTGATGTGGTCGATCAGGTTGAGGCCGAAATGCTTGCGGTCTTCCGTGGCATAGGCAATGCCGTTGGCGATGGCCTTGCCCACGCTCGACGTATCGATCTTCTTGCCGTTCTTGAACACTTCGCCTGAGATCTTCTGGCCATAGGATTTGCCGAAAAGGCTCATGGCAAATTCGGTGCGGCCCGATCCCATCAGCCCGGCAATGCCGACGACCTCGCCCTTTTTCAGGTTGATGTCGATGTTCTTGATCACCTGCCGCTCGCGGTGCTGCGGATGGTAGACCGACCAGTTCTTCACCTCGAGCACCACATCGCCGATCTTGGGTTCGCGGCTCGGATAGCGGTCTTCCAGCGAGCGGCCCACCATCGAGGTGATGATGCGGTCTTCCGTAATATCGTTGGTGTCCATCGTCTCGATGGTGCGCCCGTCGCGGATCACCGTCACGCGGTCGGCAATGCGCGAGATTTCGTTCAGCTTGTGGCTGATGATGATCGAGGTAATGCCCTGCTTCTTGAATTCGAGCAGCAGGTCCAGCAGCGCCTGGCTGTCCTTTTCCGAAAGCGAAGCGGTCGGCTCGTCGAGAATGAGCAATTGTACCTGCTTGGAGAGCGCCTTGGCGATCTCGACAAGCTGCTGTTTGCCCAGCCCGATATTGGTCACCAGCGTGTCGGGGTCTTCCGTAAGCCCGACCATGGCCAGGAGCTTGCGCGCGCCGTCGCGCGTTTCGTCCCAGTCGATCACGCCGTTCTTGGCCTGCTCGTTCCCGAGGAAAATGTTTTCGGCGATCGAGAGCAGCGGCACCAGGGCGAGTTCCTGGTGGATGATCACGATGCCCTTGTGTTCGCTGTCGCGAATGGAGCGAAAGTTCTGCTCTTCGCCCTTGTAGACGATATGGCCCTCATAGGTGCCATGGGGATAGACGCCGCTCAACACCTTCATCAGGGTGGATTTACCCGCCCCGTTCTCGCCGCAGATGGCGTGGATTTCGCCTTCCTGCACATCGAGATTGACGTCCGACAGCGCCTTCACGCCGGGAAACGTCTTGGTGATGTTGCGCATCTCAAGAATAGTCTTGGACATACTGGGCCCTGCTCTTCGATAGACCGCCGCCCGCTCGGTAGACCTCATGGTGAGGTGCGAAGCGAAGCGTGGCCTCGAACCACGAGGTCGTGCCACCCACGCCCTCGCAACACTTGCCCCATCCACGGCGTCATTCCCGCGACAGCGGAAATCCCTTCATGGATGCGGCCTTGCAAAATCTCGAAAGGGCCCCGCGTTGCCGCGGAGCCCCGGATTAGGTCAGACCGCAGGTTTACTGCAGTTCTTCCGGCTTGATGTAGCCCGAGTCGACGACCAGGGCCTGGTAGTTGGTCAGGTCGACCGAGTACGGGGTCAGCAGCACCGACGGCACGACCTTGACGCCATTGTCATAGGTGGTGGTGTCGAGGCCTTCCGGCGTACCGCCCGAAACAACGGTGTCCACGAGGTCGGCAGTGACCTTGGCCAGTTCACGGGTGTCCTTGTAGACGGTCGAGTACTGTTCGCCGGCAATGATCGCCTTCACCGACGGAGCTTCGGCGTCCTGGCCGGTGATGATCGGCCAAGCAAGGTCAGCCGAGCCGTAGCCAACGCCGCGGAGCGACGAGATGATACCGCGCGACAGGCCGTCATAGGGAGCCAGCACGCCATCGACGCGCGAGCCGTCCGAGTAGTTGGCCGACAGGATATTGTCCATGCGGGCCTGGGCCACGGCACCGTCCCAACGGAGCGTACCGACGGTTTCCATGCCCTGCTGGCCGGACTTGACGACGATGTCGCCAGCGTCGATCAGCGGCTGAAGGACGCTCATGGCGCCGTCATAGAAGAAGAAGGCGTTGTTGTCGTCCGGCGAACCGCCGAAGAGTTCGACATTCCACGGCTTGGTGTCGGGGAAGCGTTCCTTCAGGCCGGCAACCAGCGAGTTCGCCTGGAGCACGCCCACCTGGAAGTTGTCGAAGGTGGTGTAGTAGTCGACATTGCCCGATTCACGGATCAGGCGGTCATAGGCGACAACCTTGATGCCGGCATCGGCGGCCTGCTGCAGCACGGCGCTGAGGGTGGTGCCGTCGATCGAGGCGATCACGAGAGCCTTCACGCCCTTGGTGACCATGTTTTCGATCTGGGCGAGTTGGTTCGGGATATCGTCTTCCGCATATTGCAGATCGACGGTGTAGCCCTTGCCTTCAAGCGCGGTCTTCAGCTCATTGCCGTCCGAGATCCAGCGCAGCGACGACTGCGTCGGCATGGCGATACCGATCGCGCCCTTGTCCTGGGCATAGGCAACGGTTGCGGCGGTGGCCATCAGGGCACCGGCGGCAAACAGCGTCGCAATTGATTTCAGAACCTTCACGTCTCGACTCCCTTAGATTTTTTCGAGGTGATTGATGCGTTCGTCGTGGTTTCGCGCGATTGGGCCAATTCGTTCCTGCATCCCCTGCCGGACAGGTCCTGCCTGCCCGGAAAACGACGCCCTATTTCGCCCGCCGGCCTGGCGCCGGCAGCTTTGGCTGGAACTGCATGATGTCCTCCTGCTCGACGGCTTGATGCCGCCTTGGCCCTTCCGGGAACCACGGCCCGCAAACTAGGATAATCAGATATGCGTGTAAAGCAGGGCATCGCCGTAGAAGGTTATTTTTTCGATTGTCGAAGATATCAACTTGCGCTTAGAAGGCCCGCTTTCAGGCGGTTGCTGTCGGACGAGTCAGTCGCTAACCTGAAGGAATTCGAGGCAGCCGCCTTGCCAGCGTAAACCGGAAAACGGTCGGCGAGGATCAAAGGTATCAGATACCTCGGGAGGATTTGTGGTGAGTATGAGTGGAGACGCGCGCTCCGATCACGGCAGCGCGGCGAGCGCTGTGGCCGATGACCTGGCGCAACTGATCCTGGGCGAGCTGGCACCGGGACAAAGCCTGCCCAGCGAGGCCGATCTTGCCGGCCGTTATTCGGTCAGCCGCCTGACCATACGCGAAGCGGTAAAACTCCTTGCCGGCCGGGGCCTTTTGGAGCTTTCGCGGGGCCGTCGCGCCGTGGTGCGCGAACCCGACGGTTCCGCCTTCACCGACTTCCTGACCTCCCTCGTTCGCACCGATCCCAAGGGGCTGTTCGACCTCGTTGAGGTACGTTTGTCATTGGAAATGCAATCGGCCACCATGGCGGCCAAACGCGCCAATCGCGCCGGCATTATCGCCATCGAAAATGCCCTCCAGGGCATGCGCGACTCGATCGGTGACTCCGCTCACTTCGCAGACGAGGCGGCCGAAGCCAATTTCCACGCTTTCGATTTCGGCTTCCACGAAGCCGTTGCCCTGGCCAGCGGTAACCGTGTTTTGGGATATCTGTTCGAAGCCATGGCGGTCCCCCTGCGCGAAGGCTTCTTCATCTCTCAGCGCGGTCATGCCGATCGCGGGCATACCCCGCAGGACACCATCGCCGCCCATCAGCGTATTCTCGATTGCATCCGCGAGGGCAATGGCCGGGCCGCCGCCGAGGCGATGCGCATGCATTTGCGCGATACCGAACGCGATATCCGCATGGCTTTAACCAAAATGGCCCAGTCAGCCACTCGAAGTTAACAGTCTGCTACCCAACTCGCCGCCTATCCAAGCCTTTGAATCACCGCTAAACTCGATTTCGGGAAGCTGAATATCTGTGGCCACGGAGCGAGCGACGCGTTGAATGTCGATCAAAGCCGCAATCTATCACCGCACCCATTACCAGTATGATCGCCCCGTTTTTCTGGCTCCGCAGATCATTCGATTGCAGCCGGCGCCCCATTCCAAGACCAAGGTCCTGAGCCATTCCCTCCGGGTTTCGCCCAGCCTGCACTTCGTCAACAGCCAGCAGGACCCCTACGGTAACTTCTTGACGCGCTTCGTTTTTCCTGAGCCCGTCACCGAACTCAAGATCGAAGTCGACCTCATCGCTGACATGACGGTCTATAATCCCTTCGACTTTTTCGTCGAGGAATCGGCCGAGACCTGGCCCTTCGAATATCCCGAAGACATCCGCGCCGACCTCTCGATTTACCGCGTTCCGGAAAAACTTACCCCCGTCCTTCAGGAGTTCCTCGAGTCGATCGACCGCCGCCCGCGCAACACGGTGACCTTCATCACCGAGTTGAACGCCACTTTACAGAGTAAAATCAACTACATAGTCCGACTGGAACCCGGTGTCTGGACCCCGGAGGAAACCCTCACCAACGGCCGGGGTTCGTGCCGCGACTCCAGCTGGCTC
>DATMSG010000255.1:0-15940 GCA_035565515.1 Devosia sp.
CTGACGCCGCAGCAGGTACGCGTCTTGATGATGCTCAGTGACGGGCTGATGAACAAGCAGATCGCCTATGAGCTTTCCATTTCGGAAGCGACGGTGAAGGCGCATGTGTCGGCGATTTTGCAAAAGCTCGATGTCGACAGCCGGACGCAGGCGGTGATCGCGGCGGCGCGCATTGAAGAAGGCCAGTTCGAGGCGCTCTTTGCGACCGGGGCGGAAAAAGCCTAGACCAGCCGTATTCGGCCCAACCCGGGCCGAATCTCGATTAGTCTGGTTTGACCGAGCTACCCCGACATAAGGACGAGGCGATGAAGCCGAAAATCAACATCATCACGATCGGCGTCGATGAACTCGAACGCGCCTTCGTCTTCTATCGCGCCCTGTTCGACATTGCCGACGACAAGATCGGGGCGGGCGAGGATCACGTCGCGTTCTTTTTCGACGAGGATTTTTCCTTCGTGCTGTTTCCGCGCGAGCAGATTGCCCAGACTGCCGGCAAGCCCGAAACGCTCGAAGGCACGCCGGGCTTTGTCTTGAGCCATCGGGCCGACAGCGCCGAAGAGGTGGACGACATTCTCGAGCGCGTGCTGATTGCGGGCGGTTCGATCATTACCCCGGGCACGGAGTCGGAATGGGGCTATTCGGCCTATTTCGAAGATACCGAGGGCAATGTCTGGGAGCTGATGGCGACGCCGGTCGCCAATTAGGGCCGGGGCGATCCCCGGCTGCCCTTCCGGTGCGGTGCGGGGCCAAAATAATCTTTGTTTTGATACAATTCTGTCCGGTTTTTCTGGAACCTTGACCACTTGTTGACGGTCTTGCCGTTAGCCTCTGGCACAAACAGCCAATTGCAAAACGGGACCCAGGGTCTTGCAGATCTATCTGCCGATCGCCGAGCTTTCCGTAAACCTCTTCTTTCTCGTGGGGATCGGAGGGGCGGTCGGCTTTTTGTCGGGTCTGTTCGGCGTGGGTGGCGGGTTCCTGCTGACCCCGCTCCTGATCTTTTCCGGCGTGCCCACTTCGGTGGCCGTTGCCTCGGTGACCGGACAGGTGGTGGCCGCTTCGACCTCGGGCGCGCTCAGTCACTATCGGCGCGGCGGCATCGACCTGCACCTGGCCATGTATCTCATTCTCTCGGGCATTTTGGGTGCCTTTGGGGGCGTCGCGACCTTTTCGATCCTGCGCGGGGCCGGTCAGCTCGATCTCGTCATTGCCGTGGGCTTTGTGGTGCTGCTCGGCTTTGTCGGCATATTGATGCTGCAAGAGGCCGTGCGGGCGCTGCTCAAAAGCCGGCAGGGCGTGGTCGTGCGCGAGCGCCTCCCCAATCAGCATAGCTGGATCCATGGCCTGCCCTGGCGCGTGCGCTTTAAGAAAAGCCGGCTCTATATCAGCGTGCTGCCGGTGCTGGCGATCGGGCTCTTCATCGGTTTCGTCGGCTCGCTGCTCGGCATTGGCGGCGGTTTCGTCATGGTGCCGGCGCTGGTTTATCTCCTGCGCGTGCCCGGCAATGTCGTCATCGGCACCTCGCTGGCGCAGGTCGTTGCCATGATGGCGGCGACGACGATCATGCATGCCGTACAGAGCCAGAGCGTCGATATTCTGCTCGCCTTCTGCCTGATGGTGGGGGGTACGGCCGGGGCGCAGTTTGGCGCGGCGGCGGGACAGCATTTGCGCGGCGAACAATTGCGCGGGCTTCTGGCATTGCTCGTTCTTGCCGTCGCCATTCGCTTCGGCCTGTCGCTGGTGCTGACGCCGGACGATGTGTTCTCCATGGCCGTGACGAGTGCGGCGCGATGAGGCGGATTCTGGCGCTTTTGCTTATCGTGCTTATGTCGGCAATGCCGGCGGGCGCGGCGGCGCGGCTGGTTTCAGGCGTTTCCAATGACACGATCCAGATCACGTCGAGCTTTGACGGCGAAAGGCTGACATTTTTCGGCACTATCGCGCCGGAGGCGGGCTCGGGGCAGCGCTATGTGGAAGGGCCGTTCGACGTGGTGATCGTCGTTCTGGGGCCGACGCAGGACCGGGTGGCGCGCGAAAAGACGCATAATTTCGGCATCTGGCTCAATACCGATCAGGTCGAATTCAAGCGCTTTCCGAGCTATTTTCATGTGCTCTCGAGCCGGCGACTGCTCGAGATCGCCGATATCAATCTCCTGAACCGGAATTTCATCCTCCCCGAGGCCCATGCGATGATGCCCAATATTGCCGGCTTCATGAAGACGCTGGTTTTCGGGCGCGAGCTGATCCGGCTGATGTCGGAACAGGGCCTGTTCGGCGTGCAGGAAAACGGCGTGCGGTTCATGTCGGACACGTTCTATTCGGCGCAGTTGACCCTGCCGAGCAGCGCGCCGCCGGGGCCCTATATCGCCCAGACCTATGTGTTCCAGAATGGCGAGATCATCGCCCGCAAGTCCGAGGGTTTTGCCGTGCGCAAAATCGCCTTTGAACGGTTTCTGGCGCAGTCGGCGACGCAATATCCGCTGCTCTACGGGATCGCCTGCGTGGTGCTGGCGCTGTTTACCGGCTGGCTGGGCGGGGTGCTGTTCCGCCGCTAGGCTAGCCGCGCACCAGACGTTTGATCGATACCGGATAGGTCCGGTCGCGGCCCAGCATGGTCACTTCGACCGAGGACCAGTTCAGAAGGCCGAAGAAGGCCGGCGAGAGGATGTTGAGGGCGCCGGTGGAGCTGCCATAGGCGGGCAGGATCAGCACGCGATTGTCGTGGACGAAACAGGCGCTGCGGGCGGTGCGGCCCTCCATGGCGATGCGCGCGGCCGGATGCAGATGGCCGGCGACGAGGCCGGTTTTGCCCTTTTGCGGCTCGTGCGTGAGGGTGAGGCCGTCGAGTTCAAGCGCGGCGCAGCAGAGCCCGCCGATGGCGTGGGGGGCGGGGTCGTGATTGCCCGAGAGCCAGGTGCAGTCCACCGCGTCGACAATGGCATCGAGGCGCAGGCGTTCGGCGGCGCCGAGGAGTGTGCTCGAATCGGCGCGGTGGAAGGTGTCACCGAGGGAAATCAGCTTTTTGGCGCCGGTGCGCCGGAGATCGGCTTCGAGGCGCGTGAGGGTCATGCCGGTATCATAGGGTGGCAGCATCTGGCCACGGCGGGCGAAGCTTGCCATTTTTTCGAAATGGAGATCGGCAACGAGGAGAGTTTGCCGCGCATGCCAGAAGAGTGCGCCGGATGGCAGGGGCTCGAAATTGTGGCCGGCGAAACGCAGCACGGGGGTCTCTGTCGATTGGGCAAGGGCGGCGTTGTTCATCTAATGTTTGTCGTATCCGATCCCAATACCGCCCGCCGCGATCTATCCTGCGAAACCGCTCAAAGCTTCCCGCATGAGTTCGTCGGCGGCATCAGCCATAGCCGATTCGCGGGCTTCGCCGAAAATCGGTTCCTTGCCGATGTCGAGCATGACCGGCACGGCGAGGGGGGAGATCTGGTGGAGGGGCTTGTGGACGATGTGAGATTTTATGCGCGCCAGCATATTGCCCAGGCGCTCGATGTCGAGGAGGCCCCGGGCGGCGTCGTGGCGGGTGGCTTCGATGAGGATATGGTCGGGCTCGTGCTGGTAGAGCACATCATAGATGATGTCCGAGCTCATGGTGATCTGGCGGCCGGACTTTTCCTTGCCGGGATGGCGGCGCTCGATGAGGCCGGCGATGATCGCGCAATTGCGGAAGGTACGCTTCATCAGAGCTGACTCGTCGAGCCAGGATTCGAGATCGTCGCCGAGCATGTCTTCGTCGAAGAGCTCATCGAGCGAGAGGCGATCGGTGCGGATGAGGGCCGAGAGATCGCCGAGGCCCCAGATGGCGAGGGCGTATTCGGAGGCGACGAAGCCGAGTGGGCGGGCGCGCATGCGTTCGAGACGCCGGGTGAGCAGCATGCCCAGGGTCTGATGCGCCAGGCGCCCCTCGAAGGGGTAGCAGACGAGGAAATGATTGCTGCCGCGGGGGAAGGTTTCGACAAGGAGGCTATCGCGCCGGGGCAGGACAGAGAAATCGCGCTGCAGGCGGAGCCAATCGCTGACCTGATCGGGGAGTTTCTGCCACTCGCCGGGCGAATCCATGATGCGGCGGACGCGTTCGGCAAGATAGGTCGAGAGCGGGAATTTGCCACCCATATAGGAGGGGATCTTGGGATCCTTGGCGAAGGCGCGGGAGACGAAGGCTTCATTGTCCTTCATGCCCTCGAAAGCGACGATTTCGCCGCCGAACATGAAGGTATCGCCAAGGGACAGCGTGCCAAAGAAATATTCTTCCATTTCGCCGAGGACCCGGCCGCCCGCGCCGATGGGGCCGGTGGTGCGGCCGCGCTTCTGCTCCTTCGAGCGGACGAGGCGGACGCGGACCATGGGCTCTTCGATGATGGTGCCGATATTCAGGCGATATTGCTGGGCGACCGAGGGGTGAGAGAGCCGCCAGGTGCCATCGGGGTTTTGCCTGAGACGCGCATAGCGCTCATAGGCGCGCAGGGCATAGCCGCCGGTGGCGACGAAATCGAGGACGCGGTCGAATTTTTGGCGCGTGAGATCGCGATAGGGCCAGGCGCGGGTGATCTCGGCATAAAGCTCGTCGGCAAGGAAAGGTTCGGCGCAGGCCATGCCAAGGAGGTGCTGGGCGAGGACGTCGTAGCCGCCGGGATGGGGGTCTTCGCTATCCTGATGGTTTTCGGCGACAGCCTCGACGGCGGCTTCGCATTCCAGAACTTCGAAACGGTTGGAGGGGACGAGCAGGGCTTTGGAGGGCTCGTCGAGCCGGTGATTGGCGCGGCCGATGCGTTGCAGCATGCGCGACGAGCCCTTGGGGGCGCCGACCTGCACGACGAGATCGACATCACCCCAATCGATGCCGAGATCGAGGGTCGAGGTGCAGACGACGGCTTTCAACCGCCCAGCCGACATGGCGGCCTCGACTTTCCGCCTCTGCTCGACCGAGAGGGAGCCATGGTGAAGGGCGATGGGGAGCATGTCTTCGTTGATGTTCCAGAGGCCCTGGAACAACATTTCGGCCTGGGAGCGGGTGTTGACGAAGAGGAGCGTGGTCTTGTGCTGTTTGATCGTCTCGTAGAGTTCGCGATGGGCGTAATTGGCGGAATGGCCGGCCCAGGGGAGGCGTTCCTCGGTTTCGAGAATTGCCAGTTCCGGCGGAGCGCCGCCGATCATGCGCAGAAGATCGGTGGGGCGGCCGGGATGAGGCTGGGCGATCCAGTCGCGCAGGAGATCGGGACGGGCCACGGTGGCCGAAAGCGCGGTGATCCGCATGTCGGGGGCCAGTTTGGCGAGGCGCGCCAGGCCAAGCGATAAAAGGTCGCCGCGCTTGCTGGTGACCAGCGCGTGGAGTTCGTCGAGGACGACGCGGCGGAGGGTGCCGAACATGAGTTCGGCATGGGGATGGGAAATGAGAAGCGCGAGCTGTTCGGGCGTAGTGAGGAGAATATGGGGCGGCTTTACGCGCTGGCGGGTGCGCTTGCTGGCCGAGGTGTCGCCGGTGCGGGCTTCGACGGTGATGGGCAGGCCCATATCGTCGATGGGATTGGAGAGGTTGCGGTGCACATCGACCGCGAGGGCTTTCAGAGGCGAAATATAGAGAGTGTGGAGGCCCTGGAACTTGCCGTCGACCAGTTCGCCCAGGCTAGGCAGGAAGCCGGCCATGGTCTTGCCCGCGCCGGTTGGGGCGATAAGAAGTTGGCTGGCGCCGGATTGATAGCTGCGCAAAACGTCGAGCTGGTGCTGGCGGGGCGACCAGCCGCGCGCGGCGAACCAGTTGGCGATAACAGCTGGGAGGGAGGGGTCCACGAAAGTTGACAACAGGCACCTACTGCAAATCAGCGACAAGCCTATATGATGGGTTTGACACTGCCAAACGGAGCCGCCTGATGACAGAAGACAGCCGACCCGCATCCCGTTCCGCTCTTGAGCGCCTGCTGGGCGATCGGCCGGGGTCCCTTGCCATCAAGCTCTTGCTGATTTCGTTGTTTGTCGGCTTCATCATGTCGGTGTTCGGGTTCGATGCTGCCGATCTCGTGCGCGGGGCCGCGGAGGCGGTTCGCGACATGATCCGGGATGGCGGAGCGGTGTTCCGGCAGCTTGGGACGTATATTGTCACAGGCGCAGCGATCGTTGTGCCGGTGTGGCTCGTTCTCCGTCTGCTGCAGAGGCGCTGATGCTGACGGGAAAGCTGACGCTGACGCCGATCGATGCGCTGACCGAGCTGACCTGGAAGGCACAGGAGCTGGCTGAGAAGGCCGGTGGCGCGCGTGTGGCCATCGGGCTTGCGGGAGGCCCCGGGACCGGCAAATCAACACTGGCGGCGGAACTGGTTGCGGCGCTCAATGTGTCGGCGCCGGGCTCGGCGGCGCTGGTGCCGATGGATGGCTTCCATATGAAGCATGCCAAGCTCGAGGCCATGGGGCAGACCGATTTCAAGGGCGCGCCGCATACATTCGAGGGCGCGGAGTTTGTCACCTTTCTCGGTCGGTTGAAGTCAGCGACGGAGGCAGTGAGCGGGCCGGGCTATTCGCGGAAGATCGAGGACACGGTGGACGATGCTTTTACGGTGGCGCCCGAGGTGAAGGTGCTGGTGGTCGAGGGGAATTATCTGCTGCTGGGCGATGCGCCCTGGGCCGGGGTGAAGCCGCTGCTGGATTTTTCGGCTTTCATCACTGTGCCGCGCGAACTGGTGCGGGCGCGGCTGATGAAGCGGCATGGCGAAGAAGGCTTGTTCACCGAGGAACGCAACCGGGCGCATATCGAGCGTAATGATCTGCCCAATTATGATCGCGTGATGCTGTCGCAGGATCGGGCCGATGTGGTGATCACGCTGGATGTCGAGCGGTGAACGCCCGGATCGTCGCAGCGGCCATTTTGGTCGGATCGGGAATCGTTGCTGGCGCGATTTCTGCTGCGCCCGAGCCCGTTTCGGGAATGCGTTGGGATCATCTCGGCTGACATTGTTCATCGAAACCTGACGGCGACGCTTGATCCGCGCGATGTCGAGGTGGAGGCGGCAAAAGTCTGCTCAGGGGCGGCATTATAGCCACATCCTCGTGGTTCGAGGCTTGGCTTGCGCGACGCACCTCACCATGAGGACTGCTGAGGCGTGATTGCCCCTACGAAACGTCGCCCTCCCCCCTTGCCCAGGCGTCGGTCTTGAGGCCAACCAGTTCGGAAATGTTCTTCTTGCCCGCCGAGCGCACGCCGGCGACGAGGCCGCGCTTGATGCGGTCGAGGAGGTCAAGGCCACCGAAAACCAGGGCGGAATAGAGCTGGATCGCATTGGCGCCGGCTTCGATTTTGGCAAGCGCGGTTTGCGGGGAATGGATGCCGCCGACACCGACGAGCGGCAGAGTGCCGACGCGCTGGCGCATCTGGGCGAGGCGCCGGGTGGAAAGCGGGAAGAGCGGTTTGCCCGAGAGGCCGCCGGTTTCATCGGCGTTTTCGAGGCCCGCCACGGGATCGCGCGAAATTGTCGTGTTGGAAACGATAAGGCCGTCGAGATCGGTCGCCAGAATGACGCGGGCGATGGCGTCCATGGCGGCTTCGTCAAGATCGGGCGCGATCTTGAGGAGGACGGGGACGCGGGTCCTGGCCTTGGCGCGGGCATTGAGCACCGCATCGAGGAGCCGGGTCAGGGCTTCATCGGCCTGGAGATTGCGCAGGCCCGGCGTATTGGGCGAAGAGATATTGACCGTGAGATAATCGGCGAGATCGGCGAAGCGACTGACACCCAGAACATAGTCGGCGACGAAATCCTCGCTGTCCTTGTTGGCGCCGATATTGACGCCGAGGGCTGCGGGAACGCGCAGGCCTTTCAGGCGCGCAAAGGCGGCGTCATGGCCTTCATTGTTAAAGCCCATGCGATTGACGACGCCATCGGCAGCGGTGATGCGGAAGAGGCGCGGCTTTGGATTGCCGGTCTGCGGGCGCGGAGTGACGGTGCCGATTTCGACCATGCCAAAGCCCATGAGGGCGAGCGGGCGCGGGACTTCGGCATTCTTGTCGAAGCCGGCGGCCATGCCGACGGGATTTTTGAGTTCGAGGCCGCAAAGGGTCGTTGCGAGCTCAGGCGGGTCCTTGTGCTCCTGGCTGGGAGCAAGGCCGAGGCGCAGGGCGGTGATGGTGGCGCCATGGGCCGTTTCAGGATCCATGCGCAGCAGCGTGTCGCGCGTGAGATTGGCAAGGCCGGCATTGCGCAGCAGGGGAGCGAAGGCGGAGAAGATCATTTGACACCCGCAGGCAGGGTGGAGGAGCCGTCGGCAGCAACGCTGATCGGTTCTTCCCAGAGAATGGCCGAAAGGTCGAGGGGGCCGCCATAAAGGTGGGGGAAGAGTTCGCCACCGCGCGAGGGTTCCCAGACAAGGTTGCTGCCGAGATCGGCCGTGCGGACGGCGAGCAGCAGGAGGCCGGTCTGGCCGGCGAAATGGAGGCGCAGGGTTTCGGACAATTGCGCCGCGGTCGAAAAATGCATGTAACCATCTTTGGCGTCGATGGGCATGCCCTCGAACTGGCCGGAAAGGCGCGCGGGCGCGAAGGCCACGGCGGTGGTGATTTTGTAGATCAGCTCGGGTGTCGACATGGGCGCGAACCTAATTAAGTGATCAGGCTTGGGCAAGTGATTGGACGGGCTTTACAGGGGGGTGAACGGGTATTAATCTAGGATTAATTTCCTTACTCCTGATCAATGTCCTTTTAACGGCTCCGACCATGCTTTCTCACAGAGCTATCTGGGATGGTATCGATGCGCTGGCGCAACGCCACGGCCATTCGGTTTCGGCGCTGGCGCGCCTCGCCGGGCTCGATGCTACCGCGTTCAACGTATCCAAGCGCGTGAGCAAGGATGGGCGCGAGCGCTGGCCCTCGACCGAAAGCATTTCCAAAATTCTGGAAGCGACGGGGGAAGGGTTTGACAGTTTTCTCGCGGGGGCCGGAGCATTCATGCAGACCAGCGATGTAGCCTTTGGGCAGACCGTGCCGCTTTTGGGCCTGGCGCAGGCGGGCGCGGGCGGGTTCTTCGACAGCGCGGGCTTTCCGGCGGGAGAAGGCTGGGACGAGGTCACCCTGCCCTCGCCGGTCGATCCGGGCATTTACGCGCTCGAAATCCAGGGCGACAGCATGGAGCCGCTTTATCGCGAGGGCGACCGGGTGGTGGTTTCGCCCACCGAACAGGTGCGGCGCGGCGACCGGGTGGTGGTGAAAACGCGGGAGGGCGAGGTGATGGCGAAAATCCTCTATCGCCAGAGCGCCAAGCAGATCGAACTGCATTCGCTCAATCCCGCTTATGAGCCGCGGGTGCTGAATACGAAGGAGATCGAATGGATCGCGCGGATCATCTGGGCCAGTCAGTGAGGGTCATGCCGGCGACGGCCGCCGATGCTGCGGAATGGATCGCGATGCGGACCATGCTGTGGCCCAGTGGCGGCAATGGCGCGCATGCGGCCGACATTGCCGAATTGCTCATGGATGCCGGGGAGACGATTAACCTGATCGCCCGCGGGGATGACGGGACGGCGCTGGGCTTTGCCGAGGCGGCGCTGCGGCGCGATTATGTCAACGGCTGCAAGACCTCGCCGGTGGCCTTTCTCGAGGGGATTTTCGTGATGCCGGAGGCGCGGGGCAAGGGCGTGGCACGGGCGCTGGTGGCGGCCGTGGAAGCCTGGGGGCGCGAACAGGGATGTACGGAATTCGCCTCCGATGCCTCGGTGGAGAATTTTACGAGCCACGAGATGCATCGCGCGCTGGGGTTTGAGGAGACCCAGCGGGTGGTGTTTTTCAGGAAGGTGCTGGGGTAGCAGGGGTTTATGCGTGGACTCCACCCCCTCCCGTCCTCCCCCATCAAGGGGGAGGTGAAGGGACAGTGGCGTGGGCGGGATAGTGCCAGACGCTCGATGCAGCACCTCCCCCTTGATGGGGGAGGTTGGGAGGGGGCCCCTCGACGTCCTAGTTCAGCATTTTCCCCGCCAGGGCATTGGCGATGAGGTTTCGGGTATTGTCGATGCCGTAGAGTGCGGCGAAGGAGCCGAAGCGGGGGCCGCGTTCCTGGCCGATCAGCACCTGGTAGAGCATCTGGAAGAACTCGCCGGAAACACCGGGGCCGCCCGTCGGGCCTTTCTTCGTGTGGTCCTGATAGCGCTCGATGGTGCGGGCGACGTCGAGCGCGGCGTTCTGGATGGTTTCGTTGTCGGCGTCGGCCGGGAGAGCGGCAAAGGCGGCCGAGAGAGACTCGAGCGCGGCGCGTTCGACATCGTCGGGGGCGCGATAGGTCTTTTTCACGAAATCGCGGAAGTAGCGCATGGCATAGCCGACCAGCGCATCGAGATGCGGATGGGTCTTTGCCGAGACGCCCGGTGCGTAGGCCGAGATATAGCCCCACATGACTTCGGGGGTTTCCGGATTGGAGGCCGTGGCCAGGTTCAGGAGCAGCGCGAAGGTGACCGGCATATCGATCACCGGCACATTGCCATAATGGACATGGAAGGCGGGGTTTTCGAGCCGCGCGGCGGCGTCCTGCCTGGCATAGGCGCCGACATGGGCGACATATTCATCCACCGCGCGCGGGATGACGTCGAAATGCAGGCGCTTGGCAACGCGCGGCTTCTGGAACATGTAGAGGCCGAGACTTTCGGTCGGCGCATAGGTCAGCCATTCGTCGATGGTCAGGCCATTGCCCTTCGACTTGGAAATCTTCTGGCCTTCGGCATCGAGGAACAGTTCATACACATAGTGCTCGGGCGGGGTGCCGCCGAGGATCGCGCAGATCTTGTCGTAGATGTGCTGATTGGTCTGGTGGTCCTTGCCGAACATTTCAAAATCGACGCCGAGGGCGGCCCAACGCATGCCGAAATCGGGCTTCCACTGCATCTTCACATGGCCGCCGGTGACCGGGACAGTGGTGTCGCGGCCGTCTTCGTCGGTGAAGGTCACCGTGCCGTCCTTGGCGTTGACTTCCTTCATCGGCACATAGAGGACGCGGCCGGAAATGGGCGAAATCGGCAGGAAGGGCGAATAGGTCGCCTGGCGCTCGGCCCCGAGGGTCGGCAGCATGACGGCCATGATCTCGTCATAGCGCTCGGCGGCCCGGCGCAGGACGTGATCGAACTTGCCCGAGCGATAATAGTCGGTGGCGCTGGCGAATTCGTAATCGAACCCGAAGGTGTCGAGGAACCGGCGGAGCATGGCATTGTTGTGGTGGCCGAAGCTCTCGTATTCATTGGTCCAGGGATCGGGCACGGCCGTCAGCGGCTTTTGCAGATGCGGCTCCATCGCCTCCTTGGAGGGGACGGTGTCCGGAATCTTGCGCATGCCATCGAGATCGTCGGAAAAGCAGATGAGCCGGGTCGGGATCTGGTCGCGCGTCAACAGGCGGAAGGCGGTGCGGACCATGGTGGTGCGCGCCACTTCGCCGAAAGTGCCGATATGGGGCAGGCCCGAGGGACCGTAGCCGGTCTCGAACAGGGCCTCCCCCTTGCCCGACTTTTCCAGCCGTTTGACGATCTTGCGGGCTTCTTCGAACGGCCAGGCGCGAGCGGACTGCGCAGGCTCAAAGAAATCGGGATCGAGGGCGGGCAAAACAGCGGGCGACACTGGGTGGAGGCCTTTCGGGGTGGGAAACGCTAGAGAGAAGGCGGTGTCGCATTCCCATCGACTTACGTCAATGTCGCAGGTGGTTGCGAAACCGGACCGGGCGGCCTAGTTCTTAAAACACAAGCTATTGCTGGAAGGCGCCATGACCATCTCCGCCCACGACGCTCTCATTCACCTGATGCTGGTGGCTGCTTCTTCGGACAGCACGATGACCGAGCGCGAGCTCAAGCGCATTCAGGCCCTGATCGACCGGCTGCCGGTGTTCGAGGGTTTTGACAAATCGCGGCTGACCGAGGTTGCCAATGAATGCGCCGATCTCCTCAACGGGCCGGATGGGCTCGATCGCGTAGTCGACAATGCGCTGGCGGCGCTGCCCAAAAAGCTCGAGGACACGGCCTATGCGCTGGCCGTGGAGGTGACTTCGGTGGACCTGCATCTCGAGCAGGAAGAGCTGCGCTATCTCGAAATGCTGCGCGACCGCTTGAGCATTGACCGGCTGACGACCGCCGCGATCGAAGTGGCAGCGCGGGCGCGGCACCGGCGGATGCCGACTTAGTAGAACCCCACAGGGAACCAGCGCAGATAAAGTTCGTCCAATGCGCCGTTCTGCTTGAGGCGAACCAGGGCCCAATCGATGGCATGGCGTGCCGCGTCATTGCCGGCGGGGACGGCGATGGTAAGACCTTCGCCGAACAGTTCGGGACGGAAATAGGGCTCGCCGGCAAACGAGCAGCAGGCGGGATTGTCGTTGAGCCAGAAGGCGGAGCGCATGGCATCGCCGAAATAGGCGTCCACTTTACCATCGCGCAGGGCGGTCAGGGCGAGGATTTCGGAAGCGAAGGGCTCGGTCTTCACCTTGGGCAGGTAGCGGGCCATGAAATCGGCATGGGCGCTGCCGGCGCGGATGGCGACGGTTTTGCCGGATAGGGTTTCTACCGAGAAGGTGGCGACATCTTCGGCGCGGGTGACGAAGCGGCCGGGCAGCGCCAGATAGGTCGAGGAAAAATCGAACTTTGCGCCGTTTTCGGGCGTGACGGCGAGGCCGGCGATGAGGGCGTCGCCCTGCGCGTCGGCAAGGGCATTGGCGGCCTGATCCCAGGGCCAGGCCTGCAGCGTACAGGCGATATTGACTTCGGCGCAGATGCGTTTGGCGAGATCGACGTTGAAGCCGATCAATTCGCCATTGGCATCGCGAAAATTGAACGGCGGGAAATCGGCCGTGGTGAGGAAACGGAGAGCCGGGACCGAACCCTGCAAAGGCAGGATTTCGCGGGCGTCGGGATCGGCATGATAGGGGAGCGGCTGGGCGAGCGCAGGGGTGGCGAGGAGCGCGGCCGCCAGGGTCGCTAGTACTTTAAGCATCGCCATCCTCCGCATCGAGTCACGCTCTCGTCCTTCGACGGGCTCAGGATGAGGTCTACTGGGATAGTCCAAAGTAGACCTCATGGTGAGCTTGTCGAACCACGAGGGCGTGGCACTTCTTCTCACACCTGATCGAGCGCGTACATCAGGTCCGCGATCAGATCATCGGCATCTTCGAGGCCGACCGAGAGGCGCAGGAGGCCGGGAGTGACGCCGGTTTCGAGGCGCACTTCCTCGCTGAGACGCGCATGGGTCGTGGTACGCGGATGGGTGATCAGCGATTTGGCATCGCCCAGATTATTGGAAATCAGCACCACCGCGAGCGAATCCGAGAGCGTGAAAGCCGCGTCCTGGCCGCCCTTGAGGTCGAGCGCGAGGAGGGTCGAGCCGCGGCTCATCTGGCGCCTGGCGAGATCGTATTGCGGGTGGCTCTTGTGGTGCGGATAGATGACGCGATTGACCTTGGGGTGCGATGCCAGCGCCTCGGCGATCTTTTCGGCGCTGTCGGTCATCTGGCGGATGCGCAGGGCGTAGGTTTCAAGGCCTTTCAACAGCACCCAGGCATTGAAGGCGCTGAGGGTGGCGCCAGTCTGGCGGAGGAAGGTGTGGACGTCGGCTTCGATGAGGGCCTTTGAGCCCAGCACGATGCCACCGAGCACCCTGCCCTGCCCGTCGATATGTTTCGTCGCGGAATAGGTGACGAGATCGGCGCCCAGTTCGAGCGGCTTTTGATAAAGCGCGGTCGAAAAGACATTGTCGACGATCAGTTTGGCGCCATGGGCGTGGGCGATGTCGGCCACGGCCTTGATGTCGACCAGTTCGAGCGTCGGATTGGTCGGGGTCTCGATGAAGACCACCTTGGTATTGGGGCGCATGGCGCGGGCAAAATTTTCGGGGTCGCGGCCATCGACCAGCGTGGATTCGACGCCAAAGCGCGGCGCATAGTCTTCCACCACATAGCGGCAGCCGCCGAACAGCGCCTGGGCGGCGACGATGTGATCGCCGGCGCGGACCTGGCTCATCACCGCATTGGTGACGGCGGCCATGCCCGAAGCAAAACCGCGGGCGGCCTCGGCGCCCTCGATCAGCGCCATGCGGTCCTGGAACATATCGACGCTGGGATTGGCAAAGCGCGAATAATTGTGGCCGCCGGGGATCTTGTTGAGGAACAGGTCCTCGGCATGCTGGGAACTCGGATAGGAATAGCCGGAATTGAGAAAGATCGCTTCGCTGGTCTCGTTGAACGGCGAACGCTTGCCCCCGCCATGGACCATCTGCGTCGCCGCCGAGCGCCGCTTGGGATCAAGGAGGGGATTCTTTTCTTTTGACATGGTCTCGACCTAACAAAAAACCGGCACGCGCGGGCGGCCGGTTACCAACGGTCTTTAGCAACTTGTTTTTTCGAGACCGTTTGAAATCCGCGCTGCTCGCCATCTAACGCGATCTTCTGCACTTCCGGTGCTCACGTACTTAAACGTACGCTGCGCTCCGGTTCTCGCAGATCGCGCCATCTGGCGTCGCATCGTGGATTTCAAACGGTCTCTCAGTGGCTGCAAGCGACCGGCCAAATCACCACTGGAGACGACTAAACCGCAATTGGCCGGTGGCGTCAATGTTCAGGCTTTGCTAGGGAGAGCGACCCCTGATTTGCCGGAGCACCGCACCATGGCAGAGGCCTGGCCGCAAGGCGTCTTCCCCGCACGACTGATCGAAAAGCTGCACGCCCAAGGCGCGATTGCAACGGCCCAGCCGTTCGATCGGGATCAGGTGCAGCCGGCAAGCCTCGATCTCCGGCTCGGCGATGTCGCCTATCGCGTGCGCTCGAGTTTTTTGCCGGGGCCGGCCCATTCCATGGCCGAGCGGATCGACGCGCTGAAACTGCACGAAATCGATCTGACGCGCGGAGCCGTGCTGGAACGCGGCTGCGTTTATCTCGTGCCTTTGCAGGAAAGCCTCGAGCTGCCAGACGAGGTGAGCGCCTCGGCCAATCCGAAAAGCTCCACCGGGCGGCTCGACGTTTTCACCCGCGTCATCGGCGACCGGGCGCGCGGCTTTGACCAGATGCCGAAGGGCTACAAGGGCCCGCTCTATCTCGAAGTCAGTCCGCGCACTTTTCCGGTGCTGGTGCGGACGGGCTCGCGACTGAGCCAGATGCGGTTCCGCTGCGGGGATACACGGCTGTCCTCGGCCGAGCACCAGGCGCTGCATGCCAGCGACACGCTGGTGATCGGCGGCGATCAGCCGGTGGGCGAAGGCGTGGCGCTTTCGATCGACCTTCGCGGCGATGGCCGCAATGGACTGATCGGCTTTCGCTCCAAGCGCCATACCGGGGTCGTCGATGTCGACAAAAAGAACGGGCTCGACGTGCTCGATTTCTGGGAGCCGCTCTACAATCGCGGGCAGCTCGAACTGACGCTCGACCCGGATGAATTCTACATTCTCGTCAGCCACGAAGCCGTGCATGTGCCGCCCGGCCATGCGGCCGAAATGGTGCCGTTCGATCCGCTGGTGGGCGAATTCCGCGTGCATTATGCGGGCTTTTTCGATCCCGGCTTTGGGCATTCCTCGGCGGGCGGCACCGGCAGCCGCGCCGTGCTCGAAGTGCGCAGCCGCGAAGTGCCCTTCCTTCTCGGACACGGGCAGAGCATCGGCAAGCTGATCTATGAAAAGCTCGCTGAAAAGCCCGATCGTCTCTATGGCTCGGCGCTGGGCTCGAACTATCAGGCCCAAACGCTGAAACTCTCGAAACACTTCAAGCCGTTCCCATAAGGGCGGCTTGACGCTGGCCGCAATTTCCAGCATCTATCGGCGCGAACTGGTCGCCAGGCTTCCGAACCGGAAACCGGCCGCCACGTTTCCTGGAACGCTCCAGGCATGCGGGTGTAGCTCAATGGTAGAGCAGAAGCTTCCCAAGCTTACGACGAGGGTTCGATTCCCTTCACCCGCTCCACCTCGGAACCGCAGAAACCCTTAGCTTTCAGAGGCTGCCGCTGCCGAT
>DATMSG010000256.1:0-12021 GCA_035565515.1 Devosia sp.
TTGCGGCCGATCATCGGCACGGGGCGGCGGGTCGTCTGCGCAGCGGGGGGCTCGGGGGGCACAATGCCGGCTTCCACCACCAGGTCCTGATTGCCCCCGGTCAGGATGAGATGTTCGACATTGTCGCGCCGCACGATCAGCAATTGCCGCTTCTGATCGACCACGAGGCTATCCACGATGGCGAGGCGCTTGTTCCGGCCGCGCACGCCATTGCCCGAAACGCGAAACAACAATTTGAGCAGCCACACGCCCAGAAGGATAAGGACGATGACGGCGCCGAGGGCGAAGAGTGCGGTCAGGTAGGTATTGCCGCTTCCGCCGAAGAGGCTGGTGATGAACTGCACTGATTCTAACTCCCAAGCATGCTCCCGAAAGCGGTTGCCGGTTTCGGGGCGAGGCATGCGTAACAACAAATGACTAAAGCGTGGAGCCGAATCGTAGGATCGCGGCGCGCTTTAGAGTGGCCATCCCGACTCTGTCGGGCATTTTCTGCCCAGTCAAATCAGGCAATCATGCAGAATGCGAGGCATTTTAGGACAGCAAGTGCGCACTATTAACGCTTCTTTAACCCTGATTGGGCAGGTTTTGCCCATCTGACTTGGACTTCGGGGGTAGTCGCGATGGGGTTGCTGGACATGCCGGTCTTTTCGGCGCTGACGGACAAGATGCGATGGCATCAGGCCCGTCAGGGCCTATTGGCCGAAAACGTCGCCAATGCGGACAATCCCGGCTTCAAGGGCCGCGACCTGAAGCAATATAATTTCGAGGACCGTTTCAGCGTCGTCCAGGCGCCGGTCGTCAGCACGGTTGCGACGCAGCCCCGGCACTTTTCGACCTCTATCGGCGGCGGCGCAAGCTTTGCCGATGACAGAATGGTCAATTTCGAGATCACGCCGAAGGGCAATGGCATCACGCTCGAAGACGAGATGATGAAGGTCACGACCAATATGATGGACTATCAGGCCGCGACCTCCCTCTACCAGAAGTCGGTCAAGATCCTGAAGACCGCACTCGGCAAGACCGCATAAGGAAGGGCCTGAATTCATGGATTTCAATACCTCTATCGGCATTGCCGCCACGGGACTGCACGCACAGTCGGCCCGCATGCGCGTCATCGCCGAAAATATTGCCAACGCTGATTCCACCGCCACCACGCCGGGCGGCGAGCCTTATCGCCGCCGCGTTCCCACCTTCGAAACGGTGATGAATCAGGAGCTTGGCGGCCGCGTCGTGACCATGGGCAAGCTGGCCTATGACCAGAGCGACTTCAACAATCGCTACGAGCCCGGCCACCCGGCCGCCGATGCGAAAGGCTATGTTCAATACCCCAACGTCAACACGCTGATCGAGACGATGGACATGCGCGAGGCCCAGCGCAGCTATGAGGCCAATCTCAACGTCGTTTCCGTCACACGCCAGATGCTCGGGCAAACGCTCGACATCCTGCGCGGCTAACGGTTCTGGGGGCAATTATCGTGGCATCTACACCATTCAACATCGCAACCGCGGCCTATGGCAATGCCAGCCGCCTCGCATCGCAGATCAGCCGCCCGGAGGTGGAATCTGCCATTGCCGGCGTCGCCGGCGGTCCGAATTTCGCGCAGATGCTGGCCCAGTCGGTCCAGTCGGTCACCGAAAGCGGCCGCGCTGCCGATCCGACCGCCATTGCGACCCTCAGCGATGCGGCCACCCGCATGCTGGCCCAGGCGTCCCAGCCCGGCGCGCAGCTCGGCACCAATCCGGGCAATGGTGGCAGTGATTTTGCCGCCATGCTGGCCCAGTCGGTCCAGGGCGTCGTCGATCAGGGCCGGCATTCGGACCAGATGGCCATCGATATGGTCAACGGCAAGGCAAATGTCGTCGATATGGTCACCGCCATGTCCCAGACCGAATTTGCCATCGACAGCATCGTGACGATCCGCGACCGCGTGATCCAGTCCTATGAATCGATCATGAGCATGCCGATCTAGTCTTCCACCGAAGTGTGCGTGGGGGCGGCAGGATTTGCCGCCTCAGGCGTTCAGGAATCGGTTACCATTTGCGCATCCACGCAAAAGGAATTGAGTCGTGACCGGCGCCGAAGTGCTCGACATTGCCAATCAGGGTATCTGGACGCTGATCATCGTGTCCCTGCCGATGATGCTTGTCGGGCTGGTCGTCGGCGTGGTCATCGCGCTGTTTCAGGCCCTGACGCAGATCCAGGAACAGACCCTGGTCTTCGTGCCGAAAATCATCTCCATTTTCATCACCTTGCTGGTGGCCCTGCCGTTTTTGGGCGCCACGATGTCCGGCTATATGTCGCGGGTCATCGATATGATCATCGTCGGCGGCTGATGCTTACGCTCAATCTCGACTGGGCGCCCGCGGCCGCGTTCACCTATCTCATTCTGTTCGCCCGCATCGCCGCCATGCTCATGCTGATGCCGGCTCTGGGCGAAGACACCATTCCCGCGCGGCTGCGCCTGGCATTCGCGCTCATGTTTACCTTCGTGCTCTATCCGCTCCTGTCCGGCATCATGCCGGCCATGCCCCAGTCCATTCCGGGCATGGTGGGCCTGCTCCTTCACGAGATCGCGGTCGGTCTCATCATCGGCGCCATCGTGAGGATCACCACCATGGCCACTCAGATTGCCGGCGCCGTCGTGGCCTTTCAAACAGGCCTTTCCGGCGCCATGGCCGCAGATCCTACCCAGCAGGGCATGCAGAGCGCGGTTTTTACGAGCTTCCTGTCCTTCCTCGGTATCACGCTGATCTTTGCCACCGACCTGCACCACATGGCGCTGGCTGCGATCTATGAGAGTTACGAAGTCTTCTCGCCGGCCATGCCCATCATGTCCGAAGACGCCATGCAACTGGCGCTGAAGACGGTCGCCGGCGCCTTTTCCGTAGGGGTGCAGATGTCGGCGCCCTTCATCGTTTTCGGCCTCGTCTTCAATCTCGGCGCCGGCATTCTGTCGCGCCTCATGCCGCAATTGCAGGTCTATTTCATCCTCATGCCGGCCAATATCCTGGCCGGGCTGCTGTTGTTCGCGCTTTTGCTCATGATGATGATGGGGTGGTATCTTTCCGCCTTCGAAAATCATCTTGCCATGTGGCGGGGGTAGCCCTTGGCCGACGAAGCCCCGGAGAAAGACAGCAAAACAGAAGACCCCTCCCAAAAGAAGCTTGAGGAGGCGCACAAGAAAGGCGACGTCGCCAAGAGCCAGGAGGTCACCACCTGGTTCATGCTGATCGGCACGACCATCGTCTTTGCCTCGATGGCGCCCTGGGTCGCCACCCAGATCAGCAATCCCTTGCAGATCATCATGATGAATGCCGATCGCTTCGATGTCGAAGGGGCGGGCTTCTCGGCCTTTTTCAATGGCCTCGCCTTCGCCATGATCGGTGCCGTACTGGCGCCGCTGGCCGTTCTCTATGTCTGCGGCATCCTCGCCAATCTCGTGCAGCACCGGCCGCTGTTCTCAGCCGAGCCGGTCACCCCCAAGCTTTCGAAAATCTCCCCGATCGCCGGGGCGAAACGCCTCTTTTCCACCGATGCCCTGGTCAATTTCGGCAAGGGCCTCGTGAAAATCGCCGTGGTCGGCATCGTCGTCGTTCTGGTGGTCTGGCCCGAGCGCGACCGCCTCGACACCATGATGACGGCCGATCCCATCATCATCCTGATGGATTTCCAGGAGCTGGGGGTGAAAATTCTCACCGCCGTGCTCATCGTCGTCACCTTCATCGCCGCCGCCGATTACTTCTATACCCGCCAGAAATGGTGGAAGCGGCAGATGATGACGGTTCAGGAAACGCGCGAGGAATACAAGCAGATGGAAGGCGACCCGCATGTGAAGGGCCGCATCCGCCAGCTGCGTCAGGAAAAAGCCCGCAAGCGCATGATGCAGGCAGTGCCCGACGCCACGGTCGTCGTCACCAACCCCACGCACTATGCTGTCGCCCTCAAATACGACAAGGGCATGGGGGCGCCCAAATGCGTCGCCAAGGGCGCCGATGCCGTGGCGCTGCGCATCCGCACGGTCGCCAAGGAAAACGACGTTCCGATCATCGAGAACCCGCCGCTGGCACGCGCCCTCTTTGCCGCCGTCGAGGTGGACCAGGATATTCCCGCCGATCACTACAAGGCCGTCGCCGAAATCATCGGCTTCGTCATGCGCCTCAAGCATGGCCAGAGCTGGAAGGCACGGGGGTAGGGTTCGTCCGCCCCATCCGCTCGAGCACGAAGTCGGCCCGTTCGGCCACCGGGACCTTGGGCAATTCTACCGCATCATATCCCAGCGCCGGATAGTCGCGCCGCAATCGCTCATATTCGGCAATGGCCGCATCGAGCCCGTGCTGCCGTTCTGCGTCCTTCCGATAGATTTCCGGCCAAGGCGGGGTGAGAAACACCGTCGTGTTGAACCGCCATTGCTCGGCATGGCGCTGCAAGACCGGCTCGCCGGTCATCGCCGCCAGTCCCGAAGCCGCATCGAGCAGGCCCCGGTCGAAGAAAACCGGGCCGGGCAGGGCGCTCACCTGCTCCAAATCCTCCAGCGACAGCGCAATGGCCCGGCGCAGGAATGCTTCGGCGTCGATCCAGGGCAGGGCCTTGCCGTCCCCAGCCATTTCCGCCGCAACGATGCGCCGCCCTGGCTCCTCGATCACCGAAAAGCCCCGGCGCGCCAGTTCTGCGAGCAGGGTCGATTTCCCGCCGCCCGAACAGCCCGAAATGATGATGAAGCGCTCGATTTTGTCTCTCCTTAAGTGTGTTAGCCGTGTGTAACGGGCGTTCGGGGCGGTGTGGGCCTGTGAAAAGCCGCCTTCGCACTCCCATGGTGGCGACCCATTTGCTAAACCAATGCGAGTGTCCCGAATCGGGGCAGGTTGGGGACCAGCCGATATTCCCGTCGCCGTTTTGGGGCGGGAAGCGATTGGTCCCAGCGCTGGAGTTTTTCGACCCATGGCAACGACCCCGCTCGGCGAGGACAATTACCCCGATCCGCTGGTTGCCTCGCCCCGGGGCGGTGCCGGCCTTTGGCGCGTCGCCGCGCTTGGCCTCGTCATCATCGGCGCGGCCGCCACTTTTGCGCTCTTTGGCGATCGTCTGCCGCCGGAAGTGGTGATGATTTTCGTCGGCCTTCTGGCCGTGGCCGGGGTGTTTTTTCTCTTCGGCCTTGCAGCCGGCCTCTTCCGCTTCGCCGCCGCCGAGGAGCATCGCACCATTGCGCGGGCGCTCGTCGATACGGTGGGCCGCGGTATCGTCGTTGCCGATCGCGACGGCAAGATCGCCTATGCCAATGCCCATTATGGCACATTTGCCGGCGCGCTCAACAATGGTGTGCCCGTCAGCGTGCCGCGCCTCTTTTCCGGCCAGGCCGATGCCGGCGAAGCCATGTATCGGCTGACCCGCGCCGCCAAGGATGGCCGCAATGCCATCGAAGACATCCGCATCGTCGGCGGCCTCGGCGGTTCGCAGACCGAGACCAACCGCGCTTTCTGGTATCGCGTCGCCGTGCGCCCGCTGCCCCAGACCGACGAAACCAGCAAGCCCGTCGTCGCCTGGACCGTCGAGGACATTACGCGCGACCGCGAAAACAACGAGACCGCCTTCCTCGATCTGCAACGCGCCATCGATTATCTCGATCATTCCCCCGCCGGCTTCTTCTCCGCCGATGCACAGGGCCGCATTCAATATCTCAATTCGACCCTGGCCGATTGGCTCGGCTATGACCTCGCCGAATTCAACGCCGGCCATCTCAGCCTCGGCGATGTCGTCCGCGGCGACGGCGCGACTCTGCTCATGCGTGGCCGCCGCGATGGCGAGATCACCACGGAAATCATCGACATCGACCTTGTGCGCCGCAATGGCACCGCGCTGCCGGTGCGCCTCCTGCATCGCGCCGCCCGCCTTGCCGATGGCGAATTGGGCGAAACCCGCACCCTCGTTCTCGATCGCTCCAGCGCCCCCGAAACCGAAGAGGAACTGCGCGCCGCCGAAGTCCGCTTCTCGCGCTTTTTCAACGACACGCCCTTTGCCATCGCCACTCTCGACGGCGAAGGCCGCATCGTGCGCACCAATGCCCCGTTCGGCCGCATTTTCCGCTGGTCCGGCGAGGAAAAGAGTCTCGAACTCCAGCCCTTGCACGACCTTATCGGCGAAGCCAGCCGCGACAAGCTCGGCAAGGCACTGCTCGACGCCACGGCCCAGCGCACCGAGGTCGAGCCCGTGGATGCTCTCCTCAGTGTCGAGGGCGACCATGCCGTCCGTCTCTATATATCGGCCTCCGAAGTCAGCGCTGGCTCGCCCGAACAGGTCAATGTCTACGCCCTCGACATGACCGACCAGCGCAAGCTCGAAGCCCAGTTCGCCCAGAGCCAGAAGATGCAGGCCGTCGGCCAGCTCGCCGGCGGCGTCGCGCACGATTTCAACAATCTGCTCACCGCCATCATCGGCTTCTCGGACCTGCTGCTGCTCAAGCACAAGCCCGGCGATCCCTCCTTCTCCGAGCTCATGCAGATCAAGCAGAATGCCAATCGCGCCGCCGGCCTTACCCGCCAGCTGCTGGCCTTCTCGCGCCGCCAGACGCTGCGCCCGCAAGTCCTCGAACTGCCGCTGATCGTCGATGATCTCACCGTCCTGTTGAAGCGCATGATCGGCGAAAAGAACCAGCTTTCGGTCGAGCACGGCCGCAATATCTGGCCCGTCCGCGCCGATGTGGTGCAGCTCGAACAAGTCATCATCAATCTCGTGGTCAATGCCCGCGACGCCATGCCCGATGGCGGCTCGATCACCGTGCGCACCAGCAATGTCACCGAAGACGATGTGCGCGAGTTCAAGTTCGAAGGCTTGGTACCGGCCGACTATGTGCTGATCGATGTCGAGGACACCGGCACCGGCATGTCGCCCGAAATCATGGCCAAGATTTTCGAGCCCTTCTTCACCACCAAGGAATTGGGCAAGGGCACCGGTCTCGGCCTCTCGACCGTCTACGGCATCGTCAAGCAGACCGAGGGCTTCATTTATCCGGTCTCGACCCTGGGCGTCGGCACCACCTTCAAGATTTTCCTGCCGCGCTACGTTCCGACGGCCGAAGAAGCCGCGGCCAAGGCCATGGCTGCCACGGCCCCCGCCAAGGACCTCACCGGCCACGAGCGCATCCTGCTCGTGGAAGACGAGGAAAGCGTCAGGGCCTTCTCCGCCCGCGCCCTGCGCACCACCGGCTATGAAGTCTTCGAAGCCGATGGCGGGGAAGAGGCGCTCGAAGTGCTGGAAGACCTCGATTACAAGGTCGATCTCATCATTTCCGACGTGGTCATGCCCGAGATGGATGGCCCGACCATGCTTAAAGTCATTCGCGACAAGATGACGAACCTGAAAATCATCTTCGTCTCCGGCTATGCCGAAGAAAGCGTCCGCCGCGATATCGAAGACGACCAGAGCGTAGACTTCCTGCCAAAGCCCTATTCGCTCGACCAGATCAATTCCAAGGTCAAGGAAGTCCTGAGCCGCCAGGACAAGCTGGACGGGTAGGCTTGTCTCCCTCGCTCCCGGTAGATCTCCGGGGGCGCGAGGCGTAGCGCAGCCTCGAAGGGCGAGGGCGCGGCACGGGGGCCTGTGATCGGAAGCTTTGCTTTGCAAAGCACCTCACCATGAGGGCTCCTGTGCTATGCTCGTGCCGATTGCGGACAATAGGACTGCCCAGGAGCCCGAAGTGAACGTTCAGCCCAATCTCGAAGGCTCCGGAGAATACAATGTCCTGGGCGAGCTGCTGCAACCCTGTTCGGACGATCCCCTGACCGGCTTTTTCCGCACCGGCTATTGCGCCGCCGGCCCGGAAAACGCCGCGGTTCACATCATCTGCATCGAGGCGACGGCCGATTTCCTCGCCTTCTCGAAATCCGTCGGCAACGATCTTTCGACCCCACGCCCGGAATTCGCCTTTCCCGGCGTCGTGCCCGGCGATCGCTGGTGCCTTGTTGCCGTCCGCTGGCTGCAGGCCCACGAGGCCGGCCGAGCCCCGCGCATCTATCTGCGCGCCACCAACCGCAAGGTTCTGGACCTGGTTCCCATCGAAATTCTAAAAGGTTATGCGCTGGACTTAAACTGATGGTTTCAGTGCCTGAATGCCTCCGGACCTGCCCTCAGTCCGTCACGCGCAGTTCCTCATAAGACACCATGACATGCTCGCGAAATGCCGCCCGCTGCGTCAGCGCCCGGTAATAGCGCTCGATATTCGGCCAGTCCGGCCGTTCAATCTCGATATCGAAATAGCGATAAAGCACGTGGCCGAACTGAATATCGGCGGGGGTCAGCGCCGGCCCAGCCAGAAAATCGTGCCGCCCCAGCTGCGCCTCGGCGATCGCCAAAATCGCGTTGAACTTGGCCAGCGCCGCCGCGATTGCCGCCGGGTCCCGCTTCGAGGGCGCCGTCCGCACCACGCGCCAGAAAACCGGCCCGGTGAATGAGAGCGTCACATTGAGCTTGGCCCATTCGGCCCATTGATCCACAGGCGCCCGCTGTGCCGGATCGCCCGGCCAAAATTCCGGCGCCCCATAGCGGGCCGCCAGATAACGCAAAATCGCCCCCGTTTCCCAGATCGGTTCCCCGATGCCGTCCTGCAGCACCGGCACCGTGCCATTGGGGTTCATCGCCAGAAATTCGGGCGTATCGTTGCCGCCATAGCGGTGCCCGACATCGTGGCGCTCATAGGCAAGGCCGAGTTCGCCGACGCACCACATCAGCGCCTGCACATTGGACGAGGTTTTGCGCCCCCAGATTGTCAGCATGTCATGCCGCCGCCCTAAAAATGTCCGTTGCGGTAATCGGTGATGGTAATGGCGATCGCATAGCCGATCCAGATCAGCAGCCCCAGCGAGAAGAGCACCGCGAAGTCGGAGGGATCACCGCTCTGGAACTCTTCGAAAAAGCTCGGGCGGCGGTTGATCGGGATTCCGGGCCGCCCATGGCTGCCGAAGAAATAAGCGGCCGAAGCGCAAGGACCAGTACGAGCTGGAACGGCCCTCTCAGGGGTGGATCAAACAGGTTTCGCATCGCTTCCGCCTCCAAACGCTTCATAGCATTGGAAAGATCGGGCCCGGTGCGGAACGCGCCGGACGGTTAACGCGTCGCTGCCTGTTCGCTCTCCAAGAGCCGGTCGAGGCTTTTGAAGCTGAACTCCATGCCCTCGGCCATGCCCGTCGACACGACAAAGTCGCGATGCGCCATGGATGTATAGGTCAGGCTGTTGACCACCAGCGTGCCGTGATCTTCAAGCCGGAACTCCAGTTCGGAGCGATAGGGCGGCCCCATCTGACCGGCGTCGAACCGTTCTTCGGCGTCGATATAGCGAATGGCGTCAATCGTCTTGATCGCGCCATCGACCGCCAGAAAACCATTGTCCGGCCCATGCCATTCGAACCGATAGCCGCCGCCGGCCCGCGCGTCATAAGTGCAGACCGGCATGGTCCAGCCATCCGGCCCGGTCAGCCAGCGCCGGATCAGGCTCGGTTGCGTATAGCAGGCATAAACCAGGTGCGGCGGCGCGACGAATGCCCGCGAGATCACCAATTGCGTATCGCTCGGCGAGGTCACCGAAAGCGGATCACCAAACTGCATGGAACTCTCCCTATCCCTCACGCCTGTCCCAAACCGCTATCCACGTTCGGCCTTGTCAGCGGCCCGCCGCTGCTGCCCGAAACGCCCTAGTTCTTCCCGGCCAGTTTTTCGAGTTGCTGCAATTCCGCCAGCAGATCGTCCAGCCGCCCGAACTGCGCCTGCCAGTATTTCCGGTATTCGATCAGCCAGCCCGTCGCCTCGGCCAGCGGCTGTGCCTCGAGGTGCACCGGGCGTTTTTGCGCATCGCGCCCCCGCGACACCAGCCCGGCCTTCTCCAGAACCTTGAGATGCTTGGAGATCGCCGGCTGGCTCATGGCAAAGGGCTCGGCCAGATCCATGACCGTCACGTCGCCCTCCAGCGCCAGCCGCGCCAGGATCGCCCGGCGCGTCGGGTCGGACAGGGCGTGAAATGTCGCGTCCAGCCGCGTGGTATCGGCCATCCAGAAGCTCCGCTACAAAACTATTTGGTTATGTATATGCGCGCCGGTCGCGTTGCGTCAAGCAGTGCCGCCCGGAATTGGCGTGCCTTCCGCCAGCAGCCCCTTTTCGGCCAGCGTGGTCCAGAGTTCGTCCGGAATTTTCGCAGCCCACCAGGCCAGAATTCCGTCGAGTTCCTCGGGCGAGCGCGGTCCGGGCAGCACATTGCAGACCGCCGGATGGGTCAGCGGAAACTGCAGGGCCGCCGCGGGCAGCGGCACGCCGAATTCCCGGCAGACCGCCTCGATGGCCCGCACGCGCGCCACCACTTCGTCCGGCGCCTTGGCATAATTGAACTTGTCGCCGCCCACCAGAATGCCGGAATTGAACGGCCCGCCCACGACGACCGAGGCCTTGCGCGTGACACAGGTGCTCATGAACGGGGACAGGGCTGTCTGTTCCAGGAGCGTATAGCGCCCGGCGAGCAGGAAAACGTCCCAGTCGCCCAGCTCAAAGGCGTCCATCAATATCTGCCATTCGTTGACGCCGAGGCCGATGGCCCCGATCTCGCCGCTGTCGCGCAGTTCGCGCAGCGCCCGATAGCCGCCGCCCGCCAGTTGCGCCCAAAGCGGCTTGTTGCCCTCGACGCCATGGGTCGCGGTGCCGATATCGTGCACATAGAGAATGTCGATCTTTTCGAGCCCCAGCCGCTGCCGGCTGTCCTCGTAAGAGCGCATCACGCCATCGTAGCTATAGTCATATTGCTGGTCGAAGGGCAGGGGATCGATCCAGTTGCCCTTGTCCTGCGCGGCCGGATCGACCGGGCGCAACAGCCGGCCCACCTTGGACGACAGCACCGGGCGCACAGTGGCCTCGCGCAAGGCATCGCCCACCAGGTGTTCGGAGCGGCCCAGACCGTATTGGGGCGCGGTATCGACATAGTTGATCCCGGCATCGAGCGCATGCCGCACCGTCGCCCGCGCCTGTTCCGCCGGCACGCGGCTAAAAATACCGGCCAGCGACGCGCATCCCAGGCCCAACGTCGTCACTTCAAGCCCGGTCTGGGCGATACGGCGTTTTTCGAAACTATGGGTGGTCATGCGCGGGCTCCTCAATTCGCGGCAAACTAACTGACATGTTAGTTGCGGCGAGTAAAGGCGCCCGCGCCACCGACCTTAGTAGAGGCCGTTGATAACAACCGGCTTTTCGTCTTCCACATGCACCGGGTTGCGCAGCGGCAGGCCGAACTGGCTTTCCTCGATTTCGAAAACGTCGCTTTCCCGGGTCGAAATGCCGTCGGCAAAGCTCAGTGTCGCCGTGCCGAAGCAGTGCACATGCACATCGCCGGGCTGACAGAACAGGTCATATTTGAAGTGGTGATATTCGAGATTGGCGATGGTGTGGCTCATATTGTCCTCGCCCGAAAGGAACGGCTTTTCCCAAAGCACCTTTCCATCGCGGACAATGCGCGACACGCCTTCGATATGGTTGGGCAAGTCACCGACCCGCAGTTCCGGCCCGAACGAGCAGGCCCGCAGCTTGGAATGCGCCAGATACAGATAATTGATCCGCTCGGTGACGTGATCGGAAAATTCGTTGGCCAGCGCAAAGCCGAGGCGGCGGGGCTGTCCATTGGCGTCGATCAGGTAAATGCCCGCGATTTCCGGCTCCTCGCCCGCGTCGAGCGCAAAGGACGGGGAGGGGATCGCCTGGCCCGGATTGGCCACGATATGGCCGTTGCCCTTATAGAACCATTCGGGCTGCACGCCCTTTTCGCCGCCCTTGGGCTTGCCGTTTTCCAGCCCCATGCGGAACATTTTCATGCTGTCGGTCAGTTCGCCCGCCGGCTTTTCGCCATTGGCCTTGTGCATGGCGTCGCGCGTTGCGGCCGAACCGAGATGGGTCAGGCCCGTGCCGGTTACATGCAGATGGGTCGGATCGGGATGGTCGATGGGCGACAGCAACCGCCCCTCGGCCAGCAAGGCCGCCTTGTCGACGGGGGCGCCGAG
>DATMSG010000257.1:0-16158 GCA_035565515.1 Devosia sp.
TCCGCTGCGCCGCCGGCGGCAGCCACTTCCGGTTCGGGCAAGGCATAGCCCGGGCCGCGGTCTTCGATCGGGTGGTAGATGGCCTCAGCCAGAAAGCCCACGCCCATGACAAACATCAGTGTGCCAAGGACGGCGCCCATAATCTTGTTTAGCTCAAACGAATCCATTTGGTCTCTCTGCCGGTCCATCCCCGGGTGGACATTGAACGAACCGGGCCCAACTACCGGCTTTCAAAAAGAAAGCCTGCCTCAACAAGTCCGGTTCGACGCGCGCGGAAGATAGTATTACGCCTCGTGAGGCGCAACAGGGCAATCCCCAGATGCGACAATTCCCCCAATGTCATGCCAATTTAGCCTTGGCAACCTCCGATTGACACCCCAGGACGCCGGGACTAAAGCCCGCAGGGCCAGATGAACGGACATCCCATGAACATGAAAATAGCCTTTCAAGGTGAACCCGGTGCCTTCAGCCACGCCGCGGCCCTCAATGTTTTCCCGGATGGCACTTTTCTGCCCAATATCACCTTCGAGGAGGCCATGGCAGCCGTTCAGTCCGGCGCAGCGGACCGGGCGGTCCTGCCGGTCGAAAACTCGCTCTATGGCCGGATCACCGATATTCACCACCTGCTGCCCGAAAGCGGGCTCTTCATCGTGGGCGAAACCTATCTTCGCATCGAGATGAACCTGCTGGTGGTTCCCGGCGCCAGAATCGAAGATCTCAAAGCGGTGCAGTCGCAGCCGCCCGCGCTCGGCCAGTGCCGCAGGTTCATTGCCGAACATGGCCTTCGCACCATCAATGGCAGCGATACCGCCGGTTCGGTGCGCGAAGTTGCCGCCCGCGCCGATCGCTCGGTTGCCGCCATCGGCTCGCGCCTGGCGGGTGAGATTTACGGTCTCGAACTATTGCGGCCCAATATCGAGGATGCCGGCCACAACACCACGCGCTTCCTGGTCATGTCCCGCGACAAGGACGAGGCATCGCAGAGTGCGGGCAAGGTGAAGACCACCTTCATCTTCCGCGTGCGCAACGTGCCCGCCGCGCTCTACAAGGCCATGGGCGGCTTTGCCACCAATGGCATCAACATGACCAAGCTCGAAAGCTATATGGTCGGCGGCGCTTTCACGGCCACCCAGTTCTATGCCGATATCGAAGGCCATCCCGACGATGTGGGGGTCCAGCACGCCTTTGACGAACTGAAATTCTTCACCGACCAGTTCAATATTCTGGGCGTCTATCCCGCTTCCGACCTGGGCTAACCGCCCCCCGGCTCCGAAACGATTGGTAACACATCTGGGCTAGTCTGCCCCGCGCGCATATCTGCCAGCCTCCCGCCGGGGCTGGCATGATCCGGTGCATTCGTGTTGTCATCTCTGCGGCTTAGTCTGCACTGTCCGATCCTGGGGCCTTTCGTTGGAACATTTCGATCTCATCGTCATCGGTTCGGGGCCGGCCGGCCGCCGGGCCGCCATCCAGGCCGCCAAGCTCGGCAAATCCGTGCTCGTGGTCGAAAGCCGCACGCGCCTCGGCGGCGTTTCCGTCCATACCGGCACGATCCCCTCCAAAACCCTGCGCGAGACGGTGCTCAACCTTTCCGGCTGGCGCGAGCGCGGTTTTTATGGCCTCTCCTATCGCGTCAAGAAGGACATCGAGGGCAAGGATCTCGGCGCGCGCCTGCAGAAGACGCTCGACTATGAAATCGAAGTGCTCGAGCATCAGTTCGCCCGCAATGGCGTGCGCACCTTTGCCGGTAAGGCGCGCTTCCGCGACGAGCATCATCTGCTCGTTACCGACCATAACGGGGACGACCATCTCTTCGGCTTCGATTTTGCCGTCATTGCCGTGGGCACGGCGCCTTTCCGGCCGGCCAATATCCCCTTCGACAACCACACCATTCTCGATAGCGATAGCCTGGTTGCCGAACCGCGCGTGCCGCGCAGCCTCACCGTGATCGGCGCCGGGGTTATCGGTATTGAATATGCTACGATTTTCTCCGCCCTCGACGTGCCGGTGACGCTGATCGAGCCGCGCGAAAGCTATCTCGATTTCATCGACCGCGAGATCATCGAGGAATTTTCCCACGACCTGCGCAAGCGCGGCATGACCATCCGCCTCGGTGCCAAGGTCGATCGCGTCGAAAAGGATGCGCAGGGCTGGGCGATCACGATCCTCACCGATGGCCGCCAGATTCGCTCCGACATGCTGCTTTATGCCGCCGGACGCATGGGCGCCACCGATGATCTCGGTCTCGAAAATTGCGGCGTGATCCCCGACGAGCGCGGCCGGTTGAAGGTCGATCCCGCCACCTTCCAGACCGATATGCGCAACATCTATGCTGCTGGCGATGTTATAGGATTTCCCTCGCTCGCCTCGACCTCGATGGAGCAGGGGCGCATCGCGGCGCTCCATGCTTTCGGCGCATCCATGCCGCCGGCGCCGGAATTTTTTCCCTATGGCATCTATGCCGTGCCCGAAATTTCGACGGTCGGCCTTACCGAGCAGCAGGTGCGGGCACAGAATATTCCCTATGAATGTGGCGTTGCCCGTTTCCGCGAGACCTCGCGTGGCCATATCATGGGCCTGCAATCGGGCATGATGAAAATGATCGTCTCGCTCGAAACGCGCAAATTGCTCGGCGTGCACATCGTCGGCGAGGGCGCGACCGAGCTGATCCATATCGGCCAGGCGGTGCTCAATCTGGGCGCCACGCTCGACTATTTTGTCGAAAATACCTTTAATTATCCGACACTTGCCGAAGCTTACAAGATTGCCGCGCTCGACGCCTGGAACCGCATGCCGCGCACCAAGCCGGTTGCCGAGGTGATGGAAGAGCCCGAAATCGAAGTGACGCGCCGCAAGCTGCACGCGGGAAAAGCGGGGGCTTAGGCTCCCGCAACAGCGGCCAAAACCCTGGATTTTCTGGAGGAGGGGGAAGTGGTGCCCGAGACCGGAATCGAACCAGTGACACGCGGATTTTCAATCCGCTGCTCTACCAACTGAGCTACTCGGGCATCTGTTTCGCTAGCCTTCGGCTGCGAGCCACGGGCCTTATAGGAGATCGTTTTTGTGCGCGCAAGCGCGAAAACGCTATGTGGATAAAGAGGCTAGTTCGTTAGCAGACTGTTACCCGCGAGCGCTGCAAAAGCGGCTATTCGTCATCGTTTTCGGGCATTGGCTCGTCATCCCTGGCGGGGATGACATAGGAGCCGGTGAGCCAGCGATTGAGATCGATGTCGGCGCAGCGTTTCGAGCAGAACGGTTTGAACTTTTCCACCATTGGCTTGCCGCAGATGGGGCACTTTCTTTCGCTGGCCATCAGACGCCCGTCAGGCTCGATTGATTGAGCCAGTTGAAGTGGACGGGATAGCCCTCGCCGGCGAGCAATTGGGTGACCTCATGGAGCGGCAGGCCGACGACGCCGGAATAGGACCCGGAAAGTTTGACCACGAACGAGCCGGCAATGCCCTGGATGGCATAACCGCCCGCCTTGTCGCGCCATTCGGCGCTGGCGAGATAGGCCTCCATTTCGCGCGTCGAGAGGCGCTTGAAACGCAGGCGCGTTTCAACGATCCGGTGCCGCTTGGCGCCGGAGGGCGTGAGCAGGGTAACCCCGGTATAGACACGATGCGCGCGGCCCGAGAGGAGGCGAAGGCAATCGGATGCCTCTTCCATGGTCTCGGCCTTGGGCAGGATGCGCCGGCCGACGGCCACCACCGTATCGGCGGCAAGGACCAATGCGTCGGAGCCGAAACCGGCGACGCGGGCCTTGTGCTGGGCGGTGAGGGCTTTCAACTCGGCAAGACGCCCGGCAAGCTTGCGCGGCAATTCGCCTTTTTCCGGCGTCTCATCGACATGGGCCGGAACCAGATGTTCGGGCTCGATGCCGATCTGGTTGAGCAAAGCGAGCCGGCGCGGCGAAGCGGAGGCCAGGATCAGTTCGGGCCTTGGGGCCATGATGACGTCAAGCTCCGTTGAAACAAGACGGCCCTTCGCATGGCTCAGGGCGTTCGTCGCTCAAAACGCCCCGGAGGAGCGTTTTGACCACCCGGCGGGTGGTCGCGCCAAACCTTACTTGAAACGATAGGTGATGCGACCCTTGGTCAGGTCGTAAGGAGTCATTTCGCACAGCACCTTGTCGCCGGCGAGAACACGGATACGGTTCTTGCGCATGCGGCCGGCGGTGTGAGCGATGATCTCGTGTTCGTTTTCCAATTTGACCCGGAAGGTCGCGTTGGGAAGCAATTCGGTGACCACGCCCGGGAATTCGAGCACTTCTTCTTTGGCCATACTTTCTCCTGGGAAGACCCCCGCGTGCGAAATTGCTCGGCGGCGGCCGCAAATTTGGGCGGAACCTACTGCAAATCAGTGGCTTTGTGAACTACCGGAAACCAGTGGTTCCAAACGAGTGCGAACGCGGCGTCTGAGGCTGTCGCGAAGTTCGCGATAAGCCGACAGAACCACCTCGCGGCTGCCTTCGACAAGCGAAGGGTCCGGCACCGTCCATTGTTCGATTTCGCCCGCCTCGAGACCCTTGCGGGCCACGGCATCGGGGGCGTCATCGGACAGGGTGATGACGAGATCGAAGCGGTTGGCAACGAGCTCATCGAGAATATGGGGCGTATGGATCGACATATCAATGCCGATTTCTTCCATGACCTCATGGACGAACTGATCGGCCTTGCCGCCATTGACGCCGACCGAGCGCGCGATGATGCGGCCGGGAAAGGCCTGGCGGGCAAGAGCGGCGGCGATGGGCGAGCGCACCGAATTCATCGAGCACACGAACAGCACCGAGGGCAATTCGCTCGTCGCTTCGTCGATGCGGCTGGCATAGGGCTGCACGGCGCAGATGAGGGTGAAGAGGCGCCGCGCGGTATTGAGATCGATGATGATCTTGTTGTTGAGCCGCGTGCGCAGCAGTTCGGCCGCCTCGTTGTGCATGCCGCGCCGCGCCATATCGACGGTTTCGATCTGGAACGGCTGGGCCGAGCGGATCGCCTCGTAATAGGCGTCGCGAATGCGGAAATAATCGCGGATCAGCCGGCGGAACGGGGTCAGCGAGAGGTAATGGGCGGCAATGGGCTGAAAGGTTTCGGGGTGGCGCACGTCGAGCACGATGGAATTGCCGATGATCGAGACGTGCAAGGCATAGGGGCCTTCGGCGGCGACGCGCGCCGGCCGGAAACTGTTTTCCTCGAGCAGGTCATAAATGGCGATGCGCCATTCATGCACCTCGTCGGGATTGATCGAGGTGATCGTATTGGGGTCGAGCGTGACGGTGACCAGACGATTGGTGCTGGGCGCCGCCTCGCTTGTTCCCATGGAAATGCTCAACGGTTGAGCCGAATCGAAATGGAGCGCCCGTGCCCGTCGAGCGCTTCGACCTCGGCAATGGTCACCGCTGCTTCGGCAAGGGCCGAGAGCGAGGAGGGCGAGCAGCCGAGGATCGAGGTGCGCTTGACGAAATCGAGCACGCCGAGGCCCGAGGCAAAGCGCGCCGAACGGGCGGTGGGCAGGACGTGATTGGAGCCGCCGACATAATCGCCAATGGCTTCCGGGGTGTGGTGGCCCAGAAAGATCGCGCCGGCATGGCGGATGGCCGGGACCAGGGCTTGCGGATTGTCCACGGCGAGTTCCACATGCTCGGAGGCGATGCGATTGGCGAGATTGGTGGCGGTTTCGAGCGAATCGACGGTGATGATGGCGCCGAACTCATCCCAGCCTTCCCGGGCGATGGACTCCTTGGGCAGGAGACTGAGTTGGCGGTCGACCTCGGCCTCGACAGCGTCGGCCAGTCTTTCATCGGTGGTGACGAGAATCGACTGGGCGCCGCCGCCATGTTCGGCCTGGGCGATGAGATCGGCTGCGACCCAGGCGGGATTGGCCGAGCGGTCGGCAATGACGAGGACTTCCGAGGGACCGGCGATGAGATCGATGCCGACCTGGCCGAAGACCTGGCGCTTTGCCGCGGCGACGAAGGCATTGCCGGGGCCCATGATCTTGTCGACGCGGGGAATGGCATCAGTGCCATAGGCGAGAGCGGCCACGGCCTGGGCGCCGCCGACCCGGTAAATCTCGGTGACGCCGGCAATCTCGGCGGCGCAGAGAATGGCTGAGGCCAGTTGCCCATTGGGGGTCGGCACGACCATGGCGATGCGCGAGACGCCGGCGACCTTGGCCGGCACGGCATTCATCAGCACCGAGGAGGGGTAGGAGGCAAGGCCGCCCGGGACATAGATGCCGACGGCGTCGATGGCGGTCCAGCGCGAGCCGAGGGTGACGCCGAGCGCATCGGTATAAAGATCGTCCTTCGGCATCTGCCGCTCGTGATGCGACTTGATGCGATCATGCGCGGTCTGCAGCGCCTCGCGCACCTCGGGCGTGACGCGGGCGGCGGCTTCGGCGATCTCTGCTTCCGAGAAGCGCAGGGTCTGCGGGGTGACGCCGGCCTTGTCGAACTTGTTGGTCAATTCGGCCACGGCCATGTCGCCGCGGGCGCGGACATCGGCGATGATCCCGGCGACGATGTCGCCCACTTCCTGGGAGGCTTCGCGCTTGCTGGCGAGCAGATCGACAAAGCGGGATTCAAAATCGGGCGCGGCGCTGTCGAGGCGTAAAGGCATTGGCGGTCCGGGATAGCGTCGGATTTTTGTGATGGTGCGATCTATCCCCCATGGGGAGTTTGATCGCAAGGGGGAATGGGACTGGTAGATGCCGGAAGGCCCCCTCACCCGGCCCTGCGGGCCGACCTCTCCCCCAAGGGAGAGGTGTCGCTTCGCGACGGGGAGTCCGCCTTCACCTCTCCCTCTGGGGGAGAGGTCGACGGCGTAGCCGGCGGGTGAGGGGGCCTTACCGCCTTAAAATCAATCGAGCTTATGCGCCGGCTTGGCCGCTGCCGCCCAAGCCGCGCCAAGATCGGCCAGCCGGGCTTCGAGCACTTCCACCGTCAGCCGCACGGTGCCGCCGCCGGCAAAGGCGATTTCCACCACGCCCGAGACGCCATCGGGGGCAGGGGTGAACGTCAGGGCCAGAAGTTCGAGCACGCCTTCGGGGGAGGCGGGATCAAAGCCGGCATAGGCGACGCTCTCGACGCGGTCGAAATGGAGGCCGGCGCGCTTCCGAATGCCCTTGCTGCGCGGCTTGTCCTCGCTCCAGTCATAACGGTTCATCAGGAGGGCAAAGCGCCGGTCGCCGCGGGCATAGCCCATATCGACGGTGCGCACGACGGCATCCTGCACATGGGCGGAAAGCACGGCGAGGTCTTCAGTATCAAGCGCCAGCAGCTTGAGATCGGTCATTGGGTCAGCTCGCGAAAAATGGTTCTGCCACATTTGGTCATGCGAGAGCTGATCTACAAGCTTGAGGGCAAGGGGGCAATCGGGAGGGGGTAGGGAGGCAAGGTACTCTCCTCTTGATAACTGACCAGTCAGTCAGTTATAATCACCCCATGACGAGCGATAAAAAATTCCGCCGGCGGGCCGAGGCGCGGCCCGATGAAATGCTGGATGCGGCTTTGGCCGTGTTTTCCGAGAAGGGTTTTGCTGCGGCCAAGGTGGACGAGGTGGCGCGGCGGGCGGGCGTTTCGAAAGGCACGGTCTATCTCTATTTCCCCTCCAAGGAAGCGCTGATGGAGGGCATTGTCCGCCGCGCGGTGGCGCCGATTGCCGAGCGGGCAGTGCCGGATATGGCCGCGTTCGAGGGCGATGTGCGGGTGCCCATCGCCATGCTGCTGGAGACGCTGCAAAAGCTGCTGGCGGACCCCAGAAACCTGGCGGTGCCGCGACTGATCCTGCGCGAAATCATGAATTTTCCGGCCATTGCCGAATTCTATCGGCTTGAAGTCCTGGGTCGGGTGATTCCGGCGCTGACGGCGCTGGTGGCGCGTGGCGTCGCCTCGGGGCAATTGCGCAAGGTCGATCCGGAAATGACGGTGCGCTCCATCGTCGGGCCGGTCATCGCCCATGTGGCGCTGAACGAAGTGTTCGGCATTCGGCCCGAGGGGGGGCTGGCACTCGACCGGCTGGTGGCGAACCATCTGGATGTCCTGTTTCACGGTATTTCGCCCGCGGGCGAAGGGGAGGGGCCATGAGCGACTTTTTTGGCGGGCTGCTGGCGGCGATCCTGGCCTTCTTTTCTCCTTCGGCGCCTTCGGGCTTCACCGGCTATATCGAGGCCGACTATGTCTATGTCGCGCCGGTGAGCGCCGGGCGGATCACAAAAATCGCGGTGGCCGAAGGGCAGGCGGTGGCCGAGGGCGATCTCCTGCTGGTGCTCGACCAGAGCCAGCAACAGGCGCGGCTGGCCGCGGCCGAGGCACGCGTCGCGGCGGCGCGGGCAACGCTGCAAAATCTCGAAACCGGCAGCCGTCGCGAGGAACTCGATGTCATCCGTGCCTCGCTCTCGAAGGCCGAGGCCGATCTCGGGCTGGCGCGGACCAATCTTGCGCGCAGCGAGCAGCTGGAAAAGGCCGGCACGGTTTCGGCGGCCAAGGTCGAGGTCGATCGCAATGCGCTGGCTGCGGCCGAGGCGCAGGTGAACCAATTGCAGGCGCAACTCGCCGTGGCCGAATTGCCGGCGCGCTCGGGCCAGCAGGTGGCGGCGGAGGCCAATCTGGCAGCGGCCGAGGCCGATGCCGAAGGGGCGCGGCTCGATCTCGGCGAGCGGCTGGTGCATGCCCCGGCCGCAGGGGTGATCGAGAAACTCTATTATGCGGCGGGCGAAGTGGCGGCGGTGGGGACGCCGATCGCCTCCATTCTGCCCGCCGGGGCGCTCGAAGCGCGGTTCTTCGTGCCCGAAACGGCGCGCTCGTCTCTTGCGGTCGGGCAGGCGGTGACCGTGACCTGCGACGGCTGCGCCGCCATGGCGGCGAGCGTGGTGCATATTGCGAGCGAGCCGCAGACGACTCCGCCGGTGATCTATTCGACCGAGGAGCGCAGCCGATTGGTCTATCTCGTCGAGGCCCGGCTCGACGAGGCGGCGAAATTGCAGCCGGGCCAGCCGGTGACCGTGCTGCCATGAGCGGGGAACGCGTCATCGACGTGAAGGGGCTGACCAAGCGCTTTGGCGACAAGCTGGTGGTCGATCATTTCGACATCGCCGTGCCCAGGGGCGCCATTTACGGGTTTCTGGGGCCCAATGGCTCGGGCAAGACCACGACCATCCGCATGCTTTGCGGCCTGCTTCTGCCCGACGAGGGCGAGGGGCAATGCCTCGGCTTCGACGTCAGGCGCGAGGCGGGCAGGATCAAGGCCGAAGTGGGTTACATGACCCAGAAATTCAGCCTTTACGAGGACCTGACCATCCGCGAAAACCTCGATTTCGTGGCGCGAATGTATGGGGTGAAGGCTCGCAAGAGCCGGGTCGATGGGGCGCTGGCCGATCTGGGGCTGGCTGACCGGGCCGGGCAATTGGCCGGCACGCTGTCGGGCGGCTGGAAACAGCGGCTGGCGCTGGCGGCCTGTCTCATTCACGATCCCAAACTCCTACTGCTCGACGAGCCCACCGCCGGCGTCGATCCCAAGGCGCGGCGCGATTTCTGGGACGAAATCCGGCGGCTGAGTAAAGCCGGCGTCACCGTGCTGGTCTCGACCCATTATATGGACGAGGCCATCCAGTGCGATTTCATCACCTATATCGCCTATGGCAAGAAGCTGATCGACGGGCGCGCGGCGGACATTCCGGCCATGGTGGGGCTGACCACCTGGCGGGCCGAAGGGCCGGAACTGGTGGCCCTGGAGGATCAGCTCAAGGGTCAGCCGGGTGTCGATCAGGTGGCGCGCTTCGGCTCGGCGCTACACGTCTCGGGCACGGATGCCAAAGCCCTCGCCGCCACCGTGGCCAAATTCCAGAAAGATGGAAAAAGACGCTGGAGCGAGGTGCCGGCGGGGCTCGAGGAGGCCTTCATCTATCTCATGGCGGGGGCGCGGGACAATTTTTCGCGGGACGCGGCATGAACCTGCGCTTCTCGCTCAATCGCTTTATCGCCGTGCTCTGGAAGGAATTCATCCAAATGCGGCGCGACCGCGTCACCTTCGGCATGATGATCGGCCTGCCCATCGTCCAGCTCATGCTGTTCGGCTTCGCCATCAATGCCGACCCCCGGCACCTGCCGACGCTGGTGGAGGTCAATGACGACGGGCCGCTGACCCGCGCCCTGCTCGCGGGCATGGATAGGTCGGGCTATTTCGATTTTCAGGGCGAGGTGCGCGGCCCCGATGCCGGCGAGGAAGCACTGCGGCGGGGCGAGGCGAATTTCGTCGTCGTCATTCCCGCCGATTTCGAGCGCGACGTCGTGCGCGGCTTGCGGCCCAACCTCCTCATCGCCGCCGATGCCTCCGACCCTTCGGCGGTCAGTGGGGCTGCGGCGGCCATGAGCGGCATCGTCAATGGGGCCATTGCCCAGACACTCACTGGCCCTCTGTCACCCGCCGCCGGCGCGCCGCCGCCTTTCGAAGTGATCGTGCACCGGCAATATAATCCCGAGGGCAAGACCTCGACCAATATCGTGCCGGGGCTTTTGGCGATCATCCTCTCGATGACCATGGTGATGATCACCGCCGTCGCCATCGTCAAGGAGCGCGAGCGCGGCACGATGGAAATGCTGATTTCCACCCCGGTGACGCCATTGGAAGTCATGCTGGGCAAGATCCTGCCCTACGTTTTCGTCGGCTATGTGCAGACCGCGGTCTTTCTCGTCGCCGCCTTCGCCGTATTCCAGGTGCCGTTTACCGGCACGTTCAGCGCCTTCTTCTTCGGCTTCAACCTTTTCGTCCTGGGCAATCTGGCGCTGGGATTTCTCATTTCCACCGTCGCGAAAAACCAGATGCAGGCCATGCAACTGAGCTTTTTCACCATCCTGCCCTCGATCCTGCTCTCGGGCTTCATGTTCCCCTTTGCCGGCATGCCCGGCTGGGCGCAGGCCATCGGCACGGGCGTGCCCGCGACGCATTTCATCCGGCTGATTCGAAAGGTGATGCTCAAGGGAGCGGGAACGTTCGATGTCACCGCCGAGCTGGTGGCGCTGGGGCTCATCGTGCTGGTGATCACCGTGGCGGCGATGCTGCGCTATCGCCAGACGCTCGACTGAAACAAAAAGGCCCGGCTGATGCCGGGCCTTCCTCAATTATGTCGTCAGGTCTTAGCCCGCGAGCCGTTCAATCTCCGCGCCGCAGCGCGACAGCTTGTCTTCCAGCCGCTCAAAACCGCGATCGAGGTGGTAGATGCGGTTGACCACCGTTTCGCCCTTGGCGGCAAGGCCGGCAATGACCAGCGACACCGAGGCGCGCAGATCGGTCGCCATCACCTGTGCCCCCTTGAGCTGGGATTTGCCGTGAATGGTCGCCACCTGTCCGTCGACGGCGATATCGGCGCCGAAACGGGCCAGCTCGGCCACATGCATGTAGCGATTCTCGAAAATCGTCTCGCGCACCTGGCTGACCCCCTGGCTCATGGTCATCAAGGCCATGAACTGGGCCTGCAAATCGGTCGGGAAACCGGGGAAGGGATGGGTTTCGATATCGACCGGCTGAATGCCATTGCCATTGCGCTTGACGCGCACCCCTTCGGCTTCGACGCTCAGATCGACGCCGGTGCGGGCCAGAATATCGAGCGCCGCCTGCAGATGTTCCGGCCGCGCGCCGCGCAGCAGGACATCGCCCCCGGTCATGGCGGCGGCCATGGCAAAGGTGCCGGTCTCGATGCGGTCGGGGATAACCTCGACACTGGCGCCATGCAGCTTTTCGACGCCCTCAATGGTCAGCGTGCGCGTGCCGATGCCCGAAATTTTCGCGCCCATGGCAACGAGGCATTCGGCGACATTGGTGATTTCCGGTTCCTGCGCCGCATTCTCGATGACGGTCGTGCCCTTGGCGAGGGTGGCGGCCATCAGCAGCGTATGGGTGGCGCCCACCGACACTTTCGGGAACACGATGCGATTGCCGACGAGGCCACCCTTGGGTGCGCGGGCCACCACATAGCCTTCGTCGATGTCGATTTCGGCACCGAGCTCCTTCAGCCCGAACAGGAAGAGATCGACCGGGCGCGTGCCGATGGCGCAGCCGCCGGGCAGTGAAACGCGGGCCTCGTGGCAGCGGGCCAGCAGCGGCCCGATGACCCAGAAACTGGCGCGCATTTTTGAGACGAGATCATAGGGCGCGGTAGTATCGACGATATCGGCTGCATGAAAGGTCATGCGCTGGCCTACACCATCCGATTCGCCGCGCCGGCGGCCATGCACGGCAATATCGACACCATGATTCTCGAGAATGCGCTCGAGCTGCTTGACGTCGGCAAGCCGGGGCACATTGGAGAGCACCAGCGGCTCATCGGTCAGCAGCGAAGCGATCATCAGGGGCAGGGCGGCATTTTTTGCGCCCGAAATGGTGATGTCCCCATTGAGCGGATTCCCGCCGACCAAACGAATACGATCCATGAAATGGTTCCTCTGAACCGGCCCAAAGGGGCCTTCTACCTGTGGGGGAGGTAGGCGAGGTCTTCGTTGCCACGTAAGCCAGACCAGCCGCGCTCTTGCGAATATGTGACGTTCCTAGTTCGCCCGAAAATGATTTACGGTTTCTTGACCGCGATCGTTTCGGGTGCCGGAGCATCATCCCGGGCAGCGCGCGCCCTGGCCTGATCCTTTCGGCGCTTGAGGTTCTCGCGAAGCTTTGCGGCCAATCTTTGCTCGCGGGCACTAGCTTCGTTCGACTTGCTCATCGCCTTCCTGGCTATCGGTGATTCACGAGGGTAGTTGATAGGCGTTTTTTGCGCTTGCGTCGAGTAAATCCCTATGGCACTAGAGCGCCCGTCGCCGAGAGGGATTTCCCCGGCGCCCCAGATGCTGCCGTAGCTCAGTGGTAGAGCACTCCCTTGGTAAGGGAGAGGCCGACAGTTCAATCCTGTCCGGCAGCACCATCCTATCCCCCCGATTGGGCTTGAAATCTTGATTTACAGGACTTTCAGGTCCGCCTTTGGTGCTCAGAGATGGTTCTCGTGGGGCCTATCTATGCCTTCGCCATTAAGCACAAAGTCACTGGCATCTACTGATTCAAGCAGCGTGTCCTGCGCGGCTGGTGGCAAGGGCCAAGGGAAAATCGGTGGTCGTCACGGGGGCGCCCGCCCCGCGGTGAGGATTGGTCAGCCGGGACCACGTAGCTCCGCCAGTTCAACGCTTCGCTAGCTGAACGGCCGGATCGAGTACCCAGATTTCCAGCACCTCCTCGATTCCGTCTCCCCTCGTGCCCCTGCTTTGGCATTTGCCTTTTGGGCTTCGCTCGCCCGCTAGGCGAGGATGAGCGCTGTGGCGGTGGAGAGGAGGAGGAGGGTGGCGATTGAGAGGACGCCGGCGGCGAGGACGCGGCCCCCGGAGGCGAGGATGGAGCGCAGGTTGACCGATAGGCCGAGGGCAGCCATGGCGATGAGGGTCAGGTGGGTCGAGGCGGTTTGGAATAGGGGCAGGATGGTTTCGGGTAGGAGGCCGAGGGATCTGGCGCCCATCATGACAAGGAAGCCCAGGATGAACCAGGGCAGGAGCATGGCGAGCGGCACGGTGCCGGACGCCCGGTTTTTCTGGGCGAGGCCGAGGGCGAGGATGACCGGGCCGAGCATCAGCACGCGGATCAGCTTTACCAAGGTGCCGATCTGGGTGCTCATCACCCCGACCGGGACCGTGGCGGCGAGGACCTGCGGCACGGCATAGACGCTGAGGCCGGCAATGACGCCATATTGCCATTCGCTGATGCCGAGCAAACCAAAGCCGAGCGGTAATAACAGGACCACGAGAACGCCGAGCGCGGCGGTGAAGGCGATGGAAGCGGCAACGTCTTCGGCCTTTGCCTTGATGATGGGCGCGGTGGCCATGATCGCCGAATTGCCGCAGATGGAATTGCCGCAGGCGACCAGGGTGGCAAGGCGCGCATCAAGGCCCAGGGCCCGGCCTATGCCATAGCTCAGGGCCAGCGCGAGCACGACGACCAGCGCCACGGCGGCGACCACCTGCGGACCGATCTGCAGCACGGCCCCGGCGCTGATGGTACCGCCGAGCAGCACGATGGCGATTTCGAGCACGGTCTTGGCGGCAAAGTGGACGCCGGCGCGAAAGCGCGCGGCCAGGCCGAAAAGGCTATGCACGGCGATGCCGGCAAGGATGGCCACGACCAGTCCATCGAGCGCCACCCAACCGAACAGGCGTTGTTGCAGTTCCTGCGCGGCAAGCGCCAAAAGGGTAATGCCCAAGGAAAGCCCCAGGCCGGGAAGGCGATGCCGGAACTGCGGCATGGATAGCATGATTTGCTCCAATGCGGACGCTTGGCAGCATGGAGCTTGCATTCGTTAGATTCCATCGCATAATCATGCATGTTTCGTGCAACAAGATCGTATGAATCGTGACCATCGAACAATTGGCGATCTTCATCGCCGTGGCGGAGCGGCAGCATTTGACCCAGGGTGCGGCGGCGGTGGGGCTGACGCCTTCGGCGGCCAGCGCGGCGATCAAGGCGCTGGAATCCGTGCATGCGGTTCGCCTGTTCGACCGGGTGGGCCGGCGGATCGAATTGACGCGCGACGGCATGGCGTTTCTGCAGGAGGCGCGCGCGACTCTTGCTCGCATCCGCCAGGCCGAGCAGGCGCTCGACGATCTCGGCGGTCTCCAGCGCGGGACGCTCGATATCATGGCGAGCCAGACCGTGGCGAACTATTGGCTGCCGGCGCGCCTTCTCGCCTTTGCTGCGGCCCATCCGGGGATCGCGGTCAATTTTGTCGCGGCCAATACCAATGAAGTGGCCGAGGCGGTAATCTCCGGCGCGGCCGAACTGGGGATCGTCGAGGGCCATGTCTATGCATCGGCACTGGCCAGCCGCGCCATCTTCAGGGATCGGCTGGTGGCCGTTTGCGCGCCGGCCGATGCGATCGCGCGGCCGCGTTTTTCCGATTATCGCTGGATCATGCGTGAGCCCGGATCGGGGACGCGGACGGAGTTCGAGGCGGGACTTATGGGGTTGGGCGTCGATCCGGCGAGCCTGGTCGTAGCGCTGGTGCTGCCGACCAATGAGGCCGTGCTCAATGCCGTTCTCAACAGCGACTGCGCCGCGGCCCTGTCCGAAATGGTGGTGGCGCCCTTTGTGGCGGCCGGGCGCCTGTCGGTCTTGCCCTTCCCATTGCCGCAGCGCAATTTTAGCCTGCTCCATCACCGCGAGCGCCGGCTCTCGGCGGCGGTGAAGGCATTTCGCGATTCGTATCTTTTGGACGGGAGCTAGGCATGGGCGAGACGGCCGGCGGGTGTCTATGCGGGGCGGTGCGTTTTCTGGCGCGGGGGCAACCGCTGCGCGTCGGCATTTGTCATTGCCTGGATTGCCGCAAGCATCATGGGGCCCTGTTTCATGCCTCGGCGATTTTCCCGCTGGCGGCCGTAGCCGTTTCGGGCGCTGTTTTTGCCCGCATTGTGGATCCTCGGTATTTTCGCGCAGCGGCGACGAGCTGGAGATCCATCTCGGTGCGCTCGATGCGCCCGATCGGTTCGTCCCGACCTATGAACTGTGGACCACCCGCCGCGAGGCCTGGCTGCCGCCCTTTGCGCTCGAGCGGCACTATCCGCGCGACCGGGACGAGGATGGAACGGGCCCGGAAAACAGCTAAAAGTTGACCTTTTCCTGCCGTTCCTGTTCGCTACGTGCTGGCGTGGAGGGCCGGAATGCTGCGTTTTTCGACCGATGAGGTGGCCCCGCGCGAGCGCTTCGAGCAATGGCGCGAGGTGCGGAGCAAGGGTCTGTTCGGCGTGACCATCGAAGTGCCGGCCGAGCGGCGCGCCGCCTTTACCGGCTCGTTCAGCGCCCAAAAATTCGGCATGGCCGTGGTGTCGGAGCTTCAGGCCTCCTCCTATATCCTTCGGCGCACCGAGGCCGATATTGCCCGGCTTGCGGCCGACAGCCTTTGTATCGGCTTGCAGGTGCGCGGGCCGGGGCGGCTCGATACCGGGCCGGGGCGCAGCGCCTTCGTCGCCAATGGCGATATTCTCATCAATCATTCCGACATGCCTTTCGACGCCATACCGGCAGGCGAAGGCGGCTTTCTCTTTCGCATGCTCAAAATACCGATCGGGGACGAGCTGACGCTGGGCCGCTCCATTTCCGATCTTGCCGCGGCCAAGCCCATGGAGGGGACGCGGGT
>DATMSG010000258.1:0-4747 GCA_035565515.1 Devosia sp.
TCGGAGAGGGGCCGACGCAGGAGCTGCCTGTCGGCCACCAGCTGTTCGCCGGCGACATAGACATGGCGCACATCCCGTCCGCTTCCCGAATAGACGAGAAGCGTCTCGATGTCAGGGGTTTCGGAATAGCCCGCACCGGAAATATCGATGGCGATGAGATCGGCCGATTTTCCGACTTCGAGCGAGCCGATCTCGTTTTCGAGGCCGAGCGCTTTCGCGCCGTCGATAGTCGCCATGCGGATCAGCTCGGCGCTGGAAATAGGCTGCGCCCTCCGCTCGCGATGCGAGGCGACGAGGCCGGCGACGCGCATTTCGTTGATCATGTCATAGCCATTGTTGGCCGCAACATTGTCGGTGCCAAGCGCCACGGTGACACCGGCGGCCTTCAAATCGACAACCGGACAGATGCCTTCGCGGCCGGAGCGGAGACCCGCCGTCGCATTGTGGGAAATGGAGGCGTGGGGTGCGCGGGCAAAGACTGCAATGTCTTCGGGGCTGAGGTCGAGGCAGTGCGCTGCATGGATGCGGCCTTTGAAAAAGCCGAGCTTTTCGAGCGCGACGGCCGCGGTCGTGCCGTAGCGGCGCTCGGTCTCTTCATTGTCTTCCGGGCCGCAGGCCATGTGCAGGTGAAGGCCGGCGCCGAATTCATTGGCAACGGCGACTTCGGCGAGCAGCAGATCTTCGGTATTGTCGACATAGGGCGCGTGCGGACCGAACCAGGGGATCACCCGGCCATCGGCCGAGCGCTGCTGGCGGAGGAAGTTCGTGGCCCTGGCCAATTCTTCCTCGCCGCGCGCCTTGTCGCCGAGTTGCACGATGCCATAAGCGATCACCGCGCGAAGCCCGGCCTCTTTCACCGCCTCGGCAATTTCATCGGCAAAGAAATATTGATCGCAGAAGGTCGTGGTGCCCGTAAGAGCCATTTCGGCGCAGGAAAGGGCGACGGCGGGACCGATATCGGAGGCGATCAGCGACAGTTCGGGCTCACGAATGGAATTGTACCAGCCTTCCATGGTGAGAAGGCTTTGCCCCTCGGAGCGCCCGCGAAAGAGGATCATGGCCGAGTGCGTATGGGCATTGACAAGGCCGGGCATGACGACATGCCCATCAAGCACCCTCACCGCGTCGAAATCCTTGTCCGGCGGACAGGTTTCCATAGGCCCAAGACCGGTTATCCGCCCCTCGGCAAAGGCGACCCAGCCGAAGGGGAAAACGGCATTGCCGCCATCCACAGTGAGAACCGATGCATTGCGGAGGAGTGTAGAACCCATTTGACCTATCGTTAGTAAAGCGCTTTACATAGCCAATCTAACGACGGTTCCATGAGGGTTGTCAAATGCTATCATTCTGGATTTGCACAAACACTCACCGCATCGCATTTTTGCATATTTGTTCGGCAGAATGCTCATGAGTATCAATCCGTTTGCCTCCGATCCCGCCATTCCGGCTCGCCTTGCCGCTGTCGGCCCCGAGGCGCGGCAAGCGCTCTTCGCGCGGGTGCGATCGGCATTGTCGGCGCGCAACCGGCAGCCTGAAAGCCAGGATGGCAGCGTTCTTACAGCCGACATAGCGGCCGAACTGGTCGCCGCATTTGGCCTCGCTTCAGTGCGCGATCTCATGTGTCTGCTGCTCGATGTGGCCAAAGACATCGCACGCCCCAGCATTTCCGGCTTTCACGTCGGCGCGGTCGGGCTCGAAGCGGAAACAGGCCATCTCATCCTCGGCGGCAATGTCGAATTTCCGGGCACGCATCTCGGTTTTACCCTCCATGGCGAAGGCTTCGTCTTCACCCGCGCCATGAGCCGGGGCACCAATATCTCGGTCATCGCCATCGGCGAGGCGCATCCCTGCGCCCATTGCCGGCAGTGCCTTGCCGAATATGCGGCGAGCGAAAAACTCGAACTGATCGACCCGCTCGGACACAGGCTGACCCTGGCGCAGCTTTATCCCTGGCCCTTCGATCCCGATTATCTCGGAGAAAGCGGCGCCGTGCCGGGGCGCGAGCTCTGGCCGGCATTGAAATTCGACGAAGATGCCATTTCGCCCCTCGCCCAAACGCTATTGACCAGGGGACGACGCAGCCATTCGCCCTATAGCAAGTGCCCGGGCGCCGTCCTCTTGCATCTCAAGGATGGGAATGTGGTCTCAGGCCATGCCATCGAGAACGTGGCCTTCAACCCCACCATTCATCCGGTCCAGGCGGCGATGGTCGATCTTCTGGCGCATGGCTATGCCTATTCCGACATTGCCGGGGCAAGCCTTGCCACGGTGCGCGGCGGGGATGTCGATTATACGGCGAGCACGCGGGAACTGCTGGATCGCATTGCTCCGGGCGCACCTCTTCTGGTGCTGGGGTGGACGCCATGAGCGCGGCCGACTTCTCCCGCACGCCCTGGGTCGATGTCGAAAAGCGCATCGAAAATGGAACGTTGGCCGTGCTCGCCCTTGGTGCCTGCGAACAGCACGGCGCGCATCTGCCGCTCACCACCGATACCGACATGGCCCATGGCGTCGGCAGTCGCCTGGCGGATGAACTCGATGCGCTGCTCCTGCCGCCGATCGCCTATGGCGATGCCTGGACCGCCAGCGCCTATCCCGGCACGATTTCGATTTCGCCGCGCACGGTGCAGGCGATGCTGGAGGATATCGGCCACGAACTCCTGCGCATGGGCGTAGCGGGACTGATTATCGTCAACGGCCATTTCGGGAATCGCGAGCCCATGCTGCTCGCCGCCCGGGCGCTGACAATGGCGGGCCTGCCGGTATGCCATCTCGACTATCCCGGGCTCGAGCGCCTTGCGGCGGAGATTTGCGACAGCCAGCCGGCCGCACCGGGCTTTTACCACGCCGATGAGGTCGAAACAGCGATCATGCTCGCAGTGGCGCCGGAGAGTGTCGCCATGGAGCGGGCGGAACCATCCTATCCTGATTTTCCGCCGACCTTTGGCAGCGAGCCCATCCAGTTTCGCGATTTCAATCCGTCCGGCGTTTTCGGGGATCCGCGTCCTGCCACGGCGGCCAAGGGTGAGGCGCTGATCGCGGGTATTCTGGGGGAGAGCCTGCGCATTGTCTCGAGCTGGAGAGAGCGCCATGGCATCTAGGGGGCGGCAATGGCCACACTGAACGACGTCGCCGCCGAAGCCGGGGTCTCGCCGACGGCCGTTTCGCGCTATCTCAACAATCGCATCGATCTGCCGCAGGCAACGCGCGACCGGATCGATGCGGCCATTGCGAAGCTCGATTATCGCCCTAATCTCTTGGCGCGGCGCCTTTCCACCGGCAAATCCGAAGCCATTGCGCTGGTAACCCCAGACATCGCCAACCCGTTCTTTGCGGAGCTGGCAGCGGCCGTCGAGCGGCAGGCCCATGCCAGCGGCTATTCGGTCTATATCACCTCCACCGGCGGACATGCCGATGCCGAGATCAACGCCATCAGACGCATGGCCGACAGCCATGTCGATGGGCTGATCATGACCACCAATCGGGTGGATGACGGTTCGCTCGCCGGCCTGCTCGCCGGCCGGGAAAATGTCGTGCTGCTCGACGAGGATATCGATGGGGTCAGCGTGCCCCGCGTTTTCGTCGACAATGCCGAAGGCGCCTATCTCGGGGCAAAGCACCTGATTGAAATGGGCCACGAGGATATTGCGCTGATCGGCGGGCCGCACAGGCTGATGAGCGTCAACGAGCGACTGGCCGGCTTTACCCGCGCCATGGAAGAGGCCGGCCTGCCGGTGCGTCCGGGCTGGGTGTTGCTGGGTGATTATACGCGCGACTATGGCGCGGCCGCCGCCTCGGTCCTGCTCGACGCGGTCGATCCGCCGACGGCGATTCTTGCCTGTTCCGACTATATCGCCATCGGGGTGTTGCAGGTCGTGAGGGAACACGGGCTTTCCATTCCCAATGACATCAGCCTTGTCGGCTTTGACGACATGGCCTTTGCCGCCCTTGTCGATCCGGCGCTGACCACCATTCGCCAGCCGGTCGCCGCCATGGGCGAACTGGCCGTAAAACACCTCCTCGCCCTTCTCGAAGGGCAGACCCCGCCGGCCGAAACACGGCTGCCGGTCGAACTGGTGACGCGCCAGTCCGTCGCCGCCCCCTCCCGAAAGGCTCAAAAGTGACCAAACGCATTCTCATCGCCGGCGAATCCTGGACCGTGCATTCGATCCATCAGAAGGGCTTTGATAGCTTCACGACCACCGAATATGCCGAAGGCGTGCGCTGGCTGAAGGCGGCGCTCGAAAAGGGCGGCTGGGACGTGACCTTCCAGCCCTCGCATGTCGCGGCGCGCGAGTTTCCGTTCACTGCCGAAGATCTCGCCGCCTATGATGTCGTGCTGCTCTCCGATATCGGTGCCAATACGCTCCTGCTGCATCCCGAAACCTTTACGAAATCGCGAGTTCTGCCCAATCGCCTCGCCTCGATCCGCGACTATGTCGCCAATGGCGGCGGCCTCGTCATGGTCGGCGGTTATCTGACCTTCCAGGGGATTGACGCCAAAGCTCAATATGCCGGCTCGCCCGTCGAGGAAGCCCTTCCGGTCACCATCGAAAAGGGCGACGATCGCGTCGAGGCGCCCCAGGGCATCGCGCCGATCGTGGGCGATGCCGCGCACCCGATCGTGGCTGGTATCGAGGCCAATTGGCCGATCCTTCTCGGCTACAACCGGTTCGCGGCCAAGCCCGGTACGTCGCTGGTGGCCAGCGTCGGCGACGATCCGCTCATCGTCGCGGGCAATTTCGGC
>DATMSG010000259.1:0-12136 GCA_035565515.1 Devosia sp.
ATCCTGGGGGACTAGTCCCGCCTAGATGCCGCACTCTGCCGACGCCTCACACATTCTGTCAACTCGATTTCGTAAAATCCCGGTAAATTGTCGATTTTGCTTTGATATATCAATGGTTTATCAGGTTGCGTCTACCATACAAGCGCCCCGGTCGCCCCTCGCCAGACCCGACCGCCCGGACTGAAATCGAAGCGGGCAGGGCGTCGGCAAGCCCCGGTCCAACTCACCCGGGCAAAATGCCAAACCGCCGACACCGCCGCCTGACGGCGTGTGCCTTTCCCCGCGAACATCCCGTTGACCGCCGGGCTTTTGCCCATATAGCTTCGCGCCCCATGGTCACACTCAAGGAAATCGCGGCGGCAGTGGGCGTTTCAAGCGCCACGGTTTCGCGCGTGCTCAACTACGATACGACGCTCTCGATTTCCAACCGCAAGCGCCAGGCCATTATCGAAACGGCCGAAAAGCTCAATTATGCAACCCCGCGCAATCGCAATCGCGCCAATGTGCAGGGCCTTACCAAGCTCGCCCTCGTGCATTTCCTGCGCCCCGAGCAGGAATTGGTCGATCCCTATTACATCGCCCTGCGCCTCGGCATCGAAAGCCGCTGCGCCGCGCTGAAGATCGAAACGGTAAAAGTTTACCACACCGACGCCAAGCCCGATGCGGGCATGCTGCAAAGCGCCTCCGGTGTCATCGCCATCGGCCGTCAGGACGAGGAAGAGATCGAGTGGCTCCAGCGCCATGCCCGCCAGCTCGTCTTTGCCGATTATGCCCCGCCCGACGACCAGATCGATTCGGTGCAGGCCGATTTGCGCTACGCCATGGAAAAGCTGCTGCAATCCCTCGCAAATCTGGGCTATCGGCGCATCGCCTATATCGGCTGGGGCGACCGCCGCGCCCAGGCCTTCGTGCAGTGGATGACTAAGGCCGGCTGGTTCGACGACCGCATGTTCCGCTCGGGCGACAATACCGAGCAGGGCGGCTATCGCCTGACCAAGGAAATTTTCAGCGAAAAGCGTCCCCCCGACGCCATCATCACCTTCAACGATTCCATGGCGATCGGCGCCTATCGTGCCATCCATGAAATGGGCCTGACCATTCCCGGCGATGTCGGCGTTGCCAGTTTCAACGATATTTCCGTCGCCCAATTCCTCAATCCGCCCCTGACGACGGTGCATCTTCCCGCCGAAGAAATCGGCGAAGGCGCGGTGGAATTGCTGCTCGAACGCGTCAGCGGCCGCGAAATCGCCAAGCAGATCACCCTGGCGTCCCAGCTGGTTTGGCGCGGCAGTACCCGGCAACCCATTGAAAAATAACGCAGTAAAAATTTACTGAAATTATTGCGCGCCGCGATTTATGCGGCTACTCTCTTGGCCATGGGTGTGGAGGAAACACCCGCTAGGGAGGAATTGCAATGACCCGATTGTCCATGGGCTGGAAGCGCGCGACTGCCGTTGCGCTGGCCAGTGTCAGCCTGTTCACCGTTGCCGCCGCTTCGGCATCTGCGGGCGAAATCTCGGTTTGGGTGTGGGATAAGGCTTTTAACGGCGACACCATGCGCGAAGCCGGCGCCATCTACACCGCCGCGCATCCGGAAACGACCTTCAACGTCGACGATACCGCCAGCCAGGATGACATCCGCGCCAAGCTCCAGACGCAGCTTCTGGCCGGCAGCACCGAAGGTCTGCCCGACATCGTGCTGATCCAGGACGACATCGCCCAGAAATATCTCCAGTCCTTCCCCGGCGCATTCGAGCCGCTGTCGGACTCGATCGATATGTCCGTCTTCGCGCCCTATAAGGTCGCGGCCGCCACGCTCGATGGCAAATCCTATTCCGTGCCCTTCGATTCCGGCGTGACCGGCCTCTTCTACCGCTCGGACTATCTCGCAGAAGCCGGCTTCACCGCGGCCGATCTCGAAAACATCACCTGGGACCGCCTCGTCGAAATCGGCACCGAAGTGAAGGCCAAGACCGGCAAGCAGCTTCTCGACCTCGATCTCAACGACACCGGCCTCATCCGCATGATGATGCAGTCGGCCGGCGAGTGGTATTTCCACGAAGACGGTAGCCTGCATATCACCGACAATGCCGCGCTCAAGAAGGCGCTCGAAACCTACGCCAAGTTCTACCAGGCCGATCTGGTCAAGCCGGTCTCCGGCTGGGCTGAATATACCGGCGCCTTCACCGGCGGCGAAGTTGCCGTGGTGCCCGTCGGCGTCTGGATCACCGCCACCATCAAGGCCAATGCCGATCAGTCCGGCAAGTGGGGCGTCGCCCCCATTCCGCGCCTCGATATGGAAGGCTCGGTCAATGCCTCCAACCAGGGCGGTTCGAGCTGGTTCCTCTTGTCCTCCTCGGACAATAAGGAAGAAGCCATCGACTTCTTCAAGACCGTCTGGGCCGGCGACAAGGACTTCTACCAGGACATCCTGATCAAGCGCGGCGCCGTCGGCTCGCTCCTCTCCGCCCGTGAAGGCGATGCCTATAAGGCCTCTGACGAGTTCTTCGGCGGCGCGCCCGTCTGGCAGAACTTCTCCACCTGGCTCGGCCAGATCCCGAGCGTCGACTACGGCACCTTCACCGCCGAAGTCGACTCCGCCGTCCAGGCCCAGTTGCCCTCGATCATCCAGGGCGGCGATCTCGACGCGGCCCTTCAGGCGATCAACGACCAGGCCACCCAGCAGATGCAGTAATGCGTGAGGGAAGGCGGGCTTTGCCCGCTTTCCCATCCCGGCGCCATAGCGGGCGCCGGGGCATATCTGCTTAAATCACCGCAGCGGCACCGGGGAGGACGGAAGTGGCACAGGCACGACTGGCGCAGAGGGAGCATATTACGGGTTGGGCATTCATCGCCCCGGCCCTGGTGCTCCTCGGATTGTTCATGATCTACCCGATCGTGTGGTCGCTCTGGATGAGCTTCCAGGTCGGCAAGGGCATGAATCTCAGCTTTGGCGGCCTCGCCAATATCATGCGGCTGACCAATGACGCCGTATTCCTGCGTGCCCTCGGAAATACCTTCACCTTCTTCATCTTCCAGGTGCCGATCATGATCGTGCTGGCGCTGCTCTTCGCAGTGGCGCTCAACGATTCAACGCTGCGCTTCCGCGGCTTTTTCCGCACCGCCATCTTCCTGCCCTGCGCCACCTCGCTCATCGCCTATTCCACCGTCTTCAAATCGATGTTCGCCGTCGATGGCGTGGTCAATCAGGCGCTGATGAGCCTCCATATCATCAATGGGCCGATTTCCTGGCTCGGCGACCCCTTCTGGGCCAAGGTCCTGATCATCCTCGCCATCACCTGGCGCTGGACCGGCTACAACATGATCTTCTATCTGGCCGCGCTCCAGAATATCGACCGGTCGATCTATGAAGCCGCGCGCATCGATGGCGTCCCCGCCTGGGCCCGCTTCTGGTACATCACCATCCCCATGCTCAAGCCGGTCATCCTCTTTACCACGGTGATCTCGACCATCGGCACGCTGCAACTTTTCGACGAAGTCGCCAATCTCACCGCGGGCACCGGCGGCCCCTCGGATTCGACGCTGACCCTCTCGCTCTACATCTACAACCTCACCTTCAAGTTCATGCCCAGCTTCGGCTATTCGGCAACCGTGTCCTGGGTGATCGTGGTGCTGGTCGGTATCCTGAGCTTCCTGCAGTTCCTCGTCGCACGCGATCGGAAGGCCTCATGACCCTCGCTCTGCTTCGTCGCGGCATCGTCTATCTGCTGCTTTCCGTCGCCGCCTTCGTGTCGATCTTCCCCTTTTACTGGATGGTGGTCGGGGCGAGTAATACCTCCGCCGACATTATCCGGGGCAAGACCTCGATCGGCTCGGCCCTCATCACCAATGCGACGAATTTCTTCACCCAGGTCGATGCCCTGCGCGTCTTCTGGAATTCGGGCGTCATCGCCGTCGTCGCCACCGTGCTGACCCTGGCGATCTCCTCGCTTGCCGGCTATGGCTTTGAAATGTTCCGCTCGCGCGTCCGCGAGCGCATTTTCGGCTTCCTGTTGCTGCTGCTCTCGGTGCCCTTTGCGGCCATGATGGTGCCGCTCTTCGTGATGTTCGCCCAGGCCAAGCTCGTCAACACCTTCGCGGCGGTCATCCTGCCCACCGTGGCCTCGATCTTCATCATTTTCTACTTCCGCCAGACCACCAAGGCCTTCCCCACCGAACTGCGCGACGCCGCCCGGATCGACGGCCTCAAGGAATGGCAGATTTTCCTCTATGTCTATCTGCCGGTGATGCGCTCGACCTATGCGGCCGCGACCATCATCGTCTTCATGGCCAATTGGAACAATTATCTCTGGCCCCTGGTCGTGCTCCAGACCGCCGAGAACAAGACCATCACGCTGATCCTCTCGGGTCTGACCGCGGCCTATACGCCCGATTATGGTCTTATCCTGTTCGGCACGGTCCTCGCCACGCTTCCCACCATCCTGATTTTCTTCCTGCTCCAGCGCCGCTTCGTCGAAGGCATGCTGGGCGCCGTTAAGTAGAACCCCTATGCGTCCTCTGATCGATTTCAATTCCGGCTGGCTCTTCGAAGGCAAGGACAGCGTTCGTCTGCCGCACAACGCGGTGGAGCTGCCCTTCTCCTATTTCGACGAAAAGGCCTATCAGCGCGAATTCACCTACGAAAAGCGCTTCCATGCCGAGGAAAACTGGCAGGGTAGGGAAGTCTCGGTCGTCTTCGATGGCGCCATGGCCAATTCCCGCGTTTTTCTCAATGGCGCGGAAATCGCCGCCCACAAGGACGGCTATACCCCGTTCGAAGGCCGCCTCACCGGCCGCGTGAAGCCGGGCGAAAATGTCGTAAAAGTCGTCATCGATGGCAGCGAAAATCCCGCCATCCCGCCCTTTGGCGGCCAGATCGACTATCTCACCTATGCCGGCCTTTATCGCGAAGCCTGGCTCCGCGTCACCGCGCCCGTTTTTGTCGGCAATGCCAAGATCGAAACCCCGAACGTACTAGCCGACAAAAAGTCCGTCCGCGCCCGCATCGACCTTGCCAACCCGCAGGATTTGCCGCTCTCCGGAACCCTCCTTGCCACCCTCAGGGATGCCTCGGGCAAAGAGATCGCCACCACCGATGCCGCCATCACCGGCGCCTCGGTAAACCTGGCCTTCGACAATCTCACCGGCATCACGCTCTGGGATATCAAGACCCCGGCGCTCTATACGCTCGAAGTCACCCTGGACACGGCCTCTGGTCAGGACACGGCAAAAATCCGCTTCGGTTTCCGCAGCGCGGAGTTCACCCCTGACGGCTTCAAGCTCAACGGCAAATTGCTGAAGCTACGCGGCCTCAACCGCCACCAGTCCTTCCCCTATGTCGGCTATGCCCTCGGCAAATCCGCCCAGGTGCAGGATGCCGAAATCCTCAAGCACCAGCTCAAGCTCAACATGGTGCGCACCTCGCACTATCCCCAGAGCCACTATTTCCTCGATCGCTGCGACGAACTTGGTCTGCTGGTCTTCGAAGAAATCCCCGGCTGGCAGCATATCGGCCCGGCGGAGTGGAAGGACGAAGCGGTCGAAAACGTCCGCCGCATGATCACCCGCGATTGGAACCACCCCTCCATCGTCATCTGGGGCGTCCGCATCAATGAAAGCCAGGACGATCACGATTTCTACGTCCGCACCAATAAATTGGCGCGCGAACTCGATTCCACCCGCCAGACCGGCGGCGTGCGCTACATCACCGATAGCGAACTGCTCGAAGACGTTTACACCATGAACGACTTCATCCTCGGCAACGAGGAATGGGGCGGCAATCGCCCGCGCACGCCCCTGCGCCCGCAGCAGGAAGTGACCGGCCTTGATCGCGCCGTGCCCTATATGATCACCGAATATGGTGGGCACATGTACCCCACCAAGTCCAACGATCAGGAACAGCGTCAGGCCGAACACGTTCGCCGCCACCTCGATGTGATGAACGCCGCCTATGGCGACCCGCAGATCGCCGGCTGCATCGGCTGGTGTGCCTTCGACTACAATACCCACAAGGATTTCGGTTCGGGCGACCGTCTGTGCCACCATGGCGTCATGGACATGTTCCGCGAGCCCAAATTCGCCGCTTACGCCTATGCCAGCCAGTGCGAGCCCGAGGATGAAGTCATTCTCAAGCCCGTCACCTTCTGGGCCCGCGGCGAGCGCAATATCGGCGGCGTCCTGCCGCTCATCATCCTCACCAATTGCGACGAGGTCGAACTGGCCTATGGCCAGAACGCCCCCAAGCGTTTCCGTCCCGATCGCGAGGCCTATCCCCATCTCCCCCACGCGCCGGTCATCATCAAGCGCACCGACCTGACCGATGAAGAACTCGGTCTCTGGGGCATGTCCTGGGAAGACGCCACGATTACCGGCTATGTGAAGGGCGCGGTCGTCAAAACCGTAAAATTCATCTCCGACCCCGTCGCGACCGAACTTCAGGTCACCCCCGATCACACCGAACTCTCGGCCGAAGCCGATACTGTTCGCGTCATGGTCCGGGCGCTCGATCAGTCGGGCAAGAAACTGCCCTTCTTCCCCGAGCCGGTCTCCATCGAAGTGTCAGGCGCCGCCGAGCGCCTGGGTCCCGGCCTCGTGCCGCTGCGTGGTGGCGCCACCGGCTTCTGGCTGCGCACCACCGGCAAGGGCCCGATCACCGTCACCGTCACCAATGAGCGGCTTGGCCGCACCGTCGCAACGCTCACCGCGCTCTGAGGAACAGTCAGCATGTCCGGCTTGAAACTACGCAATGTGAAGAAATCCTTCGGCGCGGTGCATGTGATCAAGGGGGTCGATCTCGACATCGAAGACAAGCAGTTCGTGGTTTTCGTCGGCCCCTCGGGCTGCGGCAAGTCCACTCTTCTGCGCATGATCGCCGGGCTCGAACAGATTTCCTCGGGCGATCTCTTCATCGGCGACAAGCGCATGAACGATGTCGATCCCGCCCAGCGTGGCATCGCCATGGTCTTCCAGTCCTATGCGCTCTACCCGCATATGACCGTGCGCGAAAATATGGGTTTTGCCCTCAGATTCGCCGGCGCGCCCAAGGACGAAATCGCGCGGCGCGTCGATGAGGCCGCCCGCATTCTTGAATTGGGCAAGCTGCTCGATCGCCGGCCCGGCCAGCTCTCGGGCGGCCAGCGCCAGCGCGTCGCCATCGGCCGCGCCATCGTCCGCCACCCCGACGTGTTCCTCTTCGACGAACCGCTCTCCAATCTCGATGCCGAACTGCGCGTTCACATGCGCATCGAGATCGCGCGGCTCCATAAGGAGCTCAACACCACCATCATCTATGTCACCCACGATCAGGTCGAGGCCATGACTCTCGCCGACAAGATCGTGGTCCTGCGCGATGGCATCATCGAACAGGCCGGCTCCCCGCTCGAACTTTATGACGACCCGGACAATCTCTTTGTCGCCGGCTTCATCGGCTCGCCCAAAATGAACCTCCTCGAGGGCACCGCCGAAGCCGGCGGCATCCGCCTCGCCGATTTTCCCGAGCACCTCATCCCATCGCCCGTCGCCCTCCCGGCCGGCACTTCCGTCACCGTCGGCATCCGCCCCGAGCATTTCGACCCGACCGGCTCCGCCGCGCTCGAAACGACGGTCGAAATCATCGAACACCTCGGCGGCGAAACCTACGCCTATGCCCGCGGCACCGGCTCCAACCTTCTCACCATCGCCACGGACAATAATCGCGACCTCAAAACCGGTGATCGCTACCCGGCCAAATTCGACCCCGCCTCGCTTCTCGTCTTCGGCCAGGACGGCAAGCGGCTGCGTTAGACCAATTTCCGTCCTGGGGGTAACCAACTCGGCTTGGTTCGGCGCTCGATGTTAACAGTCTGCTACCCGATAGCCCCGGAATAACCAGTTCGGGCCACTGGCCTCTTGTTAAGAAGATTGATCGACTTTATCTACCAACTGCGCGAAAATTTCGCGCAGTTCGAAGGATGGTCGGTTCGCTATGCTCACCAACAAGGGCAAATATGGCCTCAAGGCCCTGGGGCACCTTTCCGGCGTAAAGCCGGGCGAACTCGCCATGGTCGGCGACATCGCCACGACCAATAATATCCCGAAGAAATTCCTCGACGCCATCCTTTCCGAACTGCGCAATGCCGGCTTCGTCTATTCGCGCAAAGGCAAGTATGGCGGCTACTATCTTGCTCGCCCGCCTGAAGAAATTATGATCGGCCACGTCGTCCGCGTGCTCGACGGCCCCCTCGCGCCAATCCCCTGCGCCAGCAAAACCCGCTACCAGCCCTGCGCCGATTGCGACATCGAAACCTGCCGTGTCCGCAAGCTGATGCTCAACGTGCGCAACGCCATCGCCGAAGTCCTCGACAATACCAGCCTCGCCGACATGCAGGCTGCCGGCGGCATCGAAAGCATCAGCAACAACCTCGTGGCCTGATCGGGAATATGGAGGTGCGGCGCCGGGGCATCGAAAAACCGGATTTTGCGCCCAATCCATAACCGGTGGGCGAAAAACCCGAATATCGTCCATTCTTTGGAAGTGTCGCCCTCGACTTTTTTGGTGTAAATGCCGACTAATTCCGTCGTCATTTAACGGACTGAAATTGACCGATCATATTTCCAGCGGCGCGGCTTCCGGTGAAGCCATTATCCAGTTGCGCAGGGTCGAAAAGACCTTTGCCGCACGCGGGACCAATGCGCCTGTTACTGCACTTCACGAAATCAATCTCGATGTGCCGAGGGGCGCCATTCTTGGCGTTATCGGGCGCTCGGGCGCGGGCAAATCGACGCTGATCCGGCTGGTCAATGGGCTGGAACTGCCCAGTTCCGGCTCGGTGCGGGTCGATGGCGTCGAGATTTCGGCGCTGGAAGAGCGGGCGCTGCGCCAGGAGCGCCGCTCTATCGGTATGATTTTCCAGCATTTTAATCTCCTGGCGCGGCGTACCGCCTTCGGCAATGTGGCGCTGCCGCTTGAAATCGCCGGTGTCTCCAGGGCCGAAATCCGCCAGCGCGTCCTGCCGCTGCTCGATCTGGTGGGCCTCTCGGACAAGGTGGATCGTTATTCCGCCGAACTCTCGGGCGGTCAGAAACAGCGCGTCGGCATTGCCCGGGCGCTGGCGACCAATCCAAAAGTGCTGCTCTCGGACGAGGCCACTTCGGCGCTCGATCCCGAAACGACCGAACAAATCCTGGCCCTGCTCAAACAGGTCAATGCCGAGCTTGGCGTGACTGTGCTGCTGATTACCCACGAAATGTCCGTCATCAAGACCGTGGCCGATCGGGTGGCCGTGATCGATCAGGGGCGGATCGTCGAGGAGGGGGCGACCTATGACGTCTTCACCGGGCCGCAACACGCGACGACGCGGAATTTCGTCTCCAGCATTACCGGCACGCAATTGCCCGAGCATCTGGCAAAGCGCCTGACCGCCTCGCCCGAAGCGGGCAAGGAAGCGCTGGTGCAGCTGGTGTTCAAGGGCGAAGGCGCGGCGCAGCCCTGGCTTTCCGTGCTGACGCGAAAACTCGATGTCGATCTCGGCATCGTGCAGGCCAAGGTGGATCACATTTCCGGCCGGCCCTTCGGCACGCTGGTGGTCAGCCTGCCCGACGTGGCCAAATTGCCCGCCCTTTTGGAGACCTCCAGGGAACTGGGTCTTGAAACGGAGGTGCTCGGCTATGCCTGAGGTGTTCTCGCCCCAAATCCTGAAACTGCTCGTCGATTCCTTCGCGCAGACGCTCTACATGGTCGGTGTTGCCGGGCTTATCGGCACGCTGATCGGCCTGCCGCTCGGGGTGTTTTTGGCGACCAGCCAGCGCGGTGAACTGTTCGCGGCGCCTGCACTCAATGCCGTGCTCGGTCTCATCGTCAATGCGGCGCGCTCGACGCCCTTCATCATTCTCGTCGTCGCCATCATTCCGCTGACGCGCTTGATTGCCGGCACCTCCATCGGCACCGGTGCGGCCATCGTGCCACTGACCATTGCGGCGGCGCCTTTCATTGCCCGCGTGATCGAAGGCGCCATTCGCGGCGTCGATCAGGGACTGATCGAGGCGGCGCGCTCGATGGGTGCGAGCCCCCTGCAGATCGTGCAGAAAGTGCTGCTGCCCGAGGCGCTGCCGGCCATCACCCTGGCGCTGACGCTGACCGTGGTGAGCCTCATCGGCTATTCGGCCATGGTCGGTGCCGTCGGCGGCGGCGGGCTCGGCGATCTCGGCATTCGTTTCGGTTATCAGCGCTTCATGCCCGACGTGATGTTGGCCGTGGTGCTGGTGCTGATCGTTCTCGTCCAGGGCGTGCAGAGCCTTGGCGATTCCCTTGCGCGGCGCTTCGACAAGCGCTCGCGCCACTAACTCCCCTCCCTCGAAAGGATTCTTCCATGTCGTTCAAGACGCTTGTTGCCGGTGTGGCCCTTGGCCTCTCGCTGATCGCGGCGCCGGCCTATGCCGAAACCATCAAGATCGGCGCCACGCCCGGCCCGCATGCCCAGATTCTGGAAGCCGTGAAGCCCATCCTCGCGGCGCAGGGCATCGATCTCGAAATCCTCGAATTCTCGGACTATGTCATTCCCAACGAAGCGCTGGCTTCGGGCGATCTCGACGCCAATTCGTTCCAGCACCAGCCCTATCTCGACAACCAGGTGCGTGATCGCGGCTACGCCATCGAGTCCGTGGCAACGACCGTGAACTTCCCCATCGGTATTTATTCGGACAAGTACGAGAACATTGCCGACCTGCCCGATGGCGCCAAGATCGGCATTCCGAACGATCCGACCAATGGCGGTCGCGTGCTGCTGCTGCTCGAAGACAATGGCCTGATCGACCTCAAGGACGGTGTTGGCACGGCCGCGAGCGTGGCCGACATCACCGGCAATCCCAAGAATTTTGAAATTCTCGAAGTCGATGCCGCCCAGTTGCCGCGCGTTCTGCCCGACGTCGATGCGGCCGGGATCAACACCAATTATGCCGAGCAGGCCGGCCTCGATCCGGTCAATGACCCGATCCTGCGCGAAAGCCCGAAGGGCCCCTATGTCAACGTGATCGCCGTGCGCAGCGAAGACAAGGACAAGCCCTGGGTCAAGGCCCTGGTCGATGCCTATCACTCGGATGAAATCCGCACGTTTGTCGAGACGACGTTTAACGGCGCAGTGCTGGCAAGCTGGTAAGGCTTTGAAGCGCTGAGACTCCGACATCCTCTGTGCTGCCCTCGGCTTGACCCGAGGGTCAGTGTCCAAGTGTCGTGGCTTTCGAAGTGGCCCTCGGATCAAGTCCGAGGGCAGCCCCGTGCTTTTGAAAGCGGTCGATTATCCCCGCGAAAGCGGGGATTTTTTGTTTGGAGGAGAGTTGGTGTGACTGCCGCTGCACCCCCTCCTCGCCCCTTGACGGGGGAGGTTGGGAGGGGGTGTTGGCAGGCACAAGGCTACAGAAATATCACTCCGGCATCGGCCGGATGAAGTGGTTCCTGCCCACTTCCCGCGTTTCCGCCTGCGGTAGGGCCGACTGCCTCCGGATGAACTCGATGCGGTTGAGTTCTTCGGAAAAGCGCGTGTCCGAGAAGCGACGATCGGGGTCGGGCACTGCCGAGAGCAGGAGCCGTGTATAGGGGTGCTGGGGATCGGTCAGCACGCTTTCGGTATCGCCCCATTCGACGATCTGGCCTGAATACATGACCATGATGTCCTCGGCGACATAGCGCGCGGTGGCGATGTCGTGGGTGATGTAGAGGAGCGCCAGGCCCAGTTGGGCCTTCATGTCATTGAGCAGATTGAGAATGCCGAGGCGCACGGAGACGTCGAGCATCGAGGTCGGCTCGTCGGCGACGATGACCTCCGGATTGACTGCAAGCGCGCGGGCGATGCTGATGCGCTGGCGCTGGCCGCCCGACAGTTCGTGCGGATATTTCGGCATCAGCAGCGCGGGGTCGAGTTTTACCCTCGTCAGCAGTTCTTCGATGGCGGCGAGGCGCTCTCTGGCATTCAGCTTGGGCTGATGGAGGCGCAGCGGACGTTCGAGGTGGTAGCGGATCGTATGGGTGGGATTGAGGGCCGCGAAGGGGTCCTGGAACACCATCTGCACCGAGGCGCGATAGGCTTTCAACGCCCTGGCATTGGCCTTGCCGAGCGGCGTGCCGCGAAACAGCAACTGGCCTTCGTCGGGCGTATATTCGCGC
>DATMSG010000260.1:0-29790 GCA_035565515.1 Devosia sp.
GTGTATGAATAGTTCCCTGGCATGGGCATCACGCGATCTGGCGGCGTGCTGCAATATCTCGAGATGGGCCCCGGCCTGCGCCGGGGTGACACTGAGTGTGCGCGGAGCATCATGATGGGCCGGCGCAAAGCGCGCCGGGCCCCTATGGGGTCAGAAGCGAACCAGTTTGCGCACGTCCACTGGCAGGCCGGTGGCGAAGGACTGGTTGGCGGCGATGCCGGTCAGGATCGACAGGGCGCCGTCGCGATGATTGGCGCCGTAGCCGGGTCGGGGCGTGGCGTCGCCGAAGATTTCGTTGAGCATGATATTGTCGCCGCCGCCATGGCCGCCCTTGGCATGCTTGATCGGGATGACGCGGGCTTCGCCATGCAGGGGGAAGTGGTAGAGATCGACGCCCTTGGCGGCGCCTTCGGCGGTCGAGGTGGAGCCGGCATTGATATAGGAGGTTTCGCGCACCATCAGCTCAAGCCGGCCGCCTGTGCCGTTGATGGCGACGTTAAAACCTTCCCAGGGGGCATAGGCATAGAGCGAATAGGTCATCACCGCCTTGTTGCGGTAGCGGACCATGACATTCATCGTGTCTTCGATGGAAATGCCGTCGCCGAAGACGTTCTGGTCGCGCTGGTAGCCGTCTTCCTTTTCGGCATCCCAATAGAGCGATTTCTGCACCGGGGTCGAGGTCAGGTCGATGGCGAAGGGGTCGTTCTTGGCCGCTTCGACGCCGGTCGTGCGGGTATAGGGCGTGAAGACGCCGCGGGCTTCGGCATTGGCGCGGCCGTAGAATTTGAGATCGCCCATGGCGAACACGGTGTCGGGCTGGCTGCCGAGCCAGAAATTGACGAGGTCGAAATGGTGGGTGGACTTGTGGACCATCAGGCCACCGGAATTGCGCTTGTCGCGGTGCCAGCGGCGGAAATAGTCGGCGCCGTGGCGGGTATCGAGCAGCCATTCGAAGTGGATCGAGGTCGGGGTGCCGATGGCGCCTTCGGCGATCAGTTCGCGCAGGGCCGAATTGTGCGGGGCGTAGCGATAGTTGAAGGTCACGCGGACATTGCGGCCGGTGCGCTCGACCGCGTCGAGGATTTCCTGGCACTTTTCCTTATCGACCGTCATCGGCTTTTCGGTGATGACGTCGCAGCCAAGTTCCATGGCACGGATGATATAGGTGTGGTGGGTGCGATCGACCGAGGTGACGATGACGAAATCGGGCTTTTCGGCCGCGACCATCTTGTCGAAATCGCCGGCCTTGTAGGTCGGGACCGCCTTGCCGCCGAGCTCTTCGGTAAAGACGCGGTTGGTATAATCCATACGGGTCTGGTTGGTGTCGCAGAGCGCGACGATGCGGGAGTTCTCCTTGTGGGGTCCGAGGATGGCCTCGTAGAACATCCTGGCCCGTCCGCCCGTGCCCACGATTGCATAAGTCTTGGCCATTTCCGCTCCTCGCATGCCATCAAAACCACGGCGAGATGACTCGTCTATTCGCCGCGCGGTTACATGTACCATACAAGATTGGCGGCGTGCACTGGTTCTTTTGGCGCGGTGCAAAAAAGACGAGGCGCGGAACGCCGTAAGGGGTTCCGCGCCTCGATAAGCCTGAGAAAACAGTCAGTTGGTGCGGGCGAGGTGCCGGTTGAAATAGAGCGCGACCAGGGTGCAGACGGCGCCGGAGAGCAAATAGGCGCCCGAGGAGATGAGGCCGAAATTGCTCGACAGCAGCAGGGCCACCAGCGGGGCGAAGCCGGCGCCGAAGAGCCAGGCGAGGTCCGAGGTCAGCGCCGATCCGGTATAGCGATAAAGCCGCGTGAAGTTGGCGGCGACGACGCCGGAGGACTGGCCGAAGGAGAGGCCGAGCAGGGCAAAGCCGATGATCATATAGATGGTTTCGCCGGTCTGGCCCGCGCCGAGCAGCAGCGGGGCGAAAATGCTGAAAACCCCGATGCCGGCGGCCGAATAGCCGAGCAGCCGGCGGCGGCCGATGCTGTCGGCGAGATAGCCCGAAAGCACCACGGCGACGAGGCCGACGCAGGCGGCGGCAATTTCGATGACGAGGAAATTGGCCGGAACGTCCTGGGTATAGAGAAACACATAGGAGAGCGGGAACACGGTCACCATGTGGAAGAGGGCGAAGCTCGCCAGCGGGGCGAAGGCGCCGATGACGATATTGCGCCAATCATTGGTGAGGGTTTCGCGCAGGGTCGAGGGCTCGAGATCGCCGCTTTCGAAGAGGTGGGTATATTCGGGCGTGACGACGATGCGCAGGCGCGCGAAGAGCGCCACGATATTGATGGCGAAGGCCACGAAGAAGGGATAGCGCCAGCCCCAGCCGAGGAAATCTTCGGCCGAAAGCGCCCAGGAGAGATAGGCAAAGAGCGCCGATGCGACGATGAGGCCGATAGGGGCGCCGAGCTGGGGCACCATGGCGAACCAGCCGCGCTTGGTATTGGGCGCATTGAGCGCGAGGAGCGAAGCGAGGCCATCCCAGGTGCCGGCGAGCGCCAGGCCCTGGCCGATGCGGAAGATGACGAGAATGGCGATGGCGAGCCAGCCGACCTGATCGTAGCTCGGCAGGAAGGCGGTGGCCACGGTCGAGACGCCGAGCAGCATGAGGGCGATGGTCAATTTGACCCCGCGGCCATAGCGGCGGTCGACCGCGAGGAAGATGGCCGTGCCGATGGGGCGGGCGACGAAGGCCAGGGCAAAGACCGCAAAGGAGAGGAGCGTGCCGGTCAGCGGGTCGGCAAAGGAGAAGATCAGCGCCGGGAAGACCAGCACCGAGGCGATGGCATAGACGAAGAAATCGAAGAACTCGGAGGTGCGACCAATAATCACACCGATGGCGATCTCGTTTGCGTCGACCGGCCGGTGCTCGGAATGAAGCTGGCGCGCATCGTGTTCGGCGGCTGTCTCTGGGACGTGGGGAGTGGAGGCGGCCATGTCGCTAAACTCCTGGCATTATTGACGTTCTGTGCCGCGCCTGGGGAGGTTGATGAAAGCGGCCAGTGGTCCGCAGCGGACCGGTTTGAACGTGTCTTGCATCAAACAGAGTGCTGTTACGAGTGGACAAAATGTCCGATGGCGCACAGGGTGCCAGAAGAGTAGTCCGCAAACCAGCGCAGTCTTCCTCCCAAGGGCCGCAATGTCTCGTTTTGCCAAACTTCTTTTCGTGCCCCTCGTGGCGCCTCTTCTCGCCGGCTGCAATGCCGTGGTGCTGGCGCCAGCGGGCGATATCGCCGTGCAACAGCGCGATCTCATCATCATCGCAACGGTGCTCATGCTGCTCATCATCATTCCGGTGATGGCGTTGGTCGTGCTGTTCGCGCGCAAGTACCGGAAGGGCAATAACGCCAAATACGAGCCGAACTGGGATCACTCGACCCAGCTCGAACTGGTCATCTGGTCGGCGCCCCTTGCCATCATCATCTGCCTCGGCGCGGTGACATGGGTGTCGACGCATCTGCTCGATCCCTATCGCCAGCTTGGCCGCATCGGTCCGGACCGGCCGGTGGCCGCCGAAGTCGAACCGCTCGAAGTGGAGGTCGTGGCGCTCGACTGGAAGTGGATGTTCATCTACCCCCAATATGACATCGCCACGGTCAACGAGCTTGTGGCGCCGGTCGATCGGCCCATCGAGTTCAAGCTGACCGCTTCGACGGTGATGAACTCGTTCTATATCCCTGCGCTGGCCGGCCAGATTTATGCCATGCCGGGCATGCAGACGCGGCTTCATGCCGTCGTCAACGAGCCGGGCACCTATAAGGGCATTGCCGCCCATTATAGCGGCCACGGTTTTTCGGGCATGCATTTCGCCTTCAAGGGCGTGAGCGATAGCGAATTCGACACCTGGCTCGCCGATGTGCGCACCTCGCCCGACATGCTCAACCGCCAGCGTTACCTCGAGGTCGAAAAGCCCAGCGAACATGTGCCGGTCATGCATTTTGCCGGCGTCGAAAGCGGGCTCTATACCGCCATCGTCAATATGTGCGTCGAGCGCGACAAGATGTGCGTGAGCGAGATGATGTCGATCGACGAACAGGGCGGGCTCGGCCATGCCGGCGTCAACAATCTGGCGCCCGAGCTCTATGGCGGCGGCGAAAAGAACCGCTCGCCCTTCGGTCCGCAGAAGACCTATGTCGCGGCCATCTGCTCGACGGACGAAGCCATTGCCATGACGGCAAAGCTGCCGGCCCTCAAGGCGCCGAATGCCGCCCCGCTTGTCGGCAAGGGCCTGACCCGTCCCGAAATGGTCGCGCAGAGCAATGCGCCCGCGCTTGACTGGCTCGCCGGCAAGCTCGCCTTCAACCAAAACTCCCCGGCTGACGCGCTATGACAAACGAATTCTGGTCCTTCATTTTCGGGCGTCTCACCTGGGATGTCCTGCCGCTGCATGAACCGATCGTGGTCATCACCTTTATCGTGGTGGCGATCGGCGGGCTCGCCGTGCTGGGCGCGCTGACCTATTTCAAGCTCTGGGGTTACCTCTGGAAAGAGTGGTTCACCAGCGTCGATCACAAGAAGATCGGCATCATGTACATGGTCCTCGGCCTCATCATGCTGCTGCGCGGCTTTGCCGACGCTCTGATGATGCGCCTGCAACAGGCCATCGCCTTTGGCGGCTCGGAGGGTTATCTCAACGCCCACCACTATGATCAGCTGTTCTCGGTGCATGGCGTGATCATGATCTTCTTCGTGGCCATGCCGCTGATCACCGGCTTCATGAACTATGTCGTGCCCCTCCAGATCGGGGCGCGCGACGTCAGCTTCCCGTTCCTCAACAATTTCTCGTTCTGGATGACGGCCGGCGGCGCCGTGCTGGTGATGATGAGCCTCTTCATCGGCGAGTTTGCGCAGACCGGCTGGCTCGCCTTCCCGCCCCTGTCGGGGATCGAGCATTCACCGGCCTCGGGCGTCGATTATTATATATGGGCCTTGCAGGTGGCGGGTGTGGGGACGACGCTTTCAGGCGTCAACCTCATTGCGACAATCATCAAGATGCGCGCGCCGGGCATGAGCCTGATGAAGATGCCGGTCTTCACCTGGACTTCGCTGTGCACCAACGTGCTGATCGTCGCCTCCTTCCCGATCCTGACCGCGGTGCTGACCCTCCTGGCGCTCGACCGCTATGTCGGCACCAATTTCTTCACCGCCGATTTCGGCGGCAGCCCGATGATGTATATCAACCTCATCTGGATCTGGGGCCATCCGGAAGTCTACATCCTCATCCTGCCGTGCTTCGGTATCTTCTCGGAAGTCGCCTCGACATTTTCGAGCAAGCGCCTCTTTGGCTATACCTCCATGGTCTATGCGACCGTGGTCATCACCGTCTTGTCCTACCTCGTCTGGCTGCATCACTTCTTCACCATGGGGTCGGGGGCGAGCGTCAATTCGTTCTTCGGCATCACGACGATGATCATTTCGATCCCCACGGGGGCGAAAATCTTCAACTGGCTCTTCACCATGTATAAGGGCCAGATACGGTTCGAGCTGCCGATGATGTGGCTCATCGCCTTCATGCTCACCTTCACCATCGGGGGCATGACCGGGGTGCTGCTCGCCGTGCCGCCGGCCGACTTCGTGCTGCACAATTCGCTGTTCCTCGTGGCCCACTTCCACAATGTCATCATCGGCGGCGTGCTGTTCGGCATCTTTGCCGGCATCAATTACTGGTGGCCCAAGGCTTTCGGCTACAAGCTCAACACCTATTGGGGCAAGATCTCGTTCTGGCTCTGGAATGTCGGCTTCTGGCTCGCTTTCGGCCCGCTCTATGTGCTCGGGCTCATGGGGGTCACGCGGCGCCTGCGCACGTTCGACGATCCCTCGCTGCAAATCTGGTTCATCATCGCCGGCATCGGCGCGCTGGTGATCGCGGGCGGCATCGGGGCCATGCTGATCCAGTTCGCCGTCTCCATCCTGGGCAAGAACAAGGAATGGGATACGACGGGCGATCCGTGGAACGGGCGGACGCTCGAATGGGCGACCTCCTCGCCGCCGCCGCAGTACAACTTCGCCTTCACGCCCGTCATTCATGACAATGACGCCTGGGCGGACATGAAGCACCGGCACGCGCAGCGGCCGACCGAGGGGTTCATGGAAATCCACATGCCGCGCAATACCGGCGCCGGCATCGTCCTGGCGGGGGTCAGCGTCGTGCTCGGCTTTGCCCTGATCTGGTATATGTGGTGGCTCGCCATCCTGAGCTTCGTGGTGCTGATCGGCGCCGCCATCATCCACACCTTCAATTATGACCGCGACTATTACATCCCGGTCGAGGCCGTTGCCGAGGTCGAAAACGCCCGCACGCGCCTTTTGAGCGGAGCCCGCTAAGATGAGTTCACACGCAAAGGCCGCCGAGGGCGAAGCCCCCCAGTTCTACGAACTGGTGCCGCATCACCATGCCCCGCATGGCTCGACCCAGATCGGGTTCTGGATCTACCTGATGAGCGATTGTCTCATCTTCGCCTCGCTCTTTGCCATCTATGGCGTGCTCGGGGGCAATTTCGCCGCCGGCCCGTCGCCGGCACATCTGTTCAACCTGCAACTGGTGGCCGTCAGCACCGGCGCGCTGCTGCTCAGTTCCATCACCTATGGCTTTGCCATGCTCGACATGGACGAGGGCAAGAAGACCGGCACGCTGGTCTGGCTGGTGATCACCGGGCTTCTGGGCGCGGTCTTTCTGGGGCTGACGCTCTATGAATTCTACCACATGATCCATGAAGGTGCGGTGCCGCAGCGTTCGGCATTCCTGTCCGCCTTCTTCGTGCTGGTGGGCACCCACGCTCTCCACGTCACCTTCGGCATTTTGTGGCTCGTGACGCTGCTGGTCCAGATCGGCATGAAGGGCCTGATCCCGGCCAACAGGATCCGCGTGCAGTGCCTGTCGATGTTCTGGCACTTCCTCGACGTCATCTGGATCGGCGTCTTCACGGTTGTCTATCTCATGGGGATGCTGCGATGAGCGCTTCGACCTCCACCGACACCTTGTCGCCTTCGCAAAAGGCGCATGCCCATCCCAATCCCGAAGTGCATGGCGACGGGCACGATCACGGCACGCGCCGCACCTATCTCATCGGCTTTGCGCTCTCTGTTGTCCTCACCGCCATTCCCTTCTGGCTGGTGATGAACAATGTCATCGCCGACACCATGATCGCGACTTTGGTCATCATGGCCTTCGGCGTGGTGCAGATCTTTGTGCACATGGTCTATTTCCTGCACATGAACACCAAGTCCGAGGGCGGCTGGACCATGATGGCGGCGATTTTCACCATCATCGTCATCGTCATTGCCCTGTCGGGCTCGCTCTGGGTGATGTTCCACCTCAATACCAATATGATGCCGGGCCATATCATGAACCCGGCAGACCTGATCTGACGCCATGGCGAAGCGGGAAGGGCAGGGGCGCTCCTTCGGCCTTGTTGCCTTTGCCGCTTTCGCCGCGGTCTGTGCCCTCGGCTTTGGCGCGCTCGGGGTGTGGCAGGTCGAGCGCCTCGCCTGGAAGAACGGTCTCATCGCTTCGGTCGAAGCGCGCAGCACGGCCGCCCCGCTCGATCTCGACCGGGCCGACTGGGGCGCCATCGACCCCGAAGCGAGCGAATATCAGCGGGTTTCGGTCACCGGCCGGTTCGCCGGGGCCGACACGCTGAGTCAGGCCGTCACCGTGCATGGCGGCGGCTTCTGGGTGATGACGCCGCTCCTGCTCGATGATGGTCGCGCGGTTCTGGTCAATCGCGGTTTCGTCACGCCGGCGCAGCGCGATGCGGGGATCGAGAGGCCGGAGGGCCATGTGACGATCACCGGGCTCCTGCGGGCAAGCGAGCCGGATGGCGGGTTTCTGCGCAGCAACGATCCCCAGGCCGGGCGCTGGTATTCGCGCGATGTCGCCGAAATCGGCGCGGCGGGCGGCATCGGCAATCTCGCCCCATTCTTCGTCGATGCCGATGCGGGGGATGCGGCCTATCCCATCGGCGGGCTCACCGTCCTCACCTTTTCGAACAATCACCTCGTCTATGCGCTGACCTGGTTCGGCCTGACGCTGCTCTCGCTCTTCGCGCTCTTCTGGCTGCTGAGGGATCGCTGGCGGCGCTAGGCCTTTATAACCGGCAGGCTGATCTCGAACAGGGCGCCACCCTGCGGGGCGGTGGCGACGCTGACCTTGCCGCCATGGCGCTTGACGATGTCATAGACAAGACTGAGGCCAAGACCCGCCCCGTTCGGCGATTGCGACAGGCGGTGGAAGGGCCAGAAGATTTCCTCGCGGTGCTCGGGATCGACCCCCGGGCCATTGTCCGAAACGCAGATGCGGCCATCGGCATTGACCTCGACACGAATATCGACCGCCGGGCCGCCATGCGACATGGCGTTGAGCACGAGATTGGCGATGGCACGCGACAGCGCCGAGGCATCGCCCTTCACTTCGACCGGTTTTTCCGGGCCGATGAATTCGATGTCGCAGCCCGCATCGATGGCGAGAGGGGCGAGGTCGGCGGTAACCTGGGCCGAGACATCGACAAGATCGACGGTTTCAAAACTGTCGGGCGAGAGCGCCAGGCGGTGGAGGTCGAGCAATTCGTTGGCCATGCCGCCGAGCCGGGCGGAGTCGCGCTTGAGCTGACGCTTGTCCGGGCTATCGGGCAGGGATTCGAGGCGCGTCTGCAGGATGGCGATGGGCGTGCGCAATTCGTGCGCCGCATCGGCAAGAAAGCGCCGCTGGCGGGCAATGCCGCTGTCGAGGCGGTCGAGCGCCTCGTTGAAGGCCCGCACCAGCGGGATGAGTTCGACCGGCACATTTTCGTACGAGAGGCGCACATCGCTCTGGCCGATATCGATCTGTTCGGCATCGCGCGCCACCTGCTCGACGCCGAGAAGCGACCGGCGGATAAGCGGGGGAATGGTCAGCAGGGTCGTGGCGGAGATCAGAATGATCAGGCCGATGAACATGGGATTGCCGAAGGCCTTGCCCACGATGCTGTAATTGACGGCCGGCCCGCCGCCCGTCATTACCCAGAGACGGCCCAGGCTCGAATTGCGCGTCCGCACGATGGCATAGGGGCTCTTGGAATCGCCGAAATCGGTGAAATTGGCCGAGGAGACATGCACCAGGTTCTGCGGGAAGAGGTTCACCGGCGCCGGCACATTGCCACGCCTGAGAATATTGCTCTGGGCATCGATCATGATGAACCAGAAGTTGGGATAGGTATCGATGATCTCTTGCAGATCGGAGCGGGGCTGGAGGGAAAAACTGCCGTCTTCCATCCGCCCGACCGAGGCAACGATGTCGTCGACGACGCCCTCGTCCAGTCCCTGCTGGGCGCTGACGATGAGCACGAAAGGGACCACGGCGAGCAGCGTGAAGCCGACCAGCACCATGATCTGGATGGTAATGAGGCCGCGCGAAAGGACCCGCCGCAGCGAAAGGGGCCGGTGCTTCATGAGGTGGCCCGCAGGAGGTAGCCGATCCCCCTGATGCTGTGGATTTCGACATTGGCCGGCGCGAGCTTGCGCCGCAGGCGGGAAATATGGGCGTCGAGCGTATTGGAAGCGATTTCGTCGTCAAAGCCATAGACGGCTTCTTCGAGCGCGGAGCGGGCGACCGTGCGGCCGGCGCGGCGCACCAGCACTTCGAGGGCCAGCACTTCGCGCCGGGTCAGCGTCATCGGCTCGCCCGCCGCCATGGCCGTGCCATCGCCGAGATTGAAGGTGAGTTTGCCAACGGTAATGCCCATATCGGCGATCATGGCCGGGCGGCGCATCAGGGCGCGGATACGGGCGACGAGTTCATCCACGACAAAGGGTTTGGCGAGATAGTCGTCGGCGCCGGTTTCCAGGCCCTCGATGCGATGCTCAGGTGAGCCGAGGGCGGAGAGCACGATGATGGGAAGGCCTGCCTGGGCCCGGCGCAATTGCGGAATGATCGTCAGGCTGTCGCCATCGGGCAATTTGCGGTCGAGCACGGCGATCGAATGAACGGCATTCTCGACCGCTTCGAGCGCCATTTCCAGGGTGGAAACGTGATCGACCAGAATGTCGTGGCGTTCCAGAGCACTGATCAACGCCCGGGCCAGATCGAGCTCGTCCTCCACTAAAAGTATACGCATGGTTACCTCGTCATGGCGGGGTTATGTCTGACAATGATTGCCGTTGCATTGCGCGGTCTTTGCAGTTTCGCAATGTTGCGGCAATATGGACAATGGAAAAGGAGCCCGATGCGAGCAGTTTGAACCCGCGGTGGCCGGCTTTCCGGACCTTGCGCCAATCCTGGACCAGATACAGCCTTGGCCGAAAGTTTGCGATACCCGACCCGGACCACGCCGCCCTCGCTTTTCCGCCACTCGTATCTCTCCCGCTAGGCCAGTGCCCAGGCCGATAGACCATCAATCGACCCCTTCTTGATCAGGACACTCTCCATGACGACAGCCCACGAAAAGCCCGAATGGGCACAAAGCAAGCGGGAAAAGGAAAATGCCCGCCGGGTCGCCGAGGGCCTCAAGCCCAAGCGCCGGATCGGGCCCTGGATCGTGCTCGGGCTGATCGTGGTGGGGGGAATTGCCTTCTTTGCATTGCGGCCGGCGGCGCCCCCGCCCGAGACCGTGGCCGATGCCACCCCCGTTGCCCGGCAATTGCTGCGTTCGGAAATCACTGAGATTGCTCCCGCGACCCTGCGCCAGCGGGTCAAGGTTACGGGCACGCTGGTGCCGGCCAAGCAGGCCGTGGTCGCTGCCCAGGCGGCAGGGCGCGTGTTGAGCGTTGCCGTTCGCCCCGGCGACAGCGTCAAGGAGGGTCAGGTTCTGGTCGAGATCGATCAGGCCAATCTGGCTTTGCAACTGGCGCAGCAGCGCGCCACGGCCGACGCGACCCGCGCCCAGCTCGTGTCCTCGCAGCAGCAGCTCGAACGCACCGAAGAGCTGGCGCGGCAGGGGCTGACCAGCCCTTCGGCGCTGGAGCAGGCGCGCTCGGCCACGGCCGCGCTCGAAGCCAATATGACGGCGCTTTCGAGCGCGGTGTCGGTGGCCGAACTGGCCCTGAGCAATGCCACGGTTCGCGCTCCGATCGACGGCATCGTCTCGGACCGCTCGGTCGAAGCCGGCCAGACCATCGCCACCGGCACGGCGCTGTTTACGCTGGTCAATCTCGATGAGATGGATTTCCAGGCCTCCGCCTCGGTCAATTCGAGCGCGCTGGTGTCTCCCGGCCAGGCTGTCGAGGTGACCGCGACCGGGCTCGACAACCAGACTTTCGAGGGTACCGTCACCCGCGTCAATCCGGTGGCGCCGACCGGCACGCGCGCCGTGCCGATCTATATTTCGATCGACAACGATTCCGGCCGCCTGCGGGGCGGCATGTTCGCAACGGGCCTGATCACCGTCCTCGAACATGCCGATGCGATCGCCGTGCCCGCCGCTGCGGTGCGCGAAGATGCCGAAGGAAAGTTCGTGCTCAAGCTCGACAATGGAACCCTCGTGCGTCAGGGGATCGAACCCGGCGCGACCTGGGACCGCGGCGCGACCGTGGAAGTGTCCGGCCTGACCCCGGGCGATACCGTCATTACCGCGCCGCTGACCGAACTGTCGGCCGGCGATGCCTATGAGCTGATCGAGGACTAATTCTCCATGTTCCTGACCCGCATCAGCGTCAATCACCCGGTCTTTGCCACCATGATCATGGTGGCGATCGTGGTCTTTGGCTTTTACTCCTATCAACGCCTGCCCATCGAGCAGATGCCCGATGTCGACTTTCCGGTCGTCGCCGTGGTCGTCAGCTATCCCGGCGCTTCGCCCGAGGCGGTGGAAGCCGATATCGTCAAGCCCATCGAGGATGCGGTCAATACGATTTCCGGCCTCGATACCATCCAGTCCACTGCCCAGTCCGGGCAGGCCATGGTGCTGATGATCTTCAACCTTGAAGAAAATTCCCAGCAAAAGGCCCAGGACGTCCGCGACAAGATCGATCCGGTCAAGGCCTCGCTGCCCGATGGGGCAGGGGATCCGCGCGTCCTGCGCTTCGACCCCTCGGCCTTTCCGATCCTCTCGCTGGCCGTGAGTTCGGATACGCTGTCGGATCGCGACCTGACCGCGCTGACCGAAGACATCATCGTCAAGCGCATTTCCAATATCAGCGGCGTGGGCAGTGCCAGCGTCGTGGGCGGGGTGCCGCGCCAGCTCAATATCAATATCGATCCCGACCGCCTGACCGCCTTCAACGTGACCCCCAGCGCGGTCACCCAGGCACTCCAGGCGGCGAACAAGGACCTGGCCGCCGGCTCGATCACCCAGGGCAGCGTCGTGCAGTCCATCCAGGTGCTCGGTCGCCTCGAGGACGAGCAGGATTTTTACGACATCGTCGTCGGCAATCAGGGCGGCCAGCCGGTCACGCTGCGCGACGTCGCCACCATCGAGGACGGTACGGGCGAAGCGACCAGCCTTGCCATTCTCAATGGCCAGCGGGCCCTCGCGGTCGATATTTTGAAGACCCAGGGCGCCAATACGGTGGGCGTCGCGCACAGCATCCGCGAGACGATCGACGATCTGCTCACCAAGGAACTGCCCAATGGCGCGGTGAAGATCGAGGTCGTGGTCGACAATGCCAAGCCGGTGGAAGATTCCTTCCACGCGGTGCAGAACATGTTGATCGAAGGCGCTTTGCTCGCCGTGGTCATCGTCTTCCTGTTCCTCAATTCCTGGCGCTCGACCGTCATTACCGGCCTCACCCTGCCCATTTCGATCATCGGCACCATGGTGGCGCTCCATTTCCTGGGCTTCACGCTCAACATGATGACGCTGCTGGCCCTGTCGCTGGCGGTGGGTATTCTCATCGACGACGCCATCGTTGTGCGTGAAAACATCACGCGGCACCTGCATATGGGCAAGAGCCACAGGCAGGCGGCGTTCGACGGCACCAATGAAATCGGCCTGGCGGTGATGGCGACGACGCTCTCCATCGTCGCCGTGTTCCTCCCCGTCGCCTTCATGGACGGGATCATGGGCCGGTTCTTCCTGCAGTTCGGCGTGACCGTTTCGGTGGCGGTGCTGATCTCGCTGTTCATCGCCTTCACGCTCGACCCGATGATGTCGAGCGTCTGGTACGATCCGGCGGCCAATCCCAATGCCAAGCGCGGGCCGATCGGCAAGGCGGTGCAGCAGTTCGACCGCCTGTTCGAGTGGATCACCGGGGGCTATGAGCACCTGATCCGCTGGGGCCTGAAATTCCGCAAGACGGTTTTGAGCATTGCCCTTCTGTCCTTTGTCGGCACCTTCTTCCTCTTCCCGCTGGTGGGCGTCGAATTCATGCCCGCGACCGACAATGGCAATTTCACCGTAACGGTGGAAACGCCGGCCGGGTCGAGCAAGGAATACACCGCATCCAAGGTGCGGCAGGCCGAAAAGGTCATCCGTGCCTTCCCGGTGGTCGAAACGACCTATTCGACCATTGCCGGCGGCTTGCAGTCCTCGGGCGCCAATTCGGGTACCATGACGGTGACCCTGGTGCCGAAGTCGCAGCGCGATGTCACGCCCATCGAGTTCATGCCTGAAATACGCCGGGCGCTCGAGGCCGTGCCCGGGGCGACTTTCCAGGTGGCGGCGGCTTCCGGGGTCGGCGGCTCCTCGGCGCCGGTGTCGATCACGCTTTATGGCGACAGCTTTGAAGTGCTCGGCCGGCTGGCCGATGGCCTGATGGCGGATATGGCCAAGATCAAGGGGCTGATCGACATCAAGTCGAGCCTCGACGAAGCCCAGCCGGTGGTCGGGATCACCATCAATCGCGACCTCGCCGACAGTCTCGGCGTGTCGGTCTCCCAGATTGCCTCGACCATGGCGCCGCTGATCAGCGGAGACGACGTGTCCGACTGGACCGCGGCCAATGGGCAGGTGTTTTCGGTGGTGGTGCGCCTCCCCGATTATCTGCGCAACGATATCGACGCCATCGGCAATCTGCCGATCGCGACCGGTTCGAGCGGCATGATCACGCTCTCGCAGGTCGCCGATGTGGTCGAAAGCCGCGGCCCAGCGACCATCAACCGGCAGGACCTGCAACGCGGGGTGACCATCGAGGCCAATATCGAAGGGGTGGAACTGGGCACGATCACACCGCAATTGCAGCAGGCGGTCGACCGGATCGATTTCCCCACGGGCTATCGCAGTTCGTTCGGCGGCGATGTCGAGCAGATCGGCGATACGATGGGCGCCGTGGGGTCGGCGCTGCTGCTGGCCGTGGTCTTCATCTACCTCGTCCTGGCCAGCCAGTTCGGCAGCTTCCTCCAGCCGATCGCCATCATGGGCTCGCTGCCTTTGGCGCTGATCGGCGTCATGGTGGGTCTTCTCGTCGGCGGCTCGACGCTCAACATGTTCTCCGCCATCGGCTTCATCATGCTGATGGGCCTGGTGGTGAAGAACGCCATTCTGCTGGTCGACAATGCCAACCAGCATGTGAAGGCCGGCGCCAACCTTTACGAGGCGCTGGTGGAGGCCGGGGTAACCCGCTTCCGCCCGATCATCATGACGACGCTCGCCATGATCTTCGGCATGCTGCCGCTGGCCCTGAGCCTGCATGAAGGGTCCGGCCAGAACGCGCCGATGGCCCATGCCGTGATCGGCGGCCTCGTCAGCTCGACGGCGCTGACCCTGCTCGTCGTGCCGGTTCTGTTGACCTATATCGACAGTTTCAGCGCCTTCACCCGCCGCTTCCTGCCCAAGGCGCCGGATGACCACGGGCATGAACCGGCCGAAGCGGCGCCGGCCAGGCCTGCGGAATAAACAAACCGCGCCGTCCTAAAAAGGGCGGCGCGGTTTTGGTTTTCAGACCCGTTGGTTCCGGCGCTGAAACCGAAAGGCCTAGACGCGGCCCCAGATGGTTTCGGCGGTCTTGACCACGAGATCGAGCTTGCGGCGCTGGTCGTCCTCGGTCAGCGAATTGCCTTCTTCGGTCGAAGCGAAGCCGCATTGCGGGGCGATGCCGAGCTGGTCGATGTCGGCATATTTGCTCGCCGCCTCGAACTTGCGCTTGAGATCGTCGAGGTCTTCCAGTTCCGCGCTCTTGGTGGTGATGAAGCCGGGCAGCACGCGCTTCTTGCCCTTGGGCAACAGGCGCAGCGGCTCGAGCCCGCCCGAGCGCTCATCGTCATATTCCATGAAATAGATATCGACATCGGTCTGGTTGAAAACCGCATCGGCGGCCGGGTCATAGGCGCCGTCGGCGACCCAGGTCGAGCGGAAATTGCCCCGGCACATATGCATGCCGATCAGCATGTCGGCCGGACGGTCGGCGATGGCGTCATGCATCATCTTGGCATAGCGGCCGATCAGCCAATCGGGATCTTCGCCGCGCGCCTTGCGCTCGGCCCGGATTTTCGGATCGCAGAGATAGGCAAAGAAGATGTCGTCCATCTGCAGATAGCGGCAGCCGGCGGCATAAAAGGCGTTCACCGCATCCTTATAGGTTGCCGTGATCGCCTCGAAATAGGCCTCGGCATCGTGCTTGTATTCGGCAACGGCAATATCGTCGTCGGCGATGCGGAAGTGGATGGCGCTGGGGCCGGGAATGGAAATTTTTGGCGTCACCTTGGTATGGGCGGCGACGAATTTGTAATGCTCGAGCATGGGATGGTCGGCGGGAAAGCCGAGCTTGCCCGAAATCACCGGCACATCGGCCTTGGTGGCGACGCCGTGGAACTGAATGCCGCCGCCTTCGCGCTGGATGATGTCGAGGCCGTCGAGCATGCCCATGAAGTCGAAATGCCACCAGGCGCGGCGGAATTCGCCATCGGTCACCGCCTTCAGGCCCGCGTTTTCCTGCATCTTGATGACATCGACGATCGCCTGATCCTCGATGGCGTGCAGTTCCTCGGCCGACAGGGTCTTGTCCTGGAAGTGCGCCTTGCGCGCTGCCTTGACCTTTTCGGGCCGCAGGAAACTGCCCACGACATCGGCGTGATAGGGGGGCTTGGCTAGGTCGGTCATCGTTCCTCCAAATGCTTGCTTCGCCATTGACCGGCGTTTGCCTTTTCCTAGCACGCCCGTGTGCCGCTTGCACATAATTTAGATATGCGACATAACTATATTCCCCGATGGAGGAGCTCGGGGAAGGTGGTTTTCGCCAATGCGGCTGCGCGACCGCGCCGGGGCGCCGGAGACATGAGGGCTGTGGAGGACGGCCTCATGCTCTGCATTGCTGCATAATCATTTCGATCAAAACGGACGGCCGATCTGCCGATATTGCGGCCGATCGATAATTCGGGAGTTATCATCGGCGCGCGATTTGTCATTTTACAGTCGCCGGTGAAGGTCATCTACTGCCATTCGGGGAGGACGGCATGAATCTAAACAGTCACTATCGGGCCCTGGTGCCCGCTTTTTCTTGAGGCGTGGATAGAGTGTTTCACGATAGTGCGCCTCTGGGCCGCCTTGTGCATGGATTGGCCAAATGGACCGCGGTTGCGGGCGGCGTGGTCCTGATCGCCACCGTGCTCATGGTTGTCGTCAGCATCGGCGGCCGTGCCCTCCTTTGGGCCGGCCTTCGCCCCATCGTCGGAGATTATGAACTGGTCTCGGCGGGCATGGGCTTTGCCGTCTTCGCCTTCATGCCCTGGGCGCATCTGGTGCGCGGGCATGCATTGGTGGCCTTGGTCACCGACAATTTCGGGGCCCGGGCCAATGGCTGGATCCTGGTGGTCACCGATCTAATGATGCTGATCGCCTCCGCCTTCATCGCCTGGCGGCTCTATTTCGGCACCATGGACAAATTCGCCTATGGCGAAACCACGCTCCTGCTGCGCATGCCGCTCGGCTGGGCCTATGCGGCAGGGCTTGTGGGTGCGGTCATCTGGGTGGTCGTTTCGGTCTATGTCCTGGGCCGCTCGATCGGCAATCTTATCAGCGGACGGACGGAAGCGCCGGGCGCGGGGGCACATACATGACGCCGCTCATTCTCGGCCTCTTTGGCATTCCCGTCGTTCTGGTCCTGATTTTCCTGCGCGTGCCCATCGGCCTTGCCATGCTCGGCGTCGGCATTTTCGGCAGCTGGCTGATCACCGGCAGCTTCAACCCGATGATGGGGCAGTTCAAGAACATCTCCTATTCGACCTTTGCGTCCTATTCGCTCTCGGTCGTGCCGCTCTTCCTGCTGATGGGCCAGTTCGCCACGCTTGGCGGATTGTCGGCAAAGCTCTTCAATGCCGCGGCGGCCTGGCTCGGGCACAAGCGCGGCGGCGTCGCCATGGCGGCAATCGGGGCCAGCGCCGGTTTCGGCGCCATTTGCGGCTCGTCCCTCGCCACCGCCGCAACCATGGGGCAGGTGGCTCTGCCCGAACTCAAGAAATATGGCTATTCGCCCGCTCTCGCTACCGGTACGGTGGCGGCGGGCGGTACGCTCGGCATTCTCATTCCGCCCTCGGTCATCCTCGTCATCTTTGCGGTGCTGACCGAACAGAATATCGCCAAGCTGTTCATGGGCGCCTTCGTTCCGGGCATTCTGGCGGCCATCGGCTATATCATCGTCATCGCCATTTATGTGCGGGTGCGCCCCGATGCGGGCGGGCTGCGCGAGCGCGTGCCCTATGGCGAGCGGTTCCGCGAACTGGGCAGGACCTGGCCGGTTCTGGCCGTGTTTCTCCTCGTGATCGGCGGCATCTATGCCGGCATTTTCACCCCCACCGAGGCGGCGGCCGTGGGCGCCGCCGGCACTGGTCTCATCGCCTTTGCCTCGCGCAGCCTCAATGGCGGGCGCCTCGTCGAAGCGTGCCTGTCGACCGCCGTGTCGACGGCCATGATCTTCCTCATCGTTCTCGGCGCGGCCGCGCTCAATGGCTTTCTCGCCATGTCGCAATTGCCCCAGGTGTCCTCGGCCTGGGTCGCCGAACAGGGTTTCAATCCCTGGGTGGTGCTGATCATCGTGCTGATCTTCTACCTGATCATGGGCTGCGTCATGGATTCGCTCTCGATGATCCTGCTGACCGTTCCCATCGTCTATCCGATGATGTCGGTGCTCGATTTCGGCCTGACGCCGGACGAGTTCGGCATCTGGTTCGGCATCATCGTCCTGATCGTCGTCGAAGTGGGGTTGATTACCCCGCCGGTGGGGATGAACCTGTTCATCATCAATTCGATGTCGCCGGAAACGCGCCTGTCCGAGACCTATCGTGGCGTCCTGCCGTTTGTCGCCAGCGACATCGTGCGGACCGTCATTCTAGTGGCCTTCCCGCCGATCACCCTGTGGCTGGTGTGGATGCTGTACTGAAATCTGAATTGCCCTGCCGGCTGCATTTGGAGGATGGGCCGGCAGGGTTGAGCAAAGTGGCTTCGGCCACGTCATGGGAGGATATTATGAAGACCAAACAATTCGTGCTCGGCGCCCTGGCGGCGCTGGCCATGTCGGGCAGCGCGCTGGCGCAGGAAGTGACCCTGCGCCTGCACCAGATGCTGCCGGCGCAGGCGACCATCCCGGCCAAGGCCATCGAGCCATGGGCGGCCAAGGTGCAGGAAGAATCCGGCGGCCGCATCAAGGTGGAGCTTTACCCCGCCATGCAGCTCGGCGGTGCTCCGCCGGAGCTTTACGACCAGGCCAAGGACGGCGTCGTCGATCTGATCTGGACCGTCTTGGGCTATACGCCCGGCCGCTTCCCCAAATCGGAAGTTTTCGAACTTCCCTTCCTCATCACCAATGGCGAGGATTCCTCGGCCGCCTTCTACAATTATGTCATGGCCAATTCGGCCGACGAATTTGCCGGCGTGAAGGTCATTGCCCTGCACACCCACGGCCCCGGGCTCTTTCACTCGCAGAACCCGATCGGCTCGCTCGAAGACCTCAAGGGTATGAAGGTGCGCGGCGGCTCGCGCATCATTTCCGACATGCTGGCCAATCTCGGTGCCGAGCCCGTCGGCATGCCCGTGCCGCAGGTGACCGAGGCCCTCTCCAAGGGCGTCATCGATGGCACGACCATTCCCTGGGAAGTGACCCCATCGCTGCGCGTTGCCGAACTGGTCAAGAACCATACCGGCTTCTCAGGCGATCACGGTCTTTATTCGCAGACCTTCGGCTTTGTCATGAACATGGACAGCTACAATAACCTGCCCGACGACCTGAAGGCGGTCATCGATGCCAATTCCGGGCTCGAAACATCGCGCCAGTTCGGCAAGGTGATGGACGAGGGCGATGCCATCGGCCTGAAAATCGCGCAGGATGCGGGCAATAATATCGTCACGCTCGACGAAGCCGAAACGGCCCGCTGGAAGGAAGCCGCCCAGCCCACGATCGAAAAATGGTTTGCCGATATGCAGGGCGCCGGCATCGACGGCAAGGCGCTTTACGAAGCGGCCCAGGCCGCCATTGCCGCCGAAAGCAATTGATCGATCCGGGCCCTGCAGCTTTTGCCGCAGGGCCCGGGTTCCGTCAGCGGCCGGGCACCTGAAACCGCGCCCGGTCCGCTGCGGCCTTTTCCCGGCTGACGCAGCCGGCGGCATGGTCATTGACGAGACCCATCGCCTGCATGAAGGCAAAGACCGTCGTCGGCCCGACGAATTTCCAGCCGCGTTTCTTGAGATCCTTTGACAGCGCGATTGCCGCTGGCGTGGTGGTGACCGTCTGCGGCGGCGTCTCATCCCGCGTTTCATAGCGCCAGACAAAGGCCGCCAGCGACCCGGCCTCGCGGACCAACTCCTGCGCCCTTTTGGCATTGTTGATCGCCGCCTCGATCTTGCCGCGGTGGCGCACGATCCCCTTGTCGGCGAGAAGCCGCTCGACATCGGCCTGGGTGAACGCCGCCACCTTGTCGATATCGAAGCCGGCGAACCCGGCCCGGAACGCTTCGCGCTTATTGAGGATGGTCCGCCAGCTCAGTCCCGACTGAAATCCTTCGAGGCAGAGCTTTTCAAACAGCCTTGTGTCATCGCCGACGGGAAAGCCCCATTCGTGATCGTGATAGGGCAGAAATTCCGGCGCCGACATGCACCATCGGCAGCGTTCCTGGCCATCCGGACCCGGCAGTGTATCACTCATTGACCATCTTTCCCCAAACCGTAACCAATTGTGCCCAATGCGGCTCTCAACGCCAACAGTGTGCTAACAATACACAGCCCCAAATGCCCCGTTGCGCAGGACGCGCCCATCGACTAGTTTGCGCCCATTCTTCGGGTCCAGAACCCGAATCCGGCCTGCACCCGTAGCTCAGCTGGATAGAGCGCTGCCCTCCGAAGGCAGAGGTCGTGAGTTCGAATCTCGCCGGGTGCGCCAAAACTTACCCTAAGTTCTTGATGTAACACATTAAGTTTGGGACGGGTTTTGGGACGACGCATCCGAAGCGATCAATCCACGAATCAGTTTGTGCCTTGCCAGAGTGTCGACGACCCTTTCGCCACAACGCGAAAGAAGACACATGCCTACCCTCAAACTTGCCGGCGAGCAGTATATCTACGAGCGCATTTCCACCGACGGACGCCTGACCTCCTATCAGGTGAAAATCCGTCGCACGGGATTTCCGCAGCACAACGCCTCGTTCGATGATCTCGCTGAAGCGCGTCGTTTTGTGCGCACGGTGCTTGGCGACCAGGATCGTGGCCATAAGGTCGACCGGTTGGCCGGCCATCGCAATACGGTCGGCGACGTAATCGACGGTGCCATCACCGCTCTCGAGACCGGCCGTCGCCGGGTGAAGGGAGCGGCGAGCGAGCTTTACCGGCTCAAGGCCTTCCGTCGGAGAAATGCGATGTTGTCCGCCACGGCCCTGTCGGACGCCACCGAGGACATGTTCGAGGACTGGATTGCCGACCGGCTCGAAGAGGTGAAGCCCAACACCGTCGGACGCGATATTCGCCTGCTCAAGCCCCTGTTCGCTGCCGCGGCCAGGAAATTCGACTTGGTGCGCTCGCCGCTGGAGTATGTGCAGGCGCCGCGAGCTATCGACGAGCGCATTCGGCGCATTCAGGACGATGAGGAAGCCCTGCTCTTTGCCGAACTGATCATGGCCGAAGATCCCATTGTGCCGCTTGCCGCCGAATTCGCGCTCGAAACTGGCTGCCGCCGCAGCGAGCAGCTGCGCATCGAATGGAAGGACTACGACCGGCGTGGCGGCACGGTCTGGTTGGCCGATGCCAAAAACGGCCGGGGCCGCCACATCCTGTTGTCCGAGCGCGCCGTCCAAATCCTGGAGGCATTGCCGGCGCGCGCCGCCGGCGGCAAGATTTTCAAGGTGAGCGGCAACCAGCTCAAGAAGGCCCTTGAATATGCTCGCGCTCGCGCGGCCAAGCGTGCCGAGGGATTGGCGCGGCCAGATTTGATTTCGGTCGGCACGCTCCGCTGGCATGATTTCCGGCACGAGGCGATCTCCCGCTGCTTTGACGCAGGCTGGACCAGCGAGCAGGTCATGGATTTTTCCGGCCACGTCGATGTAAAAAGCCTGCTGCGCTATCGCCATTCCAAGGTCGATCAGAGCGTGGCCCGCCTGCGGGCATTGCCACGGGCAAGCTCGCGGGTAGCGCTGCCGCTGCCCGGTATTGTGGATGCCAAGGTGAACAATTCGGTGCGCCCGGAGGAATAGGGGTTGCAGACGACCGATAGGCGCAGCACTCCTTACCCGTGGACCCGTGGACCCGTGGACCCGTGGACCCGTATCCTGGTGTGTTGACGGCGCTTAGGTAAAATCTTCGTCGTCTTGCAGCACCACAGCGCGCGCGCTCGAACTCTTGAGATAGTCCAGAAATCGTGGGTCCAACTCGGCGATGGACTTGCGACCGTGGGCAACGAGGCCGGCGTCGATGAACGCTGCCACAAGAGCGTTCATTGATAGCCCCTCTGCCGTCGCAAGGAGCTTGATCTCATCGACTACGGTCGGCGGCAGCCGCAGGCGAACCTCTTTGATCCCGGCCGTCGTCGCCGACTGTGTCGCGGCCTTCAATGCCCTGAGCAATGGTTGGTTCATGTCATATCCTTTGCTTCGGCGCGCTGGAAAATAGCACGCAGCAGACGGCGCATTTCCAGATCGCCATCGCCGCCAGGCAGGTATTCCGAGACGCCCAGCCCCATGGCAATCGCATCCGCATACTGGACCCGTCGGCTTACCACCGATGGCAGCACATGTCCGATATCGGCGTAGCGCCGCATATAAAACCTCGCACGAGCTCCGCTTTCGCTCGTGACGCCGTTCAGGATCAGGGCCGCTGGCGTATCGTTGGCGCGCCACACACGGCGGATCGGCGCGGTAGCCTGGAGATCGACGGGCGAGGGCTGCGCCGGCGTCACCATGATATCGGCGACCGCCATGCTGGCGTGCATCGCCGCCAGGTCACGGCCTGCCGTATCGATGACAATAAATTCGAAGCCCTGCCGCCGGGCCCACTCAATCGCCCGCGGCGCCTGGCCGAGTTTAGCCGGAATAACCTTGATGCTGGTGTCCGGCCGCAGCTTGCTCCACTCGATGCAGCTCTGTTGATCTCCCTCGATGTCCGTGTCGACGATGAGCGTGCGGAACCCAGAATGGGCAGCCAGGGTAGCCAGATGCATGCAGAGCGTGGACTTGCCGGTGCCGCCCTTCGACGCCGCCATCAGGAGGACGAAGGTGCTGTTGCCGTTTGGCAGCGTATCCGGAATAGGACAGGCACTTGCCGGGCGGCCGCTTGGCTTCCGTGGTTTGGCGAATAATCCTTCAAGAAATGACATATGGCTCACCAGACTGAATTCAGGTTAAACGAGTCGCCGTCGCGGAGAGGGGCGTCAAACATCCTCGGAATCCCCTTGGCCGGCCCGGGCCTGTTCACTCCGGCGCAACGCGGAGTTGGGCGAGGGCGGCAATGATTTCCGGCCATGAAGGCCGGCATGGGAGATTGCGAACGGACTGGGCTTGGGGATGGCCCTGCCGCGTCCGCCTGCTGTCGCCTTGCCCTTGCGCGGCTGGCCTACGGACGGAGCCACCGGGCCTATTGGCGTCACTATGGCGGCCTCGATCCAGGCCTCAACGTCCTGCGAACGATACAGGACCTTGTCTGTCGGTTTGAAGAATGGCGGGCCCATCCCCCTCGACGCGAGGGCGGCAAGCGTGTGCTCGGAGATCGGGTACAGTTCGGCCACCTGGCGGCGGGTAAGGTAGATCTGGGTCAATTGGTTGGTCCATCGGGGAGCTGCCGAAGGATCAGGGCGAGGGACGAAAGCCACAACAGCTAGAACCATCTTTTTTCAACGCGTGGTCCCACAGCCTCCCAACCATAGGTTCAGCCTGCGATGTCGAGAACCCGGACGGCGACGGACCTGGAGGCAGTCTTGAGCTATGGATGAAGGTGGGACAGGCTAATGCGGCGCAGCGGGTCGAACTCTTGCCTCCCGCCGGTTGACGTGGTGCAGCCCGCCCAAGAGCTTTTCAGCAGGAGCGGTCGCCAAGACAGTCCTGTGGCCATGACAAGGACGCGCCCTCCGCCAACACGATCATGATTTATGGGGGAGGTTGGCTCCCCGCTCGGGAGCCGGCAGGCTCCAGCGGTGAGATTTTCTATTGCCAAGGCGGGACGCGACCGCGCGCATCGACGCGAGCTGATCGAAGCGCCCCCTATGGCTGAGGATGCGACTGGCGATTTCTACTATGTCGCGAAACATCAGCTTGGCGTTCCCCTTCTTTTCGCCATCCCGATGGTTCTGAACTGCAAGATAGGCCACAGCCTCGGCAACTGCCCGATCGACAGCATGCGTGTCTGGGCTACCTTGCTGTCGCATGGCTTCACGGCGGACCGCTTGTCGGTCGGCATCCTTCTCCATGCGCTTTCTCAGGCGCTGCGACCTGGTGGTGGGGCGTACTTCTTCCGTCATGTATTATGCTCCGGCATTGGCCGCCAATTCATATGACCAGTCTTGGCAAGACACGCCGTCGGAAATGCTGCGTCATCCTCCTCGCCAATTCTTGGCAGTCAACAGGCGTGTCCGCGCTCGTCGCGCATGCGGATGTCATCTGAAGGAGTAACGGGGGTGTACTAAGATCAGGAGCGGATGACATCTGCACCGGAAGGCTAGGTGGGTCCCGGAGGTCCCACCGCTTCATCGTCACGGACAGTTGTGTAGGAAGCGCCGGTCTACCCGCCCAGCGGCTTCCCCAGTCTATAGAGCCGGCTTGCGGTCCTCGCGAATTTGCGGTGCCTGTCGAGGACCAACAGGACGCTGGTCGTGCACCACCCATCCGCAATCTTGGGATGGCCCGACACGACGCCTATGAGACGGGAGAGACCGGGGGTTATCTCCTCGATCGCCCAGCCATCTAAATGAGGGGCTGCAGCAAGGTCAGCCTCCGTAGGCAGTTCTCCCTGTTGGATACGCAACGCTGCCCGAAGTCCGACGGCGAGAGTCTCGCGGCTCAGCCTGCTCATGGCCTTCTCGCCCAGACATGGGAGAGTCCCGCGGCGGCGCTATCGTCGTTCCCTTTGCTGGGCCGTCTGTCCAAATGATCTACGACGTCATTTTGGGAGAGGACCCGCGCTGCAATCAAGCGATCAGCCAGATCGAGAGCAAGGTCGCGCTCGGCCGTGATGATGGCAATGGCGCGATCGAGCAGGGTACGCAAATCCTCGGCAACGGTGTTGACCAGGGCCTGGTTTGGCCTCGTGCTCACTGCCGGCAGGTACACCAGGGTGTCTCCAAGTCCCTGGCGCTCATGAGCCGCAAGCAAAAGTCGGGTTGCGCCCTCGATGTCGGCTTCGGCCCCGGCATTGGGGCCGGTACCCAGTGCAATATCTGCGGCGCGGCCACCCAGCATTATCGTGGCGGTGTCGCGAATGAGCTCGAGATCGAGGATCAGGCTGGGCAGAGAACTGCGCATACGGCCGCCCGAACTATCGTCCGGAATGATGGACAGGGTCGCCACGACGTGGCCGAGGCGATGGGCGACGAGAGCATGGCCCACTTCGTGTAGCGCCACGGCGCGAATGTCGGCCGCGCTGCGATCGTCCCTGGGCGCAATCTGGGCCAGAAGGTCACCGCGCTGAAGGGCGCGTCCGGCCGAACGGGCAGTGCCGCGCGCTTCCTTGACCCAACCCTCGATCGCCGCCGGCGTCGCGCCGAGCCCAGTCCGGGCCAGGGAGCGGAGATCGATGTCAGCCAATTCGCCCTTCAAAAAGTGACGAAGCACATCGACAACCTCGTCTGCGTCCTGAGGAGGCATGAAGGTCACCCGCTGCTGCAGGCGCGCGGGACGGACAAGGGCGGCATCCAAGCGGTTGTAGAAGTTTGTGCCGCCGAGAAGGAGCACGGCCTTTCCGGACTTGCGGAGCCGGTCGATCTCGACCAAGAACAAGTTGACCACGGGCGTCCACCAGTCGCGACCCCTGTTGTCCATGGTGGCCCGATTCGGAAGGCTGTCGAGCTCGTCCATGTAGCCGATACAGGGTTCGGCCGCCAAAATCTCATCGACAAAGGTCCTGAGATTGCGGGCCACGCCACCGAGGGCGCCATCTCCCTCGGTAAACCACGCGCCCACGCTGCTCGGCACAAAGGCCCAGTCGGCGGTGCGGGCGAGGCTCTCGGCAATGAGCGTTTTGCCGGTGCCCGGCTCGCCCTCGAGCACCGCGAACATCAGTTGATCGGCAGAGAGGGTTCCGGCCTTGACCGCAGCCAGATCGGCAAGGGCATGGTCAGTCCACCGGCGCAACGACGCAGTGAGCGGCAGTTCGGTCAACATCGGCACGGACGAGACTGGGGTTGCTACGACGGGCTTGAAGAGCAGCGCACGGGCGAGATTGTCGACACAGGCGCGCGCAGGAATCCCAGGGCGAATGGCGCTCAGGATGACCGGCAGTGGCAGACCTACCATTTCGAGCGTCACGCCACGAGCCACTCCCTTGCTGACGCGGGCAATGACCTTGCGCAGCAGTGCCGGCGTTGGCGGCAGAATGACAATCCTGGCATCGGCGGCAGCAAGCACGGTCTCATCCAGAATGGCGTCCGGATTCTGCGAGATGAACACAATGGTGCGGCGGCTATGGAGATAACGTAGGGCGTCCCTGCCGACGCGGTGCGCGATCTTGTTGCTCACGGTCTCCTCGGTGGCCGTCTTGATCGCGACGGCTCCCGCGATTTTCGGAACCGCCTCGGCGATCAACTCCACCCAGTCGGCCGAAGGAACATGCAGGATCAGCACGCGCGCCGGCTGCGACAGCAAGAGGTGGGACTTGCGGGTCAGGGCGTGCGAGAGCGCTTCCTGGCCAAGCGCTTCGCGGGCGTCGAGGGGGGAAGGCGCCAAGGCGCCCAGTTCGACGGCGTCGTCATCATCGTATTGGTCGGTGTGGTCAGACATGACATGCAGACTCCTGGCGCTGGACCGACCCAAAGAGGATCGATCCGCGCGGAAAGACGGGAGGGTGAACTGGGGTGCCGAAGCTCGCCGCGGGCCTAAGCGGCGATGAGGGCGGTGGTGTCCGGATCGTAGCCGCCATCGGGGGCGATCGGCTTCCAGCTTTCGAGGCTGCGGCCCTTGGACCCGGCACAGAACTGGGCCAGACCGCTACCGCTGCGGAAAACCAGGTCGCGAGTGGTCACCATGCTGCGGTCGTCCGGTGACATTTTGAGCAAGCCGCCATGGAGCCAGGCGGCGCGCAAAAAGCGCGTGCTGGCATTGGCGCTTGCCACGGTGTCGATGCGCACATCAGACCCCTGCAGCAGCAACCAGTGGGTATCCGACTGGCGTGCCGCCAGGGCCACCAGGCCGTTGCCGAAGTTCAGTTCAAGAACCTCGCCATCGGGGAGTTGGTTGAAGGGGCGCAGGGGCGCAACGCGGCCCGGCTCCTGGCGCGGTCCGGCCAGCACAGCGCGGGCCGACCGGGTCGTGAACAGAAGGCCGGCGTGGCGCAGCGCGAGGCAGGCGGAACCCAGCATGGCCTCCAGTTCGCCAAGGCGCTCGGCATCGATGCTGGCGCCATCGGGAATGCCATTGACCAACGCGCGCTCGCGCTCCGCAACGACGCGAGACCACAGCAGGCGTTCGGTCGCCTTGGCCTCGTCTTCGGTCAGGTTGCCGTTGGCATCGGTGATGACGACAATTGTCTCGATGTCGCCGATCGGCTGCTGGCCCGAGGCCACGCGCAGGCCGACATCGGCGCCGGTGCCGACATAGATGCGGTCGGCGTTCATCAGCATGTAGACGCCGGGGCGGCGGAGCTCGGCCATGCGGGCAAAGGCGCGGCGCGTGGCACCCGAGCCGACCACCACATTGGGCGAGAACGGACTAACCTCAAGGCGTTCGAGACCGTCGGCGACGACAGTGTTGGGCGCGGCATCGTTGCTGGAGAAGTTCGAGATAACCGAACTTGCACTGGCGGTATCCAAACCGTCCTTGGGTGAAGAGGGGGTTCCCCCCTGGTTCTCCGGGTCCGGTTCAGGATCGGAGCGGCGTACGACGGTATGGGTGTCGATCACGGGGGTGAAGTCGATCACCAAGATCCTGAGCTCAACCATGACCAAGATGGCCGAGACGGGGTCGGGATGGTCGGGCAGCTCGGCAATGATGTCGCCGATAGTTGCACCATCGGTATCATCGACGATTTCCAGGATCTTGATCTGGATAGAGGCGGTAACCAACGGGTGAATGACCAGCCCGCCAATCAGGCGCGGCGGTTCGATCTGGATAGAATGCGGATAGGACTTGCCGGGCGCGCGTGCGCCGGTAGAAGGAAGGGTAGCCATGTATGCCTCTGTTCGCGCAGGGGTTGCATGGTCAGGCTGGCGGGAGTGTTGGAAGCACTTCCGTCGGCCGCTTGTTGGAAGCAAGCGGCCTGCTAACCATCATCGAGCCGATTCGGCGCCGACAGTGCCAAGATGAGGATCCCTTTTGCCGGGTGCAAGCTCTGGATCGGTCGCGTGGTTAACGTTGCGTAGCGAAGACGGTCACGCTCCCCCTGGATTCATTTGGAAGCTGCGGAATAGAGGCCGACAAAAACCGTTGTCGTCATTTGGCGCAGATTGCTGGCGTCTGCGGTCACCGCCCGTTAACCGTGAGAAACAAAATCGACTCATCGCTTTGAAAGCCAGATTCGGTGCGCTGGGCGTCGTGGGCCGGGGAGAGATTGTGTGATCATGTCAGTCCATATAGCGCTGACGCTGGACTAAGCTTCTGGGCGCCTGCCTAGTTACGATGCGCTCAATCAGCCTAGTGCTCTCCCGCTTGTGAGCGATGCTTGGGCGCCCACTGAGCACTTGTTGTCGACACATCGAATTTGTCGACCTCTACGCTCGGGCAAGTAAGATGTCCGCGCCACGCCAACGGATGAGATAAGGCGGCTACCCTGTATGCAGCATGGCGAGCTCGCAGCAGAAAAATGGGGAGCCCCACCACAATGACCTAGGCCTGCTTGCCGGCGGCCAGGTCCTGGAGCACCCGCTCCAGGCGGGTCAAAACCTGACCTCGGTTGAACTCCCGGGCGGCATAGTCTTTGCCCTTCTGCCCCATCTCGGATCGCTTCGAGGAGGACATAGCCATCAAACGACGCACCGCTTCTGCAAGGGCCATGGCGTCGCCGGACGGAACGGCCATGCCGGCGCCTGAGTCGCGCGTGACCGCTGCGCCTTCCCCGTCAAGCATAGCCAGGATCGGCTTGCCAGCCGCCAGGTAGGACTGAACCTTACCCGGAATGGTCATGGCAAAGGCGGGGGAGGTCTTGAGCGTGACCAGCAGGGCATCAGCATGAGCAAAGAAGGATGGCATGCGCTCGAGGGGAAAACGTCCGGGGAGCTCCACCTGTTCAGATAGCCCCCGTCGCGCTACTTCATCGCGGACCCACTGTGCCTGCCGGCCATCGCCAACAAAGACCCATCGGACGGGTTCCGCGCGGAGCGCCTCGGCGGCATCGAGGACAGAAGGGAAATTCTGTGCCTCGCCGATATTGCCAGTGAAGACGATGTTGAACAGGTCAGGGCGCGATGTCACTTCGGGCGCCGCTTCGGCGTCGAACTCGGCGAGTTCGTCCTCTGACCAACTGGGTAGGTAGTCGACCTTGGACGGATCGTTCACGTGGCGTTGCAGTTCGGACAGAAAGGCGCGCGACTGACCTAGCACGCGATCGCAATTGCGGTAGATGAAGGTCACCATTCGGTCGACCAAGCTCAATATGAACGGTGACTTGACCGCGCCTACGGCCTCGAGCGATTGCGGCCAAAGGTCGAGGACCCACAGCGCAATTGGTGTCTTTTTGAACCACTTGATAACGATGGCAGGCAGCCCGACGGTGACGGGTGATCCCTGGAACACGAAAGTGGCATCGTACTTTCGTCCCCGCAGGCGCCAGGGGCCAAGAATGCTGGCAGTAATCGCATACGAGAGGTAGTTGAGCATCAACCGCAAGCCGCCCTTGCCCCGCGGTAAGAGTGGTACGCGAATAACCTCCGCCCCCTTATAGTCGAGAAAGCTACTTGGATTGGCGGCATAGTCGGGAAAGATCGCCCCATCCGGATAATTGGGCAGGCCCGTCAGCACGGTCACCTGATGACCGCGCCGAACCATCTCGGCCGCAAGATCGTTCACGCGAAAGTTCTCTGGCCAGAAGTACTGGCTGACGATGAGGATCCGCATCTCAGACCGTCTGGCGCCAGACGGTCCGCATCACGTAGTCGCGGTAGGAATGGATGATACGCACCACCTTCCCGGACACGTTCGGCATCGAGTAGTCGGCAACCGGGCGCAAGGTTCTCGTTTCGCCGCGGCCCTGACCGGCCAGAATGAGGATCGCTTGACGAACACGGTCGAGATCCAGGCCAGTCAGCATCACCGACGCCTCTTCCATACCTTCGGGACGCTCATGCGCCTCACGGATGTTCAGCGCGGGGAAGTTGAGGATGGAGGACTCTTCGGTA
>DATMSG010000261.1:0-7458 GCA_035565515.1 Devosia sp.
GGCCCGATATCGAGACCGACTATTTCAATTTCACCGCCCTGAACTTCCCCGAAGGTCACCCGGCCCGCGAAATGCACGACACCTTCTTCATGAAGCCCGGCCCGGACGGCGTGAAGAAGGTTTTGCGCACGCATACCTCGCCCGTGCAGGTGCGCGTCATGCAAAAGACCAATGAAAAACCGGCGGCCTCTTACCTGACCCCGTCGCAGGATCCCCCCATCCGCGTCGTCATGCCCGGCCGCACCTATCGCAATGACAGCGACCAGACGCACACCCCGATGTTCCATCAGGTCGAAGGCCTCGTCATCGACAAGAATTCGCATATCGGCCAGCTGCGCTGGGTACTCGAAGAATTCTTGAAAGCCTTCTTCGAAGTGCCCAATGTCACCCTGCGTTTCCGGCCGAGCTTCTTCCCCTTCACCGAACCGAGTATGGAAGTCGACGTGCAATGCGACCGTTCGGGCTCGGAAGTGAAGATCGGCGAGGGCAATGACTGGCTCGAAATTCTGGGTTGCGGCATGGTGCATCCCAATGTGCTGCGCAATGCCGGCCTCGATCCCGATGTCTATCAGGGCTTTGCCTGGGGCATGGGCATCGACCGTCTCGCCATGCTGAAATATGGCATGCCTGATCTCCGCGCGTTCTTTGACGCCGACCAGCGCTGGATCGAGCATTACGGGTTCCGCCCGCTCGATCTGCCGACGCTGTTTGGTGGGCTTTCGAGCTAACTGAGATGGCCGCCCTTCCGCCCGAATATGCCAATGCCATAACCTTCAGCTTCGGCGATACGCCGGAGCTGAACGAGGAATTGCTTGGCCTGGTGCTTGCCGGCAGGAAGACCGCGACCTGCGGGGCGCTGCGCGACTATGGCGCGGGCAAGGAAGCCATGCCCGTCGTCGGCCGGCGCGATGTCGTGCTCAATGGCGCGGGCGAACCGGCGGCGGTGATCGAAACGCTGTCCATCGAGATCATGCCCTTCGAAGCGATTGAGCCCAGCTTCACCGATCTTGAAGGCGAGGGGCCCTATGCCGAGTGGCGCCGGGGGCACGAGGACTATTTCTCGCGCAATGGCGGCTTTTCGCCCGACATGCAGATTGTCTGTGAAAAATTCCGGCTGGTGACGGTACTGCCCGCCGGGCGGGACCTCTACAATCGCGTGGCTCGCCCGATCTTTGTCGTCACCGATATCGAATCCGATGGACCGACGCCGCTGCACAATTCCATGCTGAGTTTTGCTTCGGTGGCTATCGAAGCCGACGGGACCCGGCATGGCGAGTTCGAGGCCGTGCTGGAGCCGCGGGCCGATCGCCAGCAGAACGAGATGACCATGGACTGGTGGAAGACCCAGCCCGAGGCCTGGAAGGTGGCGACGGAGGGTGCCGAGGACCCGGCCGTGGTCATGCCGCGCTTTGCTGATTGGGTGGAGAGCCTCCCCGGCCCAAAAGTTTTTGTTGCGGCGCCGATGATTTTCGATGGTCTATGGATGGACCACTATCTCGATGAATATGCCGGCACGCGGGCGCTCTCCGGTCCTTTCAAGGGCCGCCAGATTTTCCGTGGCGGTGGCGTGTGTCTTTACACCATGGCCGGAACGCTGCGTGGTGCGCCCTATCTCGATTGGGGCATGAGCAAGCTGCCGGCCGAATTTTATGGCCATATTCCCCACACCCATCGCGCCATCGACGACGCCCGCGGCTTTGCCAATGTGCTTGTCGAACTCTTTCAACTTTCGTCCGCGCTGCCGCCGATTACTGGCAGCAAGAGTGACTTCCGCTAAGGTCCCAAAACATGAAATTCACGCTTGATTGGCTCAAGGAACATCTCGAGACCACGGCCTCGACCGAAGAGATCGGCAAGGCGCTGACCATGATCGGCCTCGAGGTGGAAGGCATCGAAAGTCAGGGCAAGGCGCTCGAAAAATTCGTCATCGCCCATGTGGTCGAGGCCAAGCCCCATCCCAATTCCGACCACCTCAATATCTGCAAGGTCGATGCCGGGACCGGCGAGCTGATCGACGTCGTCTGTGGCGCGCCCAATGCCAGGACCGGCATGAAAAGCGTCTTTGCTTTCCCCGGCACCTATATCCCGGGCAAGGATTTTGAACTCAAGGGCGGCGTCGTCATTCGCGGTGCCCCGTCCAACGGCATGCTCTGCTCGGCCGCCGAATTGCAGCTGTCCAACGATCACGACGGCATTATCGAGTTGCCCGGCGATGCGCCGATCGGGGAAAAATATGTCGACTATGCCGGGATCAATGGCGTGGTTTTCGACATTTCCATTACGCCCAACCGTGGCGACGCAACAGGGGTCTATGGCGTGGCGCGCGATCTTGCCGCCTTTGGCCTCGGCACGCTCAAAAAGACCGATTTCTCGCCGGTGCCTTCGGTTGGAAAGAGCCCGATCGCGCCGCTGCCGCAGCAATTTTCGGCGGAAGAACCCAAGGCCATCCGGAAATTTGCCGGCCGCTATATCGCCAATGTGAAGAACGGTCCGTCGCCGGACTGGCTGCAGGCGCGCCTCCGCGCCGTGGGCCTGCGACCGATCAATACCATTGTCGATATCACCAACTTGGTTTCACTCGGCTGGGGCCGGCCGCTGCACGCCTATGATGCCGACAAGGTTGAGGGCGCAATGGTGCTGCGCAATGCGCGCGGCGAAGAGTTCGATGCGCTCGACAACAAGATCTATACGCTCGACGAGACCATGACGGTCATTGCCGATGACAAGGGCCCGCTCTGCCTTGGCGGCATCATGGGCGGCATTCGCTCGGGTGTGACGGACGATACGACGAACATTTTCATGGAATGCGCGAGCTGGGACCCGGAGCTGATTGCCCGCACCGGCCGCAAGACCGGCATTGTTTCGGACGCGCGCTATCGTCTGGAGCGTTCGGTTGACCCGGCGCTGACTGAGCCGGGTATGGAACTGGCAACACGCCTTGTGCTCGAACTCTGCGGCGGCGAACCGATGGAGCCTGCGATTTCGGGCGACGATGTCTTCCCCAATACCATAGTGGAATTTCCGCTTGGCGAAGTCCGTCGTCTGACGGGCCTCGAAGTGTCTCCTGACCGGATTGAAAAAATTCTCGCAGCGCTTGGCTTCGTGGCCGAAGGTTCGGGCGACAAGCGCTTGGTAAAAGTGCCGAGCTGGCGTCCGGACGTCACCCAGAAGGCTGATCTCGTCGAAGAGGTCATGCGCATGGTGGGCGTCGACAATGTGCCGGTGGAGCCGCTGGCCCGCCTCAACCACGTCGCGCCGCGCATTCTGACCACCATCCAGAACCGTCGCCGCATCGCCCGTCGCGTTCTGGCATCGCGCGGCCTTGATGAGGCCGTCACCTGGTCGTTCATTTCGCATGAAGAAGCCACGCGCTTCGGTGGTGGCACAGAAGATCGACAGCTGGCCAATGCCATCGCCTCGGACATGACCGATATGCGGCCTTCGCTGCTGCCAGGCCTGCTTGCAGGCGCGCGCCGCAATGCCAATCGCGGCTTTGCCGATGTGGCGCTGTTCGAAGTCGGGCAGATTTTCCTCTCGGACAAGCCCGAAGGCCAGCACACCTATGCTTCGGGCCTGCGCACCGGCACGGCCAAGATTGATGGCGCGGGCCGCCATTGGTCGGGCAAGGCCGAGGCGGTTTCCGTCTGGGATGCCAAGGCTGATCTCTCTGCGGTGCTCGACGCGCTTGGAATCGATGTCGACAAGGTGCAGGTGCTGCCCGAGGCGGCGGGCTGGAGCCATCCGGGCCGTGGCGGGCGTTTTGCACTGGGGCCGAAGGTGACGCTGGGCTGGTTCGGCGAGCTGCATCCGGCGTTGGCGGCTGATCTCGATATTTCGGGGCCGGTGGCGGCTTTCGAAATCGACCTCGACGCCCTGCCCGAAGCGCGGAAGAAAGCGACGAAGACCAAGCCGGCGATCGATCTCAGCCAGTTCCAGCCGGTTTCTCGCGATTTTGCTTTCGTGATGGACAAGGGCATTGCCGCGGCGACGATCCTGCGGGCGGCCAAGGGCGCGGACAAGGCGCTCATTACTGATGTCGGTATCTTCGATGTGTTCGAAGGCGTGCACGTTGGTGAGGGCAAAAAATCCGTAGCCATCGAAGTAACCCTACAGCCGCGCGACCGCACGCTGACCGATGAGGATATCGAAAAGGTGTCGTCGGCCATTGTTGCGGCCGTCACCAAGACGACCGGCGGCGAATTGCGGAAGTAGTCCGCCTGGCCATCCACGGTGTCGTTCCCGCGAAAGCGGGAACCTCTGTCCTGAAACGGAGGTCCCCGCTTTCGCGGGGATGACAGTTCCGTGGGCGCTTTTGCATTGGAGACAAACCAGTGTCCCGTACCGACGCCATTCTGAAACGCCTGTCTGGGCTGCATCCGAAGCTGATCGATCTCAGCCTCGATCGCATGCTGCCGCTCCTGGAAAAACTGGGCAATCCGCAGGACCACCTGCCGCCCACCATCCATGTGGCGGGGACCAATGCCAAGGGATCGACCATTGCCTATCTCCGCGCCTTCCTCGAGGCGGCGGGCAAGACGGTGCATGTTTACAATTCGCCCCACCTCGTGCGCTTCAACGAGCGCATTCGCCTCGCGAGCGAACTGGTTTCGACGCGAAAACTGAATGCGGCGCTCGAAGAGGTCGAAAAGATCAATGACGGGGCGGGAATCACCTTTTTCGAGGTGACGACAGTGACCGCGTTCAAGCTGTTTGCCGAAACGCCGGCCGATTTTCTGCTGCTCGAAACGGGCATGGGCGGCACCTATGACACGACCAATGTCGTAAAGCACCCCTTGGGCACCATCATTACGCCGGTCGATTTCGACCATCAGGTTTTTTTGGGCAAGACGATTGCCGAAATCGCCTCCAACAAGGCCGGTATCCTGAAGCGTGGCGCGAAGTCGGTGATGGGTATCCAGCGCGACGAAGGTCACAAGGTGCTTGAGCGCGCGGCGCATCGTCTGGGGATCACGCCGCTCTGGCAGGGTGAGGATTTTCATGGCGTCCAGCAGGATGGGCGGCTGGTCTATACCGACGAAGCCGGCATGCTTGACCTGCCGCCGCCGGCGCTCCTGGGGCCGCATCAGTTCGATAATGCAGCCTTGGCCATTGCGGCCGCGCGGCACTTTGAATTGCCGGTCGATGAGGCCGCCATTGCCGAAGGTCTGCGCAAGGTGACTTGGCCGGCGCGCATGCAGCCGATCCGTGAGGGAAAACTGCGCGACCTCCTGCCTGCGGGCCATGAGCTCTGGCTCGATGGCGGGCACAATCCGCATGGCGCCAAGGCACTGGCGCGGACCATTGCCGAGTTTGACCGCAGCCGGCCGGCGCCGCTGCTGCTGATCATGGGCATGATGAGCAATCGCGACCCCGGCGAGTTTCTTGAGGCCTTTGCCGATTTCAGGCCGTCTGTGCTGGCGCTGACCATTCCGGGCGAGCAGAACGCCCATCCGGCCGGGCATATCGTGTCGCGCGCCGCCGATGTGGGTCTTGATGCGCGGCCGATGCGCTCGGTCGTGACGGCGCTGAAGGCGGCGGCAGAGGTCCCCAATGCGCGGGTGTTGATCTGCGGATCGCTCTATCTGGCGGGCGATGTTCTGGCGAAGAACGGCACGCCTCCGAACTGACTACCCCGGAGATCTCGTGGTTCGACAGGCTCAGGCTGAGGTCTACTTAATCAGTACTTCGCCTGCTCACTACCGCAGAAGGGATCGACCGGGCTGGTGCCGGTGAAGGGCACCCGGCCGAGCAGCGTATCGAGGACGGCGTCCTGGATCGCGTCGCTCGATCCATAGGCGTTGACATAAGTCGATACGCGCGGGGCGTCGTAGAGATAGTAGGGAAAGCCCAGCGAGACCATGAGCGTCGGCACGTCGTGCCAATGGCGATGCATGGCACCGAAGACCGAGCCGGTAAGGCGCTTCCAATCGAGGAAAATGCGGCTGCGGGTGAGGAGGGTTTCTTCGGCGAGCAGATAGAGCACGAGATCGTAGTCCGAAGCGCGCACCGTGAGGTCCGGTGTGTGAACGGTGACCTCAAAGCCTTCCCTGGCAAGACGATCGGGCAGGGAAAGCGGGATCGGTTCGGGTGCGAAAGGCTGCACGGCGCCGGTCGAGTAGATCAGCACGCGCTTATATTTGGCGGGGGACAAGGGCAGCAGATTGGCCGTGTCCTTGACCAGCGTCGGCATCCGCGCGGTGACGTCCTTGGCCTTGGCGCGTTTTTCGGGTGTCGCGACAACGCGGTTGGCCGTATCGAGATTGGGCTCGGGGCGATCCCTATGGAGGCCCAGTGCGGCCTTGAGGGCCAGGATGCGGGTCACGGCCTCGTCCACGCGCTCCTGCGTCAGGCGGCCATCGGCGACGGCTTTGACGAGGCGCATCAGGTCGGCATTGGGATCGTCGGCAAACAAGATGACGTCGCAGCCGGCGATGACCAGTTCGGGCAGGGTTTCGTCGCGCGGGCCCCAATCGCCGAGCCCGGCCATGGACGTGGCGTCGGAGACGATGAGGCCCTGGAAACCGAGGCGTTCGCGCAGGAGGACTTCGTTGAGCACGCGGCTCAACGAGGCCGGCCGGAAAGCTTCGGATGTGGCTTCGGGATCGAGCTCGCGCACGAAGGCGGGAAAGGCGATATGGGCGGACATGACGCTGAGGACGCCGGATCGAATCGCGGCGCGATAGAGACGCCCGAATTTTTCGTCCCATTCGGCAAGGGTCAGCGGATTGACCGTGGTCACGAGGTGCTGGTCGCGATCGTCAAAGCCTTCGCCGGGCCAGTGTTTTACGGTCGCAGCGACGCCATTGGCCTGGAAGGCGGCGATCTGGGCCAGGGCGTGCCGCTCGATTTTGTCGATGTCGCTGCCGTAGGAGCGGGTGCCGACAATGGCGCTACGCCAGGCCGCGTTGATGTCGATGACCGGGGTAAAGCTCCAGTTGAGCCCGACGGCCCGCGCTTCCTCGGCCATGATGGTCGAAATGGCGGTGGTGGCCTCAACATCGTCCACCGCGGCAAGGCCGAGCGGATTGGGCACGGACGTGCCGAATGGCAGGCTCATGCGGCTGCCTTCGAGATCGGCGCTGACCAGCATCGGTGCCGGGCCGACCGCATCGAGCTGGCGGGCAAGGCTGATTTCGCTGCCGAGATCATCGGAATAGACGCGGGTAATGCCGCCTGGCCGAAAGGCTTTTATCGCCTCCAATGCCTCCTCGGCGGGGCCGCGGGCGAGGAGGACGAAAAGCTGGGCCAGCTTGTCGCGCGGGGCGAGGCCGTCGCGGGTTGCATGCACCCAGGCAATGGCCTCCTCGTCGAGATTGAAGGGCGCAGCGGACAAGTCGATGGGGGCCAAGGGAATCTTCTCCAGACGGGCAATTGGCTCAGTGCTATCAGGCCTGACGCGGCCTCACCATCGCAACTTCACGATGCTGTGAGGCAAATCTATGGTGCCCGGGGCAGCAA
>DATMSG010000262.1:0-4793 GCA_035565515.1 Devosia sp.
CCTGCCAGGGTGACGGCGGTGGGCCGGCCGGCGGCGACGTCGCCAGCAAAGCTCGGTCCGGACAGCACATAGCCCACGGCATCGGGCGCCATATCTGCCAGAATTTCGCTCTGCCGGGCGAGGGTGCCGATTTCGAGCCCCTTGGCCGAAAGCACGACGGGCTTGCCCGCGAGTAGGCCGGGGTCAAGCGAAGACAGCAGTGTCCGCGTCGCCTGGGCCGGTACGGCGAGGATAAAAATATCGGCCGATACCGGTTCGACGCTGGCCCTGATGGAGGGCAGCAGCGTCTGGCCGGGCAGGGTGGCCTGGTTGATATGGGTGGCATTGAGCGCCTCGGCCTGCTCCTTGTTGCGGAGCACCAGGGTCACCTTGCGTCCCGCCATGGCGGCGGCCTGCGCCAGAGCGGTGCCCCAGGCGCCGCCACCCAAAACGGCGACCGTTTCAAGCGCCATGGCTTTTCACCCTCATGTCTTGATCCTGCAATGGCCAGCGCGGGCGGGCGGCAAAGGCGAGGCTATCGGTATCTTCGAGGGCAAAGCGCTCCGCTCCGGCCCAGGCGATCATGGCGCCATTATCGGTGCAAAGCGCGATGGGCGGCACGATGAGCTCGGCGCCCAATTCCGTGCAGGGTGCCTGCAGCGCTTGGGCAATGCGGCGATTGGCGGCAACGCCACCGGCGACGACGAGCCGGATCGGTTCGCCGGGAAATTCCGCGGCAAATTTTTCGAGCGCCTGCCGGGCACGAAAACCGACGATGAACGCCACCGTTTCCTGAAAACTGGCGGCGATATCGGCGACGTCCTGATCCCCGAGCGGGGCCAGCGCCTCGGCCTGCAGGCGCACGGCCGTCTTCAGGCCGGAGAAGGAAAAATCGAGACGCTTTTCGCGCAGAAGAGGCTTTGGGAACTTGAAGCGTTTGGGGTCGCCCTGTTTGGCCACCGCTTCGACGGCGGGGCCGCCGGGATGGCCGAGGGAAAGCAGTTTTGCGACCTTGTCAAAGGCTTCGCCCAGGGCATCGTCGATGGTGCCGCCCCAGCGCTCATAGTCCCCGACGCCGCGCACCAGCACGAACTGGCTATGGCCGCCGGAAACGAGCAGCATGAGATAGGGGAATTTGACACCATTGGTCAGCCGCGCCGTCAGCGCATGGCCTTCGAGGTGATTGACGGCAATGAGCGGCTTGTCGAGCGAGGCGGCCAGTGCCTTGGCGGTGGTGAGGCCCACCAGCACGCCACCGATGAGGCCCGGGCCGGCGGTGGCGGCGATGGCGTCGATATCGCTGAGAGCGATCCCGGCTTCGTCCACAGCCTGCGCGATGATGTGATCGAGCCATTCGACATGGGCGCGGGCGGCGAGTTCGGGCACCACGCCGCCAAAGGCGGCATGTTCGTCGAGCTGGCTGCGCACCACGTTGGAACGAATGGTGCCGCGGCCGGATTGATCCCGCACGACCACGGAGGCCGCGGTTTCATCGCAGCTGGTCTCGATACCCAGAATGATGGCTTGCGCTTGCCCGGTCACGACGAACTGGTCTACTCCCAAGGGTGAAGCGGCGCGAGGCGCCTCGACGGTTTTCGCTACACTAGGACAGAGCCACAATGCAATCGCCAGCCCCCTTCGCCCGGATCGGAACGCGCGGCAGCCCGCTGGCGCTGGCCCAGGCGAAACTGGTGCGGGGCCTCTTGTCCGCGGCCCATGGCGTCAACGAAGACGACATTCACATCGACGTGTTTTCGACCGGCGGCGATCGCAGCCAGGACGCCAATGTGGCGCTCTCGAGCATTGGCGGGAAAGGTGTTTTCACCAAGGAGATCGACGAGGCGCTGCTGTCGGGACGCGTCGATGTCGGGGTGCATTCGAGCAAGGATGTGGCGACGGGCTTGCCCGAAGGCATGGCGCTGGCGGCGTTTCTCGAGCGCGAAGATGTGCGCGACGCTTTCCTGTCGCTGAAGGCGGCGGGAATCGACCAATTGCCCGAAGGCGCAAAATTCGGCACCTCGTCCATTCGCCGCGCCGCGCAGGCATTGCGGCTGCGTCCGGATCTGAACATCGTGCCGTTTCGTGGCAATGTGCATACGCGGCTGCAAAAGCTGGCCGATGGGGTGGCGGACGCAACGCTGCTCGCCATGGCCGGGCTCAACCGGCTCGGGGAAGCCCATCGGGCCACTTCCATTCTGGACCCCGATAACTTCATGCCCGCCCCAGCCCAGGGGGCCATCGGGCTTGCCGTGCGCAGCGGCGACCGGCGGTTTCTCGATATCGTGGCGCCGCTCGATCATGCGCAAACCCATGCGCGCATCGCGGCCGAGCGGGCCATGCTGGCCGTGCTCGACGGTTCCTGCCGCACCCCCGTCGGGGCGCTCACGGCCGGCGAGAGCAGTGCACTCAGTCTCAAGGGCGAAATTTTGAGCCTTGATGGGCAGACGACATTTCGCGCCGAAGCCAGCGGGGGGGATCCGCAATCCTTGGGTGAAAAAGTGGGCAAAGACCTGCTCGCTCAGGCCGGGCCGGAATGGCTCAAGCAGTGGATGGCCTGAAAACCATGCGCATGCTTGTCACCCGCCCCGAGCCCGATGCCCAGGCCAGTGTCGATCGGCTGGCAGCGCTCGGCATCGAGGCGGTGGCGGCCCCGCTTCTGGCGCGGACGGCGCTCGATTTTCATCTGCCCGACGTCTCCGGCTTTGCCGCCCTGGCGGTGACCAGCGCCAATGCGCTTCGCGCGCTTGAGGAGAAGGGGCTGCTCGCTACGCTTCGTCACCTGCCGGTCTATGCGGTGGGGGATCGGACTGCATATGAAGCCAGGGCGCTGGGCTTTGCCGAAGTCTTGAGCGCCGGCGGCACATTCGAGCGCCTGTCGACCATGCTGGCGCTGGCCCGCATGGAGGGGCCGGTGCTCTATCCGGCCGGAAGGCATCTCAGCGACGACCTGGCCCAGGCGCTTGCTCCGCATGGCATCCTGGTGGTGACGGCAACGGTCTATGACATGGTCGCCGAATCAGACTTTCCCGATAGCACGTTGCGGGCGCTCGAAAGCGGCGGGTTTGGCGCGGCGCTGATCTATTCGCGCCGGACAGCGGAAATCTTTTGCCGGGTCGTGGGCCAAAGGCTCAGTGCGGCAAAGAAGCGCGACCTGACGCTGCTGTGTCTGTCGGAAAATGTCGCGCAGCCGCTGGTCGAAGAGCATTTTACCCGCGTGCATCTGGCCGACCGGCCGGATGAGGAAGCGATGATGTCCCTGGCGCTGGCTTTTGCCCGCGAGCAATCTGGGTCATGATCGGGCAAGGCAAAAGGAAGGCACATGGCTGATCCCAAGGACAAGGCAAGCGCCACAACCGAAACCAAGCCCGCCGGAAGGTCTGGCGCGGTGAAACCGCCGGTGCTCGAAGGCACGGCGCGCCCGGCCGAATCGGTGAAACCCGCTCCGGGGGCAAAACCGCAAGCCGAGGCCAAGCCTGAGCCGGCAAAACCCGAGCCGGCAAAACCCGCTTCGGCGGCGACGAGGCCCGAATCAAAGCCGGCCGTGCCGCCGGCTTCTTCCCCCGCATCGGGAGCAGGGACGGCGTGGTTTGCCGGGCTTGTCGGCGGGGCGGTGGGTCTGGGTGCTGCCTATGGATTGGCGCTGCTGGGTTATTGGCCCGCCATTGTGCCACCGGCACCACCAGCCGATCCGCGTATCGCCACCATATCCACGGCCGTGCCGGAGCTTGAAACCGTCACCTCCACCTTGCAGGGCGAGTTGGCACGGCTGACCGCGCGCGTCGCCGGCCTTGAAGCCGATCCCGGTGCTGTGGCTCCGGCGCGCGATGCGACGCCGCCGAATCAGCTCGCCGGTGATCTTGCGGCCCTGAGCGCCCGGGTCGAAGAATTGACTGCGGCGCCGCAGGCGGCGGGCGAAGCATCGGCCAAGAACGCGGCTGCCATTGCAGCGCTCGAAGCCGAACTGGCGGCCCTGCGTCAGGCTTCGTCCCAGACGCAGACCGATCTGGCCGGCGTCTCTGCCAAGCTCGCGACGCTCGAAACCGATTTTTCCGAAGGCAGCGCGATCGAGGCGGGCCAGCTGCGCCTGCCGCTCATCGTTTCCGGCTTCGAAACGGCCTTCGCCACCGGCAAGGCCTATGACGCGGAAGTGGCCGCGGTCCGCCAGGCCCTGCCCACTCTCAGTCTTCCCGAACCGGTGCTCGCCCATGCCATGACCGGGCTCAAGCGGCCCGATCTCATCGCGCGCGATTTCAACGCCGTCCTGCCCGATATTCTCGCCGGCCGGCCGGTCGGGGCCGATGCCGGCTGGCAGGAGGCCACCTCCGACTGGTTCCGCGGCATCATGGCCCTGCGCCCCACCGAGGCGGTCGAGGGCGATGGGCCGGAAGCCGTGGTCGCCCGGCTCGAAGGCGCCATCGGGCGTGGCGATTTCATCGCCGCCAAGACCGAACTCGACGCCCTGCCGCCCTCCATGCGGACTGCGACCGGCCCGATAGCCGGCGACATCGCCGATCAGGCGGCGGCCCAGGCCTTCCTTGCCGCGCTTCGTCAGGCGGCGCTGGCGGGAGGGAATGGCACATGATCCGTCTTGCCCTCTGGATCGTCGGCTCGCTTGTCGTTGCCGCGCTTGCCGCCTGGCTCATGGCCCTGCCGGGCACGCTGACGCTGGAGCTGGCCGGCTACCGCATGCAGCCGCGCTTGGGCACCGCCGTGGTGCTCGTGCTGCTTGCGGCTGTGCTCATCATCTTCGTCTGGGCCGTACTGCGCCGCATTTTCGGCGCGCCGCGCGCCATGGCGAAACGCCGTGCCGCCCG
>DATMSG010000263.1:0-4074 GCA_035565515.1 Devosia sp.
CTGCTCGAAGTCGCCGGCGCGGTCGTGTCGATCAGCCGCGCCCCGCAGCGCGCCGCCGATCTCCTCGTCGCCGCACCGCAACCGGCCGGCGATACCGGCTTCTCGCTCGAACAACTGATGGCGTCGCCAATCGGCCGCGCCGACGCCTTTGGCGTCGGCATTGATCCCAGCGAAACCGGGAACGAAGGGGAGCGGTAGCTCTCCCTTACATCACCGCCCCGACCTGCCAGGGCACGAACTCATTGTCGCCATAACCGAGCTTTTCGGACTTGGTCTCTTCTCCCGAAGCGACGCGCAGCATGAGATCGAAAATCTCCTGCCCCTTGTCCTCGATGGAAACGCCCTCGACGATGTCGCCGCAATTGATGTCCATATCGTCGGTCATGCGCCCGTAAAGCTCGGAATTGGTCGCAAGCTTGATCGAGGGCACCGGCTTGCAGCCATAGGCCGAACCGCGCCCCGTCGTGAACGCCAGGATATTGGCGCCACCGGCCACCTGCCCTGTCGCCGAAACCGGATCGAAGCCGGGCGTATCCATGAACACGAAGCCTTTTTCCGTCACCGGCTCGGCATATTCATAAACTGCCGTCAGCGGCGAGGTGCCGCCCTTGGCCGCCGCGCCCAGCGACTTTTCAAGGATCGTGGTCAATCCGCCGGCCTTGTTGCCCGGCGAGGGATTGTTGTTCATCTCGCCACCATTGCGATGGGTATAATCCTCCCACCACTTGATGCGCTCGATGAGCTTCTCGCCCACTTCGCGGTTGACCGCGCGGCGGGTGAGCAGGTGCTCGGCGCCATAAATCTCCGGCGTTTCCGACAGGATCGCCGTGCCGCCATTGCGCACCAGAATATCGGCGGCAACGCCGAGCGCCGGATTGGCCGTGATCCCCGAATAGCCATCGGAACCGCCGCATTGCAGCGCCAGCGTCAATTCGGAAGCCGGAATGGTCTCGCGCCGTGCCTTGGCGGCGATCGGCAGCATTTCCTTGATCTTCTCGACCCCCCATTCGATCATCTTGGCGGTGCCGCCGATCTCCTGGATGGTCATGGTGCGGAACGTGTCCGTCTCGGTCATGCCATAGGACTGCTTCATGCGCTCGATCTGGAACACTTCGCAGCCCAGACCCACCAACAGCGCCGCGCCAAGATTGGGATTGGCCGTATAGCCCCACTGCGTGCGCCTGAGGATCTGATAGCCCTCGCCCTGATTGTCCATGGCGCAACCGGTGCCATGCACGAAGGGAATGATGCCGTCGATCTCGGGATAGTCGTCCAAAACGCCCGAATTATTGATCGCCTGCGCCATGAATTTCGCGACCGTCGCCGAGCAATTCACCGACGTCAGAATGCCGATATAGTTTCGCGTCCCCACCTTGCCATTCGAGCGGCGATAACCCTGGAACGTTGCCTGATCGGCGCCGGTCAGAAACTCGACCGGGATCGCGCCCTGGGCAAAGGCATAGTCATGCTCCAGCGTGCCGTCCGGCCCGCCCATGCCGCAATTGTGCTCATGCACCCAATCGCCGGCCGGAATGCCTTCCTTGGCAAAGCCGATGATCTGCCCGAATTTTACGATGGCCTCGCCCGCCGCAATCGGGCGCACGGAAAATTTGTGCCCGCGCGGCACGCGGCGAACGATGGAAACGCCCTGCGCCGTTTCGGTGCCGACATCGAGATTGGCCAGTGCCACCGCGATATTGTCGGCGCTGTTGAGCGTCAGGGTTTTGCCTTGCGGGCGGGTCATGGTCTCGGACATCGAAAAATTCCGCGGGGGTATGAAGGTCTCAACTCGTGGCTTTACGCCGTTCCGCATCGCGGTCAGATTGGGGCCATTGCGGTACGGCTGCACACTAACTAACATGTTAGCATGAACAACCATACAAGTTCCTACTCTTTTTTGACACGGCCTGCGACCCTGACGCGCGGCAATGTGACGGCGGAGGTTACCCAAGCTCTGCGCCAGGCCATCGTCACCCTGGCCCTGCCCCCTGGCGCCGTGCTCGACAAGTCGGCGATCTGCGCGCAATTCGAAGTGTCGCGCTTCCCGGTCAGCGAAGCCTTTGCGCGCCTCGCCGAAGAAGGCCTTGTCGATATCGCCCCCCAGCGCGGCTCGACCGTGTCGCTGGTCAAGATCGCCGATGTCCGCGAATATATGCTGATCCGCAAGGGCCTCGAAAGCGAGGCCCTGCGCGTCCTCATCGGCAAGCACGATGCCGAGGTGATCGAGGCGCTGCACGCCAATATGGCCGAGCAGCGCGACGCCGCCGCGCGCGATGATGCGGAAACCTTCCATCAGATCGACGTCGCCTTCCACGATATCATCTTCCGCACCATGCGCATGACCAAGGTCAAGGCGATCATCGACAAGGCCCGCGCCAATCTCGACCGCGCCCGCCGCATGATCATCACCCCGCGCCGCCTTGCCCTCACCATCGCCGAACACCAGGCGATTCTCGACGGCATCGTCGCCGGCGATACGCCCCAGGCCATCGCCGCCATCCGCGCCCATATCGACGCCGTCATGGTCGAACTTTTCGCCTTCGCCCAGGACAATCCCGGCATCTTTGCCGACGGCGCCGAAACCGTCCTCGATGCCGATTATTTCCCGTTCGGTTGAGGCGACAACAGAACTTCCCCCGGAGACCAAAATGCTGAAAAACATCCCGCCACTGCTCGGCCCGGAACTCCTCGCCACCCTCAGGGCCATGGGCCATGGCGACGAGATCGTCATTGCCGACGCCAATTTCCCCGCCGAATTCCTCGGGCCCCAGGTCCACCGCGCCGATGGCATTTCAGCGACGGACCTGCTCGAAGCGATCCTGACCGTCATGCCGCTCGATGATTTTGTCGATCAGGCCGCCATCGGCATGGCCGTGGTCGGCGATCCCCATGCCCGTCAGCCGATCTACGACGATTTCCAGCAGATCATCACGCGCCACGAGCCGGAAATGCACTTCTCGACCGTGGAACGCTTCGCCTTCTACGACCGCGCCAAAAAGGCGGCTGCCGTGGTTCAGTCAGGCGAAACCCGGCTCTATGGCAATATCGTGCTCAAGAAGGGCATTATCCGGCCCAAATCGTGAGCGCCGAACGCTCCGCGCCAAAGTCGCACTCGACACACTAACATGTTAGCCTCTATCACCGAGGACAAAGAAAGAGGAGCTTTGCCCCATGAAACTGCTTCGCGTCGGCCCCAAGGGGTCTGAAAAGCCTGCGATCCTCGCCAAGGATGGCACTATTCGCGACCTTTCCGGCGTCGTCACCGACATTGGCGGGGCCACCCTGCTCCCCGAAGGCCTGGCCAGGATCGCCGCGACGGACATCGACCTCCTGCCCAAGCTCGATGCGTCCGAGCGCGTGGGCCCCTGCGTCGCCAATGTGGGCAAATTCATCTGCATCGGCCTCAACTATGCCGATCACGCCGCCGAAACCGGCGCGAAAATTCCCGAAGAGCCGATCATTTTCATGAAGGCGACCAGCGCCATCATCGGCCCCAATGACGATGTCATCATTCCCAAGAACGCCATCAAGCCGGACTGGGAAGTCGAGCTCGCCGTCGTCATCGGCAAGGAAGCGCGCTATGTCGAAGAGGTCGATGCCCTCGATCACGTCGCCGGCTATTGCGTCTGCAACGACGTCTCCGAGCGCCATTTCCAGACCGAGCGCGGCGGCACCTGGGACAAGGGCAAGGGCGCCGATACCTTTGGGCCCATCGGCCCCTGGCTCGTCACCAAGGACGAAGTCGCCGATCCCCAAAACCTTTCCATGTGGCTCGAAGTCGATGGCCACCGCTACCAGAACGGCTCCACCAGGACGATGATCTTTGGCGTCGCCAAGGTCGTCTCCTATGTCAGCCAGTTCATGAGCCTGCAGCCGGGTGACATCATCACCACCGGCACCCCGCCGGGCGTGGGGATGGGGATCAAGCCCGAGCCGGTCTGGCTCAAACCCGGCAATGTCATGCATCTGGGCATCGAAGGCCTCGGCGAGCAGAAGCAGAAGGTCAGAGCCTACAGCGCCTGAACAACGTCTCGACAACTCACCCAGGGCCTCGGCGATCCCGCCGGGGCCCTT
>DATMSG010000264.1:0-3084 GCA_035565515.1 Devosia sp.
GGCTCTGGGGCACGGTCGGTTCGGCCGGGGCGGCGCTCGGCCCGCTGGCCGGCGGCGCCTTGCTCGAACATTTCTGGTGGGGGTCGGTGTTTTTGATCAATGTGCCGGTGATGATGGTGGTCTGGCCGCTGGCCTTTTTCACCATTCAACGGCGCACGACGAGTGCAGAAGGCAATTGGACGATCGGGCAGGCACTGGTGCTGATCGCGGGCCTGATCGCCACGGTCTATGCGATAAAATCCGGCTTCAAGGCGGGCAGTTCGCCGCTCGTGACGGCCATGAGTCTTGCCTCCGGCATCGGTCTTCTCGTCTGGTTCGTGCGCCAGCAGATGCGGGCAGTGTCCCCCATGCTCGACCTCAGTCTCTTTGCGCGGCCGGCGATCAGCGTGGGCATGGTGATGGCGCTGGTGGTTTGCGGATCGCTGGCCGGGGTCGAGCTGACCGTGGCGCAGGAGCTGCAATTCGTCGTCGGCTATACACCGTTGCAGGCCGGGCTGTTCATGCTGCCGCTGGTGATCGCCTCGGGCATTGGCGGGCCGCTGGCCGGATTTGCCGTGGGCCAGGCCGGTCTGCGCGTGGTGGCGGTCGCTTCGCTGGCGATCGCGGCCCTCAGCCTTGCCGGGCTCGGCTTCAGCGATTTTCACCATCCCGGCCTGGGCGTCGTGGTTTTGATGGCGACGCTTGGACTGGCATTGAGCATTGGCCTTACCGCATCGTCCATCGCCATCATGTCGAGCGCCCCGGCCGACAATGCCGGCGTCGCCGGTTCCCTCGAAGGCACGGGCTATGAACTGGGGGCCGGGCTCGGCATCACCTTGTTCGGCGTGCTGCTGACATCGAGCTATGCTGGCGCGCTGCGCGTTCCGGCCGAACTGGCGCAAACCCTGCCCGAAAACGCCACCCATTCCATCGGCGAAACCATGTTTGCCGCCGAGCAATTGGGAGCGGCAGGCGCGCCGCTGGTCCAGGCCGCGCGTCTCGCCTTTTCGGACGCTCATGGCATGGTGCTGCTCACTGCAGCAGGCCTCATCGGCCTGCTGACGATCGCCGTCTTCATCGCCCTGCGGCACTATCGCGACGACGAGGCGGCGGCCGGCGCGCATTGATCGGCCCAAAGAAAAGGGCGGCCGATTGGCCGCCCGTTATTGGGGACGCTTTTTCGATCAAAGCGCGTAAAGCGTCACATTGGTGCCGTCCCGGCTCGCATCGAGGCCGACGATCTGGTCGATGGAGAACCCCTGATCGGCAACGGTGCGGGCAAGCGCCGGATTGCTCTTGATGCGCTGCTGCAGGGCGGCAGTGTCGAAACTGATGGCCAGCGCCCGGGCTTCGCCCGCATTGACCTTCAGCACGGTCGCATAATTGGCATTGTCGAGCGACTGCACCGAACCACGGGCATCGAAGGGGCTCGCCATGGCCGCGCCGGCCGAGGTGGCAAGGATTGCGGCAACGGCGACGGCTTTGATTAGACGCATGATAGTCTCCTGTATAACAAAGGCTGCTCCGCTGTTTGGAGCATGCACGAACTACGCTTGAGCCCCCGCCCGGGTTTCATGAATGTTCGGTAAGGTAGAACACTCATTTGTGTGTGGCCCAGATCGAGGGACAATCTCGCGAGCCCTAGTGCCTGCCGGCCCCTTGCCTTTCCGCCCCATTCCCCCTATAGAGCGCCATCTCCGGATCGCCCGGCCAAAAGGCATGCCGTGGCGGTCTTTGAAAGCGATGGGTTCGCAAGAGCCCGTTAAGACCAATAAGGACCCGCAAAATGCCCAAGATGAAGACCAAGTCCGGCGCCAAGAAGCGTTTCAGCTTCACCGCCTCGGGTAAGGTGAAGGCCGGCGTCGCCGGCAAGCGCCACCGCCTGATCAGCCACAACGCCAAGTACATCCGCACCAACCGCGGCACCAAGATCCTGTCCAAGGGCGACGAGGGTCTGGTGAAGTGGTACATGCCGTACAACCGCTAAAGCTGGAAGGACACTAAACCATGTCACGCGTAAAAAGAGGCGTAACCGCCCACGCCCGTCATAAGAAGGTCTTGAAGGCCGCCGAGGGCTATTACGGCCGTCGTAAGTCTACGATCCGTATCGCCAAGCAGGCCGTCGAAAAGGCCGGCCAGTACGCCTATCGCGATCGTCGCGTCAAGAAGCGCAACTTCCGCGCTCTCTGGATCCAGCGTATCAACGCCGCCGTGCGCGAATACGGCCTGACCTATAACCGATTTATCGACGGCCTCAGCAAGGCTGAGGTTGCCGTCGACCGCAAGGTGCTGTCCGATCTCGCGATCACGCAGCCCGAAGCGTTCGGCGCCCTGGTCGCCAAGGCCAAGGCAGCTCTGGCTTATCTCGCAAGCGTGGATTCGACGACCCACGCCCGCGTTACCGCCTAAGCTAAACCCGCCTCGCTGAGGTCGAAATTGCGCCTTGCGCCACCCCGAAAGGGGCTGGCGCGGGGCGTTTTTGTTTGGTCTATAGCCCTACTCAAGAAGACCTCATGGTGAGCCTGTCGAACCACGAGGTCGCGTCATCCGATCCTGCCACGACCCCCTCCTTCGACACGCTCAGGATGAGGTCTACTGAGAGTTCCTGATGTCCCTGGAAACCCAGATTGAAACCCTGCGCTCGGAACTGACTGCGGCTATTGCCGGCGCGGATAATGAAGCCGCGCTCGATGCCGTTCGTGTTGCCGCCCTCGGCAAGAAGGGTTCGGTTTCCGCCCTGCTGGCGACCCTGGGCTCCATGGCCCCGGAAGACCGCAAGAGCGCCGGCCCGGCGATCAACGGCCTCAAGAACGACATCGCCGGCCTCATCGAAGCGCGCAGCACCGAACTCAAGGGCGCCGCGCTCGAAGCGCGCCTCAAGGCGGAAACGGTCGATGTGACCCTGCCCCTGCCGCCGGCCCCGACCGCCAAGGGGCGCATTCACCCCATTTCCCAGACCATCGACGAAATCACCGCCATTTTCTCGGACATGGGTTTTTCCATCGCCGAAGGGCCCGATATCGAGACCGACTATTTCAATTTCACCGCGCTGAATTTTCCCGAAGGCCATCCGGCGCGCGAAATGCACGACACTTTCTTCATGAA
>DATMSG010000265.1:0-6937 GCA_035565515.1 Devosia sp.
AGGGCCTCGTCGAAGCCCGCCCCAAGGTGGGCACCCGCGTCTCCCCCAAAAGCCGCTGGAATTTCTTCGATAGCCAGGTCCTCGCCTGGCATTTTCACGCCCCGCACGACCGGCGCTTTTACGAAAACCTCTTCGAAGTGCGCGCCGCCCTCGAACTCCCCGCGGTGACCGCCGCCGCCCGCCATCGCACCGCCGAACATGTCCGCCTGATGAAATACTGGCTGCACCAGGCCGCCACCTCCGGGGAAAGCCTCGAACAATTCGGCCTCGCCTGCCTCGAAGTCCACAGCCTCATCGCCGAAAGCTCGCAAAACACCCTGCTTCGCGGCGTCGTCGGCGTCGTCGAACTGCTGCTGGCCGTCGCCCTGACCCGCCGCAGCGACACGGTGATGGCTTATTGCGAGGCAACGGTCAGCGAATTGGAAAAGGTCATCCTGGCGATCGAAGCCGGAAACGTCGAAGACGCGCGCGCGCATCTCTCGTCGTGCCTGGAACTAGACAACCGCCGGATATTGGACGGGGTGTAAACGTAGCCCCCGCCCATCGAGGCTTTGCTACGCAAAGCACCTCAGGATGAGGGCTACTGGTCTTGGAACGCTTACCACTCGAACGCCGGCCCATTGATCCGGGCCCCAAGCAGGAACACATCCGCCATCAGGCGCAACGGCGCCGCATCGACATCGCTCTGGTGAGCATCGAGCAGATCGGCAAACCGGTCATACATGGCCGCATATTCGTGGTCGCCATGCTCGAGCACCACCTGGCCATTGACCACGAGCTTGCGCCCGCCATTTTCGAGCTTGATCTCGCTGCCCTTGCCCGTTTCGAAGCGGATGGTCCAGATTTCCCCGCTCTCTTCGAGCCAGTTGAACCCGCACGAGAGCGTCGGTTTATGCGCCTGGCTCGATTTGAAGACGATGTCGGCATCGACCGGGGTCTGCCGGTTGGCCGGAAAGGTCAGCTTGGCGCTGTCCACGAAGACCGGAAACGGCATCACCTTGGTAAAGATCGAAAAGGCATTGATCCCGGGATCGCAGACGCCGAACCCGCCGGGCTCCCAGACCCAGTCCTGCCCCGGATGCCACTTGCGCACGCTTTCGCGCCAGTCGATGCGCGCCGAAACCACGCCCTCGTCGGCCAGGATCGCCTTGGCCCGGTCGACCGCGGCGTTAAACTGGCTGTGCCAGGTCTGATACAGCACCCGGTCGAGGCGCTTGGCATGCGCGATGAGGTCGTCGAGTTCGGAAATCGTCGTCGTCGGCGGCTTTTCCATCATCACGTCCTTACCGGCGTCGAGCGCCTCGCGAACATAGGTGTGGCGGATGCCGGGCGGCGTGCAGATGGAAACGAGACCGACTTCGGGCATGGCGGCATAAAGCTCGCCCGGCGTCTTGAACACGGGCACCGCGTCATGGCCCACGCCCCGCATCGAGACGGTCGCGGCCAATTCGAAATCGTCGGATGCATCGATCACCGGCAGGTGCTGATCCACGGCGATCTTGCCCACACCGATAACCGCGATTTTGCGCTTGGCCATAAACACTCTCCCAAAGCCTTCGCCAGGCTATAGAGCAGAGCGCAACAGGGCCGCCAAGGGGCTCGGGCTACAAAAGTATGATTTTAATCACGACTGTTGCGCCGGAGGCTCCCAAAGCTCGATCTGATTGCCCTCGGGATCATGAATGCGCGCAAATCGCCCGGTCTCTGGCGTGTCCCATTCCTCCGGCCGCGTCTCGATGGCAATATCGGCTTGTCGCAGCTGCGCCATCATCGCGTCGAGATCGTCGACCCGGAAATTGATCATCCATTGCTTGTCGGCCGGAAAATAGTCCGTCGTTTCCTTGAACGGGGCAAACACCGTCATGCCCGCTTCCTGGTTCCACATCTCGGCTATCCCCAGATGCGTTTCATACCAGGCCGCCAGCGCCGCCTTGTCCCGCGCCCGAAAGAAAAACCCGCCAATCCCAAGTGCTTTTGCCATGTGGTCCTCCTCGGTTCACCCCCTGCCAGCCTCCCCCATCAAGGGAGAGGTGTCGATCGAGTGTGTGGCACCATCTGATCACAATCGCAGTCTCTTCACCTCCCCCTTGATGGGGGAGGATGGGTGGGGGTGTCGGCACCAACAAACCTAGCGAATAAGAATCGCCCGGAAATCATTCACATTCGTCCCCGTCGGCCCGGTGACAAACAGGTCCCCGATGGCTTCGAACGCCCCATAGGCATTGTTGTTGGCGAGCGCCGCCAGCGGGTCCACCCCCGCCTCGCGCATCCGCCGCGCCGAGGTTCCATCCACAAAAGCCCCGGCATTGTCCTCCGAACCGTCGATCCCGTCCGTATCCCCGGCCAGTGCCGTCACCCCTGCAACGCCATCGAGCGCAATGGCGAGCGAGAGCAGAAATTCCCCGTTCCGCCCGCCGCGCCCTTTTCCGCGCAGGGTGACGGTGGTCTCGCCTCCGGACAGCAAAACCACCGGCTTTTCAAACGGCTGGTCGCGCTGCGCGATTTCCTTGGCCATGGCGGCATGCACCAGCGCCACGTCCCGCGCCTCGCCCTCGATGGAATCCGACAGCACCGCCGCCGCGATCCCCTGCCGGCGCGCCTCCTCGGCCGCCGCCGTCAGCGACAGGGCTGCCGACGCAATGGTGACGACCGAATTGCCGACAAAGCGCGGATCGTCCGCAAGCGGCGCCGGATTTTCCTCGCCGGCCAGGAGCAGCCTCGCCGCCTCCGGCAGGTCCAGCCGGTAAAGCTCGGCAAATTTGCGCGCCTCGGCCCGCGTGCCCTTGAGCGAAATCGTCGGCCCCGAGGCCACCAGCGCCGGATCGTCCCCCGGCACGTCCGAAACCACCAGCGTTGCCACCCGCGCCGGCGCGCAGAGGGCCGCCAGTCGCCCGCCCTTGATGGTGGAAAACTGATTGCGGATGAGATTCATCACCCCGATCGGCGCGCCTGAGGCGAGGAGGGCCCGGTTGATCGCCTGCTCGTCTTCAAGGCTCAGGCCCTCGGCCGGGGAGGGCAATAGCGCCGAGCCCCCGCCCGAAATCAGCGCCACGACGAGATCGTCTTCACCCAGCCCGCTGACGATTTGCTTCAGCCGCTGCGCCGCGGCAAATCCCGCCGCATCCGGCACCGGATGCGCCGCCTCGACGATTTCGATCCGCTCGCATTTTTCCCCATAGCCATAGCGCGTGACGACGAGCCCCGAAATCTCCCCCGGCCAGGCCTTTTCAAATGCCCGCGCCATCTGCGCCGAGGCCTTGCCCGCCCCGATGACCACGGTCCGGCCCTTGGGCGGCTGGGGCAGGTGGCGGGAAACCGCCAAGGCCGGCTGGGCGCGCTCCACGGCAAGCTCGAACAGGGTTTGCAGCAGCGCGCGATCCATAACTATCCTCCGGCCCGGATTTCCTCGCCGCCTTTGTGACGAGCGGCACCCGCCTTGTCCAGCCTTGCCGTCATGTCAAAAGGCAGACACATAGAAGCGCTAGCGGCACGCTTGTGGAGTTTTCATGACCGAACGATTCGCCATCTATTACGCCCCTTCCGCCAATAGCCCGCTCTGGGACCGTGCCGCCGCCTGGCTCGGCCGCGATCCCCTGACCAACGAAACCTTCGATGGTGCGGTGGCCGGCGTCGAGCGCAATCGCCTCCTCAATCTCACCCAGTCGGCCAATCGCTACGCCTTCCACGCCACCATCAAGCCGCCCATGGCCCTGGCCGAAGGCACGAGCATCGAAGAGCTGCGCACCGCGCTCGGCAATTTCGCCAGGAGCCAGCAGCCCTTTTCCCTCGGCCATTTGCGCATTGCCTCGCTCGATGGTTTTCTGGCCCTCATCCCTGCCGAGCCCAATGAAAAGCTGCAGGATTTCGCCGCCCATGTGGTGGAAGAATTCGAGCCCTTCCGCGCGCCCTTGAGCCTGAAGGATCGTGCCGCCCGCGCCGCGCGCGGCCTGTCACCGCGCCAGGAAGAATTGCTCGATTCCTACGGCTATCCCTATGTCTTCGACGAATTCCGCTTCCACATGACCCTCACCGATCGCCTCCCCGAAGCCGAACGCGCCGAAATCACCAAGGCCCTCGAAGCCTGGTTCGCCCCCGAAATCGCCGAACCCCTCCTGTTCGATCGTCTCGTGCTCTTTAACGAACCCGCCAGCGGCCAGCCCTTCCGCCGCCTCGAAGACTATAAACTGGGAGCGTGAGCATGTCCGAACTCGTCCTCTCCAATGCCCGCATCGTCCTTGCCGATAGCCTCGTTAACGGCAGCGTCCTTATGCGCGATGGCAAGATCGCCGACATCGACACCAAGAATTCCCGCGCCGGCGAAGATTTCGGCGGCGATTATCTGATTGCGGGCCTCGTCGAACTCCATACCGACCATCTCGAAAACCACTATCGCCCGCGCCCCGGCGTCTTCTGGGACCCGCTGGCCGCGCTCCATGCGCATGACGTGCAGATTTCCGGCTCCGGCATCACCACCGTTTTCGACGCCGTGCGCATCGGCTCCGATGTCGATCTGCCCAATATGTTCGAACATTCCAAAAATCTGGTCGATGCCGTCCGCGCCGGCCCCGCAGAGGGCTGGCTCCGCGCCGAGCACTTTTTGCACCTGCGCTGCGAATTGCCGAGCCATGACGTGGTGGAGCATTTCGAAGCCTTTGCCGACCATCCCCAGACCCGCCTCGCCTCGGTCATGGACCACACGCCCGGCCAGCGCCAGTTCCGCTCGCTCGACGATTACAAGCGCTTTTACGCCAAGCATATGGGCCAGGACGAAGCGCAGATGCTGGCCTATATTGAAGCCCGCCAGGCCGAGCACGAGCGCTATTCGGCCCCCAATCGCCAGGCCATCGTCGCCCGCGCCCATGCGCTGGGCCTGGCGCTCGCCAGCCACGACGACGCGACCCTCGCCCAGGTCGAGCAAGCCTCCGAAGACGGCATTTCCATCGCCGAATTCCCCACCACCCTCGAAGCCGCTGCCGCCGCCCACGATGCCGGCCAGGCCGTTCTCATGGGCGCGCCGAACGTCGTCCGCGGCAAATCCCATTCGGGCAATATTTCGGCCAGTGATCTCATCGCTGCCGGCCTTCTCGATATCCTCAGTTCCGATTATGTGCCCTTCGCGCTCCTGCAGGCCGCCTTCATCCTGCCCCAGCGCCTGGCAGAAGTGAGCCTCCCCCAGGCCCTGCTCACCGTGACCAGAAACCCCGCCGAAGCCGCCGGCCTTCACGATCGCGGCGAGATCGCCATTGGCAAACGGGCCGATCTGGTGCGAGTTTCGGGCGAAACGCGCGTGCCCGCGGTGCGTGCCGTCTGGAAAGAGGGGATCAGGGTCAGTTGAGCGATCGTCCGCCCGGAATGCTGGTTCTCGTCATCGGCCCTTCCGGGGTCGGCAAGGATACGCTGATTTCGGGAGCCCGCCAGGCGCTCGATGCCGACAAGCGCTTCAGCTTCGTGCGGCGCCTCGTCACCCGGCCCACCGATCTTGATCTCGAGGACCATCTCTCCATCGAGCCCGGCGAATTCGCCGAGGCACTCGCCAATGGCCGCCTGGCGCTGCATTGGGAGGCCCATGGCCTCCATTATGCCCTGCCCATCGGCGTCGATACCGATCTCGCGCTCGGCCGTATCGTGGTCGCCAATGTGGCGCGCCATGCCGTGCCCATGGCCATTGCCAAATATCCCAATTGCCACGTCGTCATGATCACCGCCGAGATCTCGATCCGCGCCGGCCGCCTGGCCAATCGCGGCCGCGAAAATCGCGATCAGATCACCGCCCGCCTTGCCCGGGAAGGTGCCGCCCTGCCGTCAACGGTGTCGCCGGTGGTGATCGACAATTCGAGCTCCATCGGCATCGGGGTCACTGCCTTCGTCATGGCCCTGCGCCGCCTCGCCGAAGAGTGAACCCTTTCCCCGCCGGCGCGTTTCCGCCTGACTATCCAAGCGTCAGGAGTTTTTCATGAGCCGGAACGGGCTTTACGCAGTGGTCGCGGTGCTGGCCGTGGCCGTCGTCGCCTTCGCCATCTATACCTATCAGCAGCAACAGGCCCGCCCGGGGGTGGAAGTGCGCATAGATGAGCAGGGGGTCTCCATCGATGGAAACGGCTAGTCATACCCACCGCACCGCCATCGCCACGGCCATCACCGCCGAATTGCAGCGCCAGGCCGAAGCCGGCGCCCAGCGCATCGATGTCGAAGCCCTTGCCGATGCGGTGCTGCGCGTCCTCGATCCGCAGCCGCCCATGGCCGAAGGCCAGCGCCCCGAAGAGCTCAATTCGAGCAATGACGGCTGAGGCACCAGCCTTCATGGCGAGCTGCAAAGCCTCGAACCGCGAAGGGCAGGCCCATCCGTTAAAACCCTGACCGGCCTCCGCATTTCTGCGCCCCATGCCGGAAAGGCGCTGCCAACCCTCCCGGTCCGATCATCCGCCCAGCATTGAAAACAACCTTGCGGGGCGGAAGTGCCGGGATATGTACGCATCGCGCCGGAGCAGCTTCGCACCGGCCAGAAGGCGCTGCTTCTCTTTATCCACGATGGCGGCCTCTGCGCCGGTGTTCTCAAGCACGGCCCCGACGGAGACCTGCAGCGTCTGGTTCCCGAAAATCCAACCCCCTCCGACCTGATCCTGGGCATCTGCGCGATGATGGCCGACATGCCCGCCGACGCCGACCTCTTCGTTGTCCTCGAACCCCCCGCCTATTGGCCCGAATCCTTCCCTCTCCTCCGTAGCGCCTGACCGCCACTCCCACCCGCGATGTCATTCCCGCGAAAGCGGGAACCTCCGTTTCAACACCGCGACGCCTGCATGCTCGCCGGGGCAGGGGACCCAAAACAAAAATCCCCGCTTGCGCGGGGATTTTGGGAGCACAAAGGCAGGGCGGCCCGAGCCGGCCCGCGCCTAAATTTCGGCAGTACCCTGCACCGCATCGCGCACCGCCCGAT
>DATMSG010000266.1:0-20651 GCA_035565515.1 Devosia sp.
GAAAAATCCCCGCATGAGCGGGGATTTTTGTTTTTGAGCCGCTCGGAGACCTCACGAGGGCGGGTGAGTGGAGATGTCAGTGCCACGACCTCGCCCTTCGAGGCCAGGCTTCGCTCTGTACCTCAGGATGAGGTCTACTGCGACCACCGAGCAGAGTGCCTTACTCGGTCGGCATGCCGGACATGTCCATCCAGACATATTCCCAGACGTGACCATCGATATCGGCGACGGCGCGGGAATACATGAAGCCCATGTCCTGGGCCGGGCGGAATTCCCTGCCGCCCGCCTTGAGGCCCGCTTCGGCAATGGCGTCCACCGCTTCCCGGCTGTCGCGGGACAGGGCATAGAGGGCCTGCGCGCCCGCCTTGGCGTCGGGGATCGGCAAGGGCGAAAATTCCTTGAACTTCGCGTGGGTGAGAACCATCACGAAAATCGTCTCGGAAATGACGATGCAGGCCGCGGTTTCGTCGGTGAACTGGGGATTGTGATCGAAACCCAGCGCCTTGTAATAGGCCATCGAGGCGGCAAGGTCGGCGACGGGCAGGTTGACGAAAATCATCGAGGGCATGGTTCGCTCCAATGGTTAGGCATTTTCTTAAGTAATCATGGATTGGACTCGTCGAGTCAATCCTCTTGCCTTCGACGGACGAGCCGAGCCATTTTCGACAACGGACTTTCCCGGCGCATGTCCATTCCGAAACCGGCATTCGCTTTCGGCAGACAGGCCAACTTTGGAGACAGCATGAAGACGGCGCTCACCCTTTCGGGGTCTATTCGCAAGGGCTCTTACAATCGCGTGCTCCAGCAGCATATGGGCCGCGCCCTGACGGCGGCGGGGGTGGCGGTCACCGAGCTGGATTTGACGGATTTTCCCATGCCGATCTTCAACGAGGATCTCGAGGTCGATTCCGTGCCGGAGGCGGCGGTGACGCTCGCCGAGATGTGGCGCAGTCACGACATCATCTTCATCGCCACGCCCGAATATAATGGCGGGGTGTCGCCGCTGATCGTCAACACCATCACCTGGATCAGCCGGCAAAGGCCGAGCCCGTTCCGGCATGCCGTGTTCGGGATCGGCGGGGTAAGCTCGGGCAAATATGGGACGATCTGGAGTCTTAGCCATCTGCGCGATTCGCTCTCGAAAGTGGGCGCGCTGGTGGTGCCGACTCTGCTCGGCATCGGCCCGGCGGAAGAGGCGCTGGACGAAGCGGGCAATCCGGTCGAGCCGGCCATTATCCGCAAGGTGGAGCAGATGGTGCATGAACTGACGCATTTTTCGCGGGGGCCGGAATGAAGGCTCTCTACCTGACCCATCCACAGGTCCGTATCGACCCGCAAGTGCCCACGCCACTTTGGGGCCTATCCGAGGACTGCAAACAAAGAGCCGAGGCTTTTGCGGCCCGCCGGATCGTTCCGGCGGGCACTTTCGTGTTTTCGAGCCGGGAAACCAAGGCGCTGGACCTGGCCGAAATCCTGGCCGCGCAGGCGGGCACGCCGGTTTTGGCCGAACACGCGCTGGGCGAGAACGATCGCAGCGCCACCGGATTCCTGCCGCCGGCGCTGTTCGAGGAAACGGCGGACCGGTTTTTTGGCGAGCCGGACAAGAGCGCTTCCGGCTGGGAGCGGGCCGTGGACGCGCAGCGCCGCATCGTCGAGGCGGTATTTTCCGCGCTCAAAAGCGTGCCGCCCGATACGTCGGTCATTTTCTGCGGGCATGGGGCGGTCGGGACGCTGCTCAAATGCCATCTTGGGCAGCGAAAAATTGCGCGCAGCGAAGACCAGAGCCGGCATGGTCATCTCGGCGGCGGCAATGCCTTCGTGTTCGATGTCGAGGGCACAGCGCTCCAGAGCGAATGGATGGCGATGGAAGACCTGCCGGATGATTGGTGGCGCTAGGAGGATGCCCCCGACCTCGCCCGTCGACAAGCTCAGGATGCGGTCTACCTGGTATTGAGCGCAAAAAGATCGAGAGCGTCGGTCAGGGCTTCGGTCAGACGATCGAGGCGGGCCGGATCGGTTTCGAGCTGGCGCAGCCGGTTGGGGCCGGCGAGGGGAACGGCGGCCACCAGATCGAGACCTTTTTGCGTGATCGCGACGAGGCGGGCGCGGCGGTCACGCGGGTCGGTGCGGACCACGCAGAGCTCGAGGCGGCGGAGTTCGTCGATGGATTGGCCCAGGGTTGCCGCGTGCATGTCGAGGCCCTTTCTGAGCGCCGCAAGGGCCATATGGGGACGTTCGGCAAGCGTATGGAGCACGGCCAATTGCAGGCCGGTAATGCCGTGGCGCTGTTTCAGTTCGAGATGGAAGGCGGCGATGGCCGAATCGAGCCGCATCCAGGCGACCAGGGTGGAAAGAGCCTGCTGCTGCATTTTTCTTTCTGAGGGCAGATGAATCCTCTGTCTTATGGCGGCATAGGATTGCGCCCACAAGGTGCTATGCCGACATAGGGGCGGCGATTTCGTCTTGCTCTCGGCCCGGCGATATGCGACGCCAACCCAAATCAGCGACAGAAGGGATTTGCCATGGCCGGCCATTTGATTGTGGGGCTTGACGTTTCGACGCGCGCCCGCGCCGAGGAGATCGTCACCGCGCTGGGCGATACCGTCGATTACTACAAGATCGGCTATCAGTGCTTTTATGGCGCCGATGGCTTTGCGCTGGGCAAGGATCTTATAGCGGCGGGCAAGAAGGTGTTCTTCGACCTGAAGCTGCTCGACATCGACAACACCGTCGAAAAGGGCGTGGCGGCGATTGCTGCGACCGGGGCGGCGATGTTGACGGTGCATGCCTATCCCAAATGCATGAAGGCGGCGCAGAAGGCGGCAGCGGGCTCGGACCTCTGCGTGCTCGGGGTGACGGTGCTCACCTCGATGGACGATGCCGATGTGAAGGATGCCGGCTATGAGCGCGATGCGGCCGGGCTCGTGGCGCTGCGGGCGCAGCAGGCCAGGGAAATCGGGATCGGCGGCATTGTCGCCTCCCCGCATGAGGCGGAAATGGCCCGGACCATTTTGGGGCCCAAAATGGCGATTGTGACGCCGGGCATTCGCCCGGCAGGCGCCTCCATGGGCGACCAGAAGCGGGTGACGACGCCGGCCGAGGCGCTCGCTGTCGGCGCGAGCCATCTGGTGGTGGCGCGGCCGATCATCGATGCGCCCGATCCGGCGGCGGCGGCGCGGGCGATCCTGGCCGAGATGGCCGGGGCCGGAACGCGGCTGGCTTAGAAAAATGCGTTATTCGGCCTGTATCGAAATGCTGTTCGTGCCGGAAACATCCGATCCGGTGGAGCGGGTGCGCCTTGCCAAGGCCTCGGGCTTCGAGGCGGTGGAATTCTGGCTGTGGTCGAACAAGGACCTCGATGCCATGGAGCGCGTGCTCGGCGAAACCGGCGTCAAACTTGCCGGGATCGTTGCCGAGCCTTTTGCCGAACTGACGCGCGAGGGCGATCACGACCGGTTTCTGGCCGGGCTCGAAAAGAGCCGGGACGTGGCGCTGCGGCTCGGGGCCGGGGTGCTCATTTGCCAGTCGGGGCCGCTCTTGCCCGGGATCGAACGGGCAAAGCAGCATGAGGCGCTTACGGTCGCCATGCAGCGCTCGGCCGGGGTCTTGCAGGGGTCGGGCGTAAAAATGGGGCTCGAGCCGCTCAACGATCTGGTGGATCATCCGGGATATTATCTCACCAGCACCGTTGAGGCGCTCGATATCATGGATGCGGTCGATCGGCCGGAGATCGGCATCACCTATGATCTCTATCATTCCATGGTGATGGGCGAGGTACCCGAGGCGGTGATCGGACATCGCGCCAGGCACATTGTGCATGTGCATCTGGCCGATCATCCGGGGCGCAACCAGCCGGGAAGCGGCAGGCTCGATTTGAAGCGGCCTCTCAAGTGGCTGCAGGGGCAGGGCTATGACGGGTTTGTGGGGCTCGAGTTCCGGCCGACGGCTGGGACGGAGGCAGCGCTGATGCAGATGCGGGCGAGCCTTGCATAAGCAGCCCTCATGGTTCGAGGCTACGCTTCGCACCGCAGGATGAGAGTTTACTGGGGAAGGCAGGCTTTTATTAGCCCGCCAGGCCATGCTGCTTGCTGAGATCTTCCAGATCCAGCTGCGGCCTGGCGCCGATATGCGAAATGACCTCGGAGGCGGCGAGGCACCCCGTCTTGAGGGCGGATTCGAGGGTTTGGCCGCGGGCCATGCCGAGCAGGAACCCCGAGGCGAAAAGGTCCCCGGCGCCGGTGGCATCGACCACCGCGTCGATGGGGAAGGCGGGGACCGAGACGACTTCGCCATTATATACCGCCATAGCACCTTCGGCGCCCATGGTGATGGCGGCCAGTTCGGCATCCTGGGCAATGGCGCGGACGGCGGTGCCGAGATCGTCGGTTTGGTAGAGCGATTTCAGCTCGTGCACATTGGCAAAGACGTAGTCGATGGTTTTGGAGCGGATGAGATCCAAAAATTCGGCGCGATAGCGATCGACGCAGAACGGGTCGGACAGGGTGAAGGCCGCGGCGCGTTCGTGCTTGTGGGCATAGTGGGCGGCAAGGACGAAGGCCTTTTTGGCTTCCACCGGGTCCCACAAAAAGCCTTCCATATAGGTGATGGCGGCGCCGCCGATTTCGTCGGGGCGGATATCGGCTTCGGTGAGCTGGTGGCAGGCACCGAGATAGGTGTTCATGGTGCGCTCGGCTTCCGAGAGGAAGATCATCGAGCGGGCGGTCAGCGCGCCGTTCTTGAGACGTGCGGTGTTGTAATAAACGCCGATGGCGTCGAGATCGCTGGCAAAGACATCGCCCAGGGGATCGTCGGCCACTTTTCCCACAAAGGCGGCGCGGCCGCCGAGCGAGGCGACGCCCGCAGCGGTATTGGCGGCCGAGCCGCCCGAAATCTGCTGCCGGGTCAGCGGCATTTTTGAATAGAGATCTTCAGCCCGATCGGTATCGATCAGATGCATGATCCCTTCCTTCATGCCTTCGCGCTCGAGGAAGCCGGGCTCGACCGGAGCGATGATGTCGACAATGGCATTACCGATCGTCAGCACGTCGAAGCGGGTCTGGGTCATGCGGGCAGTCCGAAGATGAAGGAAAACGGAGAGGGTTTAGCGCAGGCAGGGGGCGGGGGCAATGTTTTGGGTTTTCGGTCCCCGCGATGGGAGGACGGGACGGAGCCGGAGGCACCGGACCTATTAGAGATTGCCGATGATCTCCGCGATCAGCGCTTCGGTATCTTCGCCCGCCCTCAGCGCGATTTGTCCGTCCAGCAGCAGAATGGAAAGCCCATGCACCTTCGCCCAGGCGGCAAGGGCTTTGATGCGGCCGGTCTGGGTATCGCTGCCAATGACGTGGCGCAAAGTATCGAAGGCGGCATCGGCGGCCATGCGCAGGCCCGGGCGGCCGTCTTTCTTGAGCTGGGGCGAAAACATCAGGCGGAAGAGATTGGCATTGCCCAGGGCAAAGAGCACATAGGTCTTGCCCATGGCGGCCATAGGATCGGCGGGACGATTTGCGGCCACCGCTTCCATGGCGGCGGAAAAACGCTGAAAGCCGGTGACCGCCAGGGCCTCGAGCAGGGCGGCGCGCGAATCGAAGTGGCGATAGGGCGCCGCGGCCGAAACGCCGACGGCCCGGGCGAGATCGCGCAGACCAAGGCCCGCCTCGCCGTCCTTTTCGAGAATGATCAAGGCGGCTTCGAGCAGAGCCTGGCGCAAATTGCCGTGGTGATAGGGCGAGTTGATGGATGTTGACATTGTTTACATGACGGGAATAGATGTGAGCAGCGTTAACACCTGGTCGAGGACAGGGCAATGGACTGGAATCTGATATTGGCTTGCGCCCACCATCTGGCGGTCTTTTCGCTGGTGGGGATTTTCGCGGCGGAATTTGCGCTGATCAGGCCGGGGCTGGGTGGGGCGAGGCTCGCGCAGCTGGCGCGGATCGATGCCACCTATGGCGCGGTGGCGACCGCGGTGATCGCCGTCGGCATCCTGCGGGTCTGGTTCGGCGGCGTCGATCCCTCGTATTATCTGGGCAATCACGCCTTTTGGGGGAAGATGGCGCTGTTCCTCGTCATGGGGCTTCTTACCATTCAGCCGACGATTGCAATTCGGCGTTGGGCGAAGGCTGCCGAGGGAATTGCCGACTATGTGGTGCCGGCGGGGCAGATCGGGATGAGCCGGCGGTTCGTGCATTTGCAGGCGGGGGTGCTGGTGCTGATCCCGCTTTTCGCGGCGGCCATGGCGCGGGGATATGGGAGCTGAGTCGCTCACCGCCCAACCGAAGGATCTGTACCCTGAGGCTTACCGGGATGGCAGCGGCGTCTTCGGCTCGAAAAGACACCATTGGCTGATCGGGCAGCGCCAGCATTCGGGTTTTCGGGCCTTGCAGATATAGCGGCCATGGAGAATGAGCCAGTGGTGGGCGTGGAGCATGAACCGTTCGGGGATCTGCTTTTGCAGCGCCTGTTCCACCGCCAGCGGAGTCTTGCCGGGGGCAAGGCCGGTGCGGTTGCCGACGCGGAAGAGATGCGTATCCACCGCAATGGTCGGCTGCTTGAACCAGATGTTCAGGACCACATTGGCGGTCTTCCGGCCGACCCCGGGCAAGGCTTCGAGCGCTTCGCGATTGTCGGGGACTTCGCCGCCATACCGGTCGAGGAGGATTTGGCTTAAAGCAAAAACGTTCCTGGCCTTGCCGCGATAAAGGCCGATGGTCTTGACGAGTTCGGTGATTTTCTCGACGCCCAGCGCCACCATGGCGGCGGGTGTGGGGGCCAGTTCGAAGAGGCGCTTCGTCGCCTTGTTGACGCCCGCATCGGTCGCCTGGGCGGAGAGAACCACGGCAACCAGCAGGGTATAGGCGTTGATATAATCGAGTTCGCCCTTGGGCTCGGGCTCGATCTCATGAAAGCGCTCGAAAATGGCCTCGGCCTGCGCCCGGTTCAGCTTTTTCACTTTTTTAGGACTTGGCATTCTCTCGACCCCGAATCTCTGCCAATATTTCAGGGCGAGTCGATCATGCCAATGCAAACCAGCACAACGACCAGTCCTCTGTTTTCGGCCACCCTGCGGCCGGACAGATCGCTGCGCGCTGCCGGTGGCTGGATCGGCCTTGCCGCGGCCGGGCTTTTGGGCCTGCCCTTCCTTGTCGCCGTGCCGGAATTTCTGCTGCCCGGCATTCTCGGCTTTGCCATTGCCGGGGGCGCGCTGACCGCCTTTTCGGTGCGGCAGGCGCGGCGAGCGCGCCTCATCGAGCAGATCACCGTCTGGCCCGACCAAATCGAACTGGTCACCGCCGGCCCCGGACAGGAGCGGCAGATGCGCCGGCTCGACCCCAAGACGGTACGGCTGGTGCTGACGCGGGATGAGGACGAGCGCACCATGGCCGTTCATCTCAACCAGGGGTCGGAGCGCATCGAAATCGCGGCTTTCCTTGCGATCAATGACAAGGCGAGTTTTGCCCGGGCCTTTGGACAGGCGCTGCGCAAGGCGCGCCAGGGCTGACCTTTGGCCTGTCTCACGCAACCGAGACCAGTTTCGCAAGACTTGCCGCAGCGTCAAAACCGGGTCGCGCGCCCTTTCCGCCGGGACTAAGAAGGGCAAAAGCTCAATTGAAAGATGCGGCCATGAACCAGCTTGCCCATATCGCCCCGGCCAGCGACTACGACACCATTCGCGCGGCCATTCGCTATCTCAGCGAGAACGGTCCAGATGCGACCGATCTCGGCAAATTTGCCCGCGCGCTCGGACTGACCGAGCGGCAGCTGACCGATCTCTTCCGGCGCTGGTGTGGGCTTTCGCCCAAAAGCTTTGCCCAGGCGGTGGCGCTCGACCATGCCAAATCGCTGCTGCGCGACAAGGCGAGCGTGCTCGACACGACCTATGAAGTGGGGCTGTCTTCCACTTCGCGCTTGCACGATCTTTTCGTGACCTATGAAGCCATGCCGCCGGGCGTGTTTCGCGCCGGGGGCGAGGGCATCGACATGTTCTGGGGCGCGGCGCCTTCGCCTTTCGGGCTCGCAGTGGTCACGGCGACCGAATATGGCATGTCCGGACTGGGCTTTGCCGATGCGGATATGAGTGTCGAAGAGGCCTTTGCCGATCTCGCCAATCGCTGGCCCAAGGCTCGGTTTACCCGGAACGACGCGCGGATTGCCCCCATGGTGGCGCAGGTGTTCGAGCCGGGCCGCTGGTCGCCGGACCATCCGGTGCGGGTGGTGCTTATCGGCACCGATTTTGAGGTCAAGGTCTGGGAGACGCTTCTCAAGATTCCATGCGGGAAGGCGGTCACCTATTCCAGCGTCGCCAATCATATCGGGCGGCCGACGGCCTCGCGGGCGGTGGGTGCGGCGGTTGGCAAAAACCCGATCAGTTTCGTCGTGCCCTGCCACCGCGTGGTCGGCACTTCGGGCGCCCTGACGGGCTATCACTGGGGCGTGCCGCGCAAGCGGGCGATTCTGGGCTGGGAGGCCGGAGTGATTTCGGCGGCGCACTGAGGGGCGCCAGCCGAGCGCAGGCCCGTGGGCCTTCGCGAAAAGCCTCGAGGTTTCACGTGAATCGGCAAGGCCCCACCCCCCTCGGGAGAGAGGGGCCTGCTGGATCAGAGTTTCAGGCGTTCGACGAGCTTCCCATCGGGGCCGATCTTGTAGATCGTGGGTTCGCCCGTGCCGATCTCGCGGGCCAAGATTTCGTCGGGCGTCAGACCCTCGATGGCCATGACGAGGGCACGGAGCGAATTGCCGTGGGCGGCGACGAGGACGGTTTTGCCCGCTTTCAGCTGCGGCAGGATTTCGGCTTCATAATAGGGCAGGGTGCGGGCCGCGGTGTCCTTGAGGCTTTCGCCGCCCGGCGGGGGAACGTCGAAGGAGCGGCGCCAGATGAGCACCTGCTCTTCGCCCCATTTGGCGCGGGCATCGTCCTTGTTGAGGCCCGAGAGATCGCCATAGTCGCGTTCGTTGAGCGCGACATTGCGGGTGATCGTCACATTGAGAATGCCCATCTCTTCGAGAATGAGGTCGAGCGTGTGCTGGGCGCGGCGCAGGGCCGAGGTGTAGAAAAGGTCCGGCGCGAATTTTTGTGCCTTGAGCGCCTTGCCCGTGGCCCGGGCCTCGCTCTCACCCTGCTCGGTGAGGTTGGGATTGCGCCAACCGGTGAAGAGATTCTTGAGGTTCCATTCGCTCTGGCCGTGACGGACCAGGATCAGGGTGCCGGACATTGTTTCAATCCTTCAGACTAGTCGTTGAGGCCGAGGACGTCGGCCATGGAATAAAGGCCCGCGGGCTGGTGCATGGCCCAGAGGGCGGCGCGGACGGCGCCATTGGCATAGATGGTGCGGTCCTGGGCACGGTGGTTGAGTTCGATACGCTCGGAGGGACCGGCGAGGATCACCATGTGATCGCCGATGACATTGCCGCCGCGCAGGGTCGCAAAGCCGATCGTGCCGAATTCGCGCGGGCCGGTATGACCGTCCCTGACGCGCACCGAGTGATCCTGGAGCGAAATGTTACGGCCCCTGGCCGCTGCCTCACCCAACAGAAGCGCCGTGCCCGAGGGGGCATCGACCTTGAGGTTATGATGCATTTCAAGCACTTCGACGTCGTAATCGGGCAGCGCCTGGGCGGCCTTTTCGACGAGGACGGCGAGGGCCACCATGCCGGGAGAAAAATTGCCCGATTTGACAATGCGCGCACCGGCCGCACCGGCGGCGGCGATTTCGGCATCGTCGGCCTCCGAGCAGCCGGTGGTGCCGATGAGATGGACAAGGCCTCTGGGCGCGGCGAGCTTGGCCAGCGCTACGCTCGATGCGGGGGCCGTGAAGTCGATGATGACGTCGGCCTGGCCGAGGAGGGACGAAACATCGTCGGTGACGGTGACCCCGAGCGCGTCAATGCCAGCCAGCGTGCCAGCATCCTTGCCGATCGAGGATGCCCCGGGGCGATCCACCGCGCCGACGAGTTTGAGACCGGCGCTCGCTGCCACCGCCCTGATATTGGCAGATCCCATGCGGCCGCCGGCACCGGCGACAATGGTTCTGAGCTCGGTCATGCCTCGTCTCCCAAAATAGTCGTGAACGCCTATATCAGTGCCACGACCAGCCGCCAACTCCATGCAGCGATTGGCGATTGCTTCGCAATCGACACAATCGGCCGGAGACTCTAGGCTGGTGCAAAGCGAACACATGGACCCGCAATGACCATCACCAATGCGCTGGCCAATATTGCCGTCGAAAGTCTCTCTGAATCGCTCGTCTGGTACGAGTATCTGTTCGGACGGAAAGCCGATGCGCGGCCTATGGCCGATGTCGCCGAATGGAAACTGCCGGGGGGCGGCTGGGTGCATGTGGCGACCGACGCCGACCGCGCGGGGGCGAGCGTTCTGACGCTGATCGTCGATGATATTGCCGACGAGCTGGCGCGGCTCGAAATGTTCGGGATCAAGCCGGTCGCCAAGGCGATCGGCCATTTTTTCAGCACCGCCAAACTCCGCGATCCCGATGGCAATCTGATTGTCCTGAGCCAGCCGCAGCAGGGGACCTATTAGGGTCTCCAAGGACCGGAAGGCCTCGTGATTCGAGGCTCCGCTTCGCTGCGCACCTCACCGAGGGCTACCGATGCGAGCCGTCACACCCGGCGCAGGCTCACATTCTCGATCAGGTGGTCTCCGCCCTTTTTGAGAATCAAGTCCGCGCGGCCGCGGGTGGGGAGCACATTGTCGACGAGATTGCGCAGGTTGATGGTGCGCCAGACCTGGCGGCCGAAGGTGCCGGCTTCTTCCTCGCTCATTTCGGCAAAGCGGCGGAAGAAGGAGGTCGGATCCTTGAAGGCGGTTTCGCGCAGGCGGAAGAAGCGCTGCATGAACCAGGTTTCGAGATCGTCATTGTCGGCGTCGATATAGACCGAGAAATCGATGAAATCGGACGCAAAGACAATCGGCCGGCCGGTCTTGGGCAATTCGCCGGGCTGAAGAATGTTAAGCCCCTCGACGATGAGAATGTCGGGGCGATCGACAGTGATCTCGGTGCCTTCCACCACGTCGTAGACGAGGTGGGAATAGACCGGGACCTTTACATTGGCCTTGCCCGATTTGATGTCGGCCAGGAAATTGACGAAGCGGGCGCGATCGTAGCTTTCGGGAAAACCCTTGCGCTCCATCAGGCCCTTTTCGGTCAGCACGGCGTTCGGATATAAAAAGCCGTCCGTGGTGACGAGATCGACGCGCGGAGTGGACGGCCAGCGCGAGAGCAGGGTTTGCAGGATGCGCGCGGTGGTCGATTTGCCCACCGCCACTGAACCCGCGACCCCGATGATGAAGGGCACTTTCAGCCCATGCGGGGTTTCGAGGAACCGCGACTGTACGTTATGCAGGCCCTGGATGGCCTCGACGTAATAGGAAAGCAGCCGCGAAATCGGCAGATAGACCTCTTCGGCTTCTTCAAGGGAAATCGGATCGGTCAGACCGCGCAGCCGGTCGATATCGCTCTGGTCGAGCGTCATGGGCTGGCCGTCGCGCAGCTTGCTCCATTCAGCCTTGGTGAAATGGTGATAGGGATTGAGCGCGGGGGAGCGGGGCGCCATTATTTTTTGTCCGATCGGGAGGCTTTTTCGGCAAGGCCGGATTGGGCGGTGCGGGCATCGAGCTCGGCCATGACATCGCCGAGGGGGATGCCGGCAGCGTTCAGCACCACCAGCAGATGGAACAGCACATCGGCGGATTCCTTGACCAGTTCGGCCCGGTCGCCGGTGACGGCGGCAATGACGGCTTCGGTCGCTTCCTCGCCCAGTTTCTGCGCGGTCTTGTTCATGCCGCGCGAGATCAGTTTTGCAGTATAGCTCTCCTCGGGCGAGGCGGTCGCGCGGAGGGCAATGCGGGCTTCGAGTTCTTCAAGGGTCATTATTGTCTCCCCCACCACCGCTGTCATCCCGGCCCTGAGCCGGGATCCATCTTGAGATTTCAGGATGGGCCCCGGCCTAAAGCCGGGGTGACAATCTGTGTTGGCTTTAGATGATGAGTGAAGCCGCGTCATCCGCGACCTTGGTTTCAGGCCGCATTGGCATCCATCCTCATGGCAATGCCGTGCTCGGCCATGTAGCGCTTGGCCTCTGGAATGGTAAAAGTGCCGAAATGGAAAATCGAAGCGGCAAGGACGGCGCTGGCATGGCCCTCGGTGACGCCATCCACTAGGTCCTGCAATTTTCCTACGCCGCCCGAGGCGATGACGGGGACTTCCACCGAATCGGCAATGGCGCGGGTCAGTTTCAGATCGAAGCCGGATTTGGTGCCGTCGCGATCCATCGAGGTGACAAGCAGTTCGCCGGCACCGCGTTCGACCATTTTTGCAGCAAATTCCACCGCGTCGATACCGGTGGGGCGGCGGCCGCCATGGGTGAAGATTTCCCATTCGGAACGATTGTCGCCACCCAGTTTTGCATCGAGCCGCTGCTTGGCATCGACCGAAACCACGATGCACTGATTGCCGAATTTATCCGCCGCGCGGGCGATGAAATCGGGATCGTTCACGGCGGCGGAATTGATCGCCACCTTGTCGGCACCGGCCAGGAGGAGTTTGCGAATATCTTCAATGGAGCGAACGCCGCCGCCGACGGTGACGGGCATGAAGCAGTGTTCGGCCGTGCGGGCGACGACGTCGAAAATCGTGTCGCGGCCCTCGTGGCTGGCGGTGATGTCCAGAAAGGTCAATTCATCGGCCCCGGCCGCGTCATAGGCCATGGCGGCCTCTACGGGATCGCCCGCGTCAATGAGATCGACGAAGTTGACGCCCTTGACGACGCGGCCGCCGGCCACGTCGAGGCAGGGAATGATACGGGTCTTCAGGGTCATGAGCGTTTGCCCTTTTGCATCTGCCCCCAGGCGATGCGGTGAATGATGAGCGAGGCGAGCCACACGAAAAAGGCGGCGCCGCCGAGCGGGATCGTCGCCAGCATGAACCAGCCCAGAACGAAGAGGGTGTAGAGCGTCGGCCCCCAGTCGGCGCCGCCGATCATGCAGGGATTAACTCCTCCCTCGTTGACGTAACAGCCATTGCTCTCGGCAATGAAGGTGGCGGCGAGAACGGAGAGCACCGGCGCGAAGGCAAAGAGCGCGATAGCGGCGAGAAAGAGCCAATAGGCCCACCACGGAAATCTGGCAGGCCGGGCCTCGCTCACGCCGCAGCCCTCAATTTCGCCAGTGCTTCACGTGAATCAATCCGGCCATCGTAAAGCGCGCGGCCGGAAATGGCGCCTTCGAGGACCTGATATTCGGGGCGCGTCATGCGCTCGATGTCATCCATGGAGGCAAGGCCACCGGAGGCGATGACCGGGATCGAGGTTGCCCGCGCGAGCTCGAGGGTCGAGTCCCAGTTGATGCCGGCCAAAATGCCGTCGCGGTCGATGTCGGTATAGATGATGGCGGCGACGCCGGCGCCTTCGAAGCGCTTGGCGAGTTCGATTATGGACAGCTCGGAGGTTTCCGCCCAGCCTTCCACGGCGACCATTCCCCCTTTGGCATCGGTGCCGACGGCGACCTGGCCGGGCCATTTTTTGGCGGCTTCTTTCACGAGCTCGGGATTCCGCACGGCGACCGTGCCGAGAATGACGCGGGCGAGGCCCTTGTCGAGCCAGGCTTCGATATGCTCGAGCGTGCGGATGCCGCCGCCAAGCTGGACGGGGAATTTCACCGTTTTCAGGATTTGCTCGACGGCGGCGCCATTGACGCTCTCGCCGGCAAAAGCGCCGTTGAGATCGACGACGTGCAGATATTCAAAGCCCTGGTCTTCGAAGGATTTGGCCTGGGCGGCGGGATCGTCGTTGAAGACAGTCGCCTGATTCATGTCGCCGAGCTTCAGGCGCACGCACTGACCGTCCTTGAGGTCGATGGCTGGAAAGAGGATCACGGCGACCACCCCAGGAAATTTTCGATCAGTTTGAGGCCCAGGGCCTGGCTCTTTTCGGGGTGGAATTGCGTCCCGAAAATATTGTCGCGGCCGACGCAGGCCGTCACCGTGCCACCATAGTCGGTGGTGGCGAGGAGGTGCGCCGGGTCTTCGGTGCGGAAATGGTAGGAGTGGACGAAATAGGCGTGCAGCCCGTTGGGACCATCCGGAATGCCGGCGAGGAGGGCGTGGGATTTTGTCACCGAAATGGTGTTCCAGCCCATATGCGGGATTTTCAAGTTCGGATCGCTGGGCCTGATCTTTTCAACGGCGCCGGGAATCCAGCCCAGACCCTCGGTGACGACCTTTTCGCGGCCTTCGCTGGCGAGGAGCTGCATGCCGACGCAGACGCCGAGGAAAGGCGTGGTGCCGCGGATGACGCGTTCCTCAAGCACTGCCTGCATGCCGGCGACGGCATCGAGGCCAGCCTTGCAGTCGGCGAAGGCTCCGACGCCGGGCAGCATGATGCGGTCGGCGCGGCGGACCACGTCGGGATCGGCGGTGACGATGATTTCAGGGCTGCTGGTCAGCGAGGCGGCGACGCGCTCGAAGGCATTGGCGGCGGAGCGGAGATTGCCCGCGCCATAATCGATAATGGCAACAGTGCTCATGGACGGGATTCCATAATAGCGAGACGGGCGAGATCGGCATCGGCGGCGACGCGGTGTCCAAGCGTGGCAAAGCCACGGCGTTTCAGCGCCCGACGCTCGGCGCCCGGCGCGGCAAAGCCGCAGGCGACGGCGAGAAGAATATAGAGCCAGAGACTGGCATCCGCGCCGATATAGCGCGTGGCAGCGATAATGGCCCCGAGCCCGAGGACAAAAAGGCCCAAAAGATCCCAATGTCGATGAAGGAGCGCATGGACGGGCGGCAGCAGGGCCGAAACCCAGGAAAAACGCTCGGAGACCGCCACGGGCAGGGCGGTCGGATCATCCTTGGATCGATAAAGGGCGAAAAGGGTCACGGGGAACTCCCAGGACGGAATGAGGTCCACTTAGTGCAAAATGCACGATGGGGGAAGGGCGAGAGCCCGAAGACCTCATGGTGAATTTGTCGAACCACGAGGGTCGAGCGAGTGGCGGCAGCGTGCCACGACCCCTTGGTTCGAGGCTGCACTTACGCTCGGCACCTCACCATGAGGACTACTGGGGTTGCCGCGCTACAGCGTGCCCTTGGTGCTCGGCACGCGATCGGCCTGGCGGGGATCGATTTCGAGCGCGTCGCGCAGGGCGCGGGCCACCGCCTTGAACATCGACTCGGCCAGATGGTGGTTGTTGTCGAAGTAGAAGTTTTCGATATGCAGCGTGATGCCGGCATTGATGGCAAAGGCCTGGAAGAATTCGCGGAAAAGCTCGGTGTCGATGTCGCCGATCTTGTCTTTGGTGAACTCGGCCTTGAAGACGAGGAAAGGCCGGCCAGAGACGTCGAGCGCCGCACGCGTAAGAGTGCCGTCCATGGGCAGGTCGCAGGAGGCATAGCGGCGGATGCCTTTCTTGTCGCCGATGGCTTTCTGGAGGGCTTGGCCCAGGGCAATGCCGACATCTTCCACGCTGTGGTGGAAATCGATGTGGAGGTCGCCCTTGCAGGTGACATCCATGTCGATGAGCGAGTGGCGCGCGAGCTGATCGAGCATGTGGTCGAAGAAGCCGATGCCGGTCGCCATTTTATGCGCGCCGGTGCCGTCGAGATTGATCGAGACGGAAATCTCGGTCTCGTTGGTCTTGCGGGTGATGGTGGCGCTGCGCATTGGAAACTCTCCGAAGTCGGGGCTCACTAGCAGATATGCGCAAAGGCATAAAGATAGCGTTGCGCGCCGTGTCCAGGGCCGATGGTTGCAAAGCGGGCCACGGCCCCTAAATATCACTCAACAGTTCGGAGTATTTTTCCCAAATGAGTGAAAATGCATTTCCCGGGTGGCACGGGACGACCATCGTTTCCGTGCGCAAGGGCAACAAGGTTGTGGTGGCCGGCGATGGCCAGGTTTCCATGGGCCAGACGGTGATGAAGCACACCGCCAAAAAAGTGCGCCGGCTAGCCGGCGGCAAGGTGATCGGCGGTTTTGCCGGTTCGACGGCCGACGCCTTTACCCTCTTCGAACGGCTCGAGGCCAAGCTGGAACAATATCCCGACCAACTGATGCGCGCCGCCGTCGAATTGGCCAAGGACTGGCGGACGGATCGTTACCTTCGCAAGCTCGAAGCCATGATGATCGTGGCCGACAAGACCGACACGCTGGTGCTTACCGGCACGGGCGACGTTCTTACCCCCGACCATGGCGTGATCGCCATCGGCTCGGGCGGCAATTATGCGCATTCGGCGGCCCTGGCTTTGCATCAGGCGACCGAGCTCGATGCCGAAGACATCGCCCGCCGCGCCATGAAGATCGCGGAGGAAATCTGCGTCTATACCAATGGCAATGTCACTCTCGAAACCATCGAGATTTGACGTGACCTTTTCCATAAGGCAACTCGGCGTCAAGGACGTGGCGGCCTATCGGGCCATACGGCACGAGGCGCTCGCCAATCATCCGGAGGCATTTGTATCTTCGGCGGAGAATTTCGCGCAGAGGTCGGACGCCGATGTCAGGCAGATGCTCGAAACCCTGACGGTTTTTGGCGCCGAAATGCCGGACGGATCCATCGGCGGCATCAATGCCTTCATGCGCAACGATGCGCCCAAGGAGCGGCACCGGGGCTGGATGATCCAGGTCTATGTGCGGCCCGAACATCGCGGCAGCGGGATGTCCAGGGCGCTGGTCGAGCATCTCGTCGATCACGCCCGGGAAAAAGTCATCCAGATCCATCTCGGGGTCTGGGCCGAAAACGAGCCGGCCATCCGCCTTTATAAGAAGCTGGGCTTTGAGACCTATGGGACAGAGCCCCGCTACCTCTTCGTGAACGGTCGATATATCGACGAACACCTGATGGTGCGCTTCCTCGACAAGGCACCAGGAAAGACAAGCAATGAGTGAAACCAATTTTTCGCCGCGCGAAATCGTCTCGGAGCTGGACCGCAATATTGTCGGCCAGCATGACGCCAAGCGGGCCGTGGCCGTGGCGCTGCGCAATCGCTGGCGCCGGCAGCAGCTTTCCCCCGAGCTGCGCCGCGAAGTGACGCCAAAGAATATTCTGATGATCGGGCCGACCGGCGTCGGCAAGACCGAGATTTCGCGGCGCCTCGCGCGCCTGGCGCAGGCCCCCTTCGTGAAGGTGGAAGCGACCAAGTTCACCGAGGTCGGCTATGTCGGCCGCGACGTCGAGCAGATCGTTCGCGACCTTGTCGAGGCGGGCATTACTGTCCTTCGCGACAAGCGCCGGCGCGACGTGCAGGCACAGGCCCATCACAATGCCGAAGAGCGCGTTCTCGACGCATTGGTCGGAACCTCGGCGACGCCATCGACGCGCGATTCGTTCCGCAACAAGCTTCGGAACAACGAGCTCGATGACAAAGAGATAGAAATCGAAATGCAGCCGGCCCCGAATACGGGCGGGTTCGAAATGCCGGGCATGCCCAATGGCGGCATCGGCATGATCAACCTTTCCGACATGTTCAAGCAGGCCATGGGCGGGCGCGGGGTCAAGCGCAAGGTCAAGGTGAAGGACGCCTATGAACCGCTGATCGCCGAAGAGGCCGACAAGCTGCTCGATCAGGAACAGCTCAAGACCGAAGCTATCGAACTCGTGGAAAACCACGGCATCGTCTTCATCGACGAAATCGACAAGGTCGCGGCCCGTGAGGGTGGCGTTTCCGGCGGTCCGTCGCGCGAAGGCGTGCAGCGGGATCTCTTGCCCTTGATCGAAGGTACGACGGTTGCGACGAAATATGGGCCGGTGAAGACCGACCATATCCTGTTCATCGCCTCGGGCGCGTTCCATGTGTCGAAGCCGAGCGATCTGCTGCCGGAATTGCAGGGCCGTTTGCCCATTCGCGTGGAGCTGAAGGCGCTGACGCGCGAGGATTTCATTCGCATCCTCAACGACACCGAGGCGAGCCTGGTGCGCCAATATGTGGCGCTGATGGGCACCGAAGGCGTCACCCTGACCTTTACCACCGATGCCATCGAGGCGATTGCCGATGCGGCTGTGAAGGTCAATGAAAGCGTCGAAAATATCGGCGCGCGGCGCCTGCAGACGGTGATGGAACGGCTGGTCGAAGAAATTTCCTTCGATGCGCCCGACAAGGCCGGGCAGACCGTGGCCATCGATGCAGCGTTCGTCCGCGAGAAGGTGGGGATCCTCGCCAAGGACTCTGACCTCAGCAAGTTCGTGCTCTAAGGCGCGAACGGTTTCACAGACTCGATCTGCACCCTCCCCTTAACGGGGAGGTGTCAGGTTGGCGGGAGGGGCGCCGCCGCTGCCTAGCGTTTCTTGCCCGCCCGCTTCACCAGTTCATCGCGCAGGAATTTGAGGTCTTCGGGGTCAAGCCGTTCGATATTGTCGCGCAGGCGATTGGCGAATTCGGTGGCTTCGGGGGCAAGGCCGCCCGTGTCGATGGTGACTTTGGGATCGGAAATTTCCGCGAGGCGCTGCAGTTCTTCGGCTTCGTCCCAGATGACGTTGAAGAAGGCGATTATGCGGTGGAGCAGGAAACTCGTGGGTTGACCGCGGCGGCCATGTTCGAGCGCGGAGAGATAGGCGCTCGAAACATTGAGGGCGGCGGCCATTTCTTTCAGGGAAATGCCGCGCGCTTCGCGCAGGGCGCGGAATTTTGCGCCAAGCGGGGTCATGTGCGCCTCAGGCGCACATACCAGGCGCCCTCCCCACCATGGCCGCGGGCCGCAAGGCTCCAGCCCGAAATCAGATGCGACAGCCCCGGCTCGGACAGCCAGATGGGCAGCATGGTCCGCAAAATACCGCGCTCGGTCATGGCGGAAATATAGTCGTTTTCGGTTTTTGCGCCCTTGCCGGTGATGACGAGCAGGGTGCGATCGCCGCGGGCGGCGCGGGCCCCGATATAGCGGCGCAGGGTTTCGCGGGCCTCGATCTGGGTCATGCCATGAAGATCGATCGTGCCATCGATCTCGATGCGACCGCGGCGGACCTTTTTATGGATGGCCGGATCGACATTCTTTTCGGCCACTTTTGCCGGCTGAACCGGCGCCTGATAGGGGGCGAGAAAGGGCTGTTTCGGCTTGCCCATTTTTGGCGGCGCCTTGATGGCGGGGGCCGGTTCGGGCTCGGGGATGGGCAGGGCGCCATGGCCGAGCTTTAAAAGACCCTTGCGGCGCAACGGTTCGACGGTCTCGGACACGGTGGTCCAGAGATGAAAATCGTGCGGCAGGCGCCTGGGATCGCGCTTGGACATGGAAGGGCCTGCCGCAAAATCTTAGTCGAGCTGGCTCGTAGTGATGACCTTCCAATTGGGGTCGCGCGATTTGGGATTGCGCGCAAAGGTCCATTCATCGGCAATGGTCTGCACCTGATCGGCATTGCCTTCGACGAGATTGCCGTCCTTGTCGCGGATGGCCGAAACGACCTCGGCATGGAAATCGACGGTGATCAGCACATTTTTCTTGTCATATTCGGCATTGACGATGGCGATCTTGGGCAGGCCCACAAAAGTGAATTCGTTCTTGTGGCCGGCCGCCTCGCGCTCGGTGATGGCGCGGGCAAAGCTGTCATAGACCTCCTTGTCGAGGAGGTTTTTCAGCGTCTGACGATCGCCTTCGGCAAAGCCGGTGACGATCATCTCATAGGCCTGCTTGGCGCCTTCGAGGAAGGATTTGGGGGTAAAGGTGGGGTCGGCTTCGACGACCGCGCGCAGGCCGCCGGCGAGTTCGGCATTGCCGGCGGCGGCCTGTTCGATCTCGGCCTCGGTCTTGCGGGCGCGGCGTTCATCGTCGAGATTGGGCGCATCGGTGGGGCGCGGACGGATCGGCACGACCGTCTCGTCGCCATTGGCGGCGTTTTTCTCTGTGGGCGTCGAGCGCGAGCGATCGACGGGCGGCCGTTCATTGCCGGTCCGCGTTCCCAGGACCGATCGGAGGCGGAAGAGCACGAAAACCGCGACCACGATGGCGATGAGAGTAGGCAGATCGAGAAAATCGTCCATGAATCGGTGCACCTGAGTAGTTGGGCGCTCGCCGAGCGCTTTCGTCGTTCCTATATATAGGGAAAGCTTTAGCTCAAAACCAGTTCACACAAGGTAGCGCGATTTGCCGCGCCCTTCACAAACAAAGGATGACCCGGTTGCTCCGCTTCATTCCCCTTTTTGTTCTCGCGCTGCCGCTGATCGAGATTGCCCTGTTCATCGTTGTCGGCCGGGCCATCGGCGTCTTGCCGACACTGGGTCTCGTCGTCGCTGCCATCATCATCGGCGGCTTCGTGCTGCGCCAGCAGGGGCTGGGTGTGCTCAACCGTATGCGGACCAATATGCAGACAGGGACCCTGCCGGGGCAGACCCTTTTTGACGGCATGCTGCTGGCCGTCGCCGCGGTGCTGCTGATCATTCCCGGCTTCCTCGGCGATTTCGTCGCCATTCTGCTCTTGCTGCCGCCGGTGCGCGCTTGGCTCTACAAGACCCTCACGCGCAATATGACGGTGGTTGAAACGACGACCAGTTATCGCCGCTCTTCCCCATCCGAGCCGACGCCGCCGCATCTTAACGGACCGGGAACCATCGACCTCGATGACGACGACTACCAGCGCAAATAGCGTTGCAAAAGGGCTCTTTGCTTGTTCCTTTCAGGCAAAGATGGTAGCCACCGGCAACATCGTTCCAACC
>DATMSG010000267.1:0-7285 GCA_035565515.1 Devosia sp.
GTTCGCTTCGCCCCTGGCAAAGCGTCTCGCCAAGGAAGCCGGCATCGATCTCTCGAGCATTGCCGGTTCGGGTCCGAAGGGCCGCGTCGTCAAGTCGGACGTGGAAGCTGCCAAATCCGGCAAGGGCGTGAGCAAGACGGCCGGTGCGCCGGCTGCTGCCGCCCCCGCGACCGGCATGAGCAAGAACCAGGTCATGGCCCTATTCGAGGAAGGCTCCTACGAAGTCGTTCCCAATGACGGCATGCGCAAGGTCGTGGCGGCGCGCCTGACCGAAAGCAAGCAGACCGTTCCGCACTTCTACCTGACGCTCGATTGCAAGATCGACGCGCTCATGGCGGCCCGCGAGCAGATCAATGCCGCCGCGCCCAAGGGCAAGGACGGCAAGCCGGGCTATAAGCTCTCGGTCAATGATTTCGTCATGAAGGCCTGGGCCGTTGCCTTGCAGCGCGTGCCGGCGGCCAATGCGACCTGGGCCGGGGATTCGATCCTCTATCACAAGCGTTCTGACGTTGCCGTCGCCGTGTCCGTGCCGGGTGGCCTCTTCACGCCGGTGGTGAAGTCTTGCGACACCAAGACCCTGCGCGAAATCTCGGAAGAGGTGAAGGATCTGGCGACCCGCGCCAAATCCAAGAAGCTGGCGCCGCATGAATATCAGGGTGGCTCGTCTTCGGTCAGCAACCTCGGCATGTTCGGCATCAAGCACTTTACCGCCGTTATCAACCCGCCGCATGGCACGATCCTGGCGGTCGGCGCCGGCGAAGAGCGCGTCTATCCCGAGAACGGGCAGATCAAGATCGGCCAGTTCATGACGGTAACGCTCTCCTGCGATCACCGCGCCGTCGATGGTGCGCTGGGCGCGGAATTGCTCGGCGTGTTCAAGGGCCTGATCGAAAATCCGGTGATGATGCTGGCCTAAAGGGGCAGGGCGCATGAAGACCATCCTTGCCTATGGCGATAGCCTGACTTATGGCGCAAATCCGCGGCCCGATGGGCTGCGGCACGCCTATGAGAACCGCTGGCCGACAGTGCTGGAGCAGGGGCTCGGCGGCAATGTGCGGGTCATCGCCGAGGGCCTTGGTGGCCGCACCACCGCCTTTGACGATGGCTCTGCCTCGTCCGACCGCAACGGAGCGCGCATCCTTCCCGTGCTTTTGGATACGCACAAGCCGCTCGATATCGTGATCATCATGCTTGGGTCCAATGACCTCAAGCCGGCGATCCACGGCCGGGCGATCACCGCTTCCTATGGCATTCGCAAACTGATGCAGGTGGTGCGCGGCCATTTCGTGCAGCCCGGCGATACCATGCCAAAATTGCTGATCGTCAGCCCGCCGCATCTGGTGCCGACAAAGCATGCAGAAATGGGCGTGCATTTTGGCGGCGAGGCCGCCATTGCCGAGTCAAAGCTGATGGCCGGCTATTACCGGACGCGCGCTGCCGAATATGGCGCTGAATTCTTCGACGCTGCCGAGGTGGCCCATGCGGACCCGCTCGACGGCGTCCATCTCGACCCCGCCAATACCCGCGCCATCGGCGCAGGGCTGGTTCCGGTCGTCAAATCCATGCTGGGTCTCTGACCCGCTTAAATATCTCGGAGGCCCTTATGGCTGACCAATACGATCTTCTCGTCATCGGCGCCGGTCCCGGCGGTTACGTCGCCGCCATTCGCGGCGCGCAGCTTGGCATGAAGGTGGCCATTGTCGAGCGCGAGCACATGGCGGGCATCTGCTCCAACTGGGGTTGTATCCCGACCAAGGCGCTGCTGCGCTCGGCGGAGATCTACGGCCATATGGGCCACGCCAAGGACTACGGCCTGACCGCCGAAAAGTTCGGTTTTGACCTCGACGGCATCGTCAAGCGTTCGCGCGCCATTGCGGCGCAGATGAACAATGGCGTGCAGTTCCTGATGAAGAAGAACAAGATCGACATCATCTGGGGCGAAGCGACGATCACCAAGCCCGGTGAGATCAAGGTCGCGGCGTCCAAGAAGCCGATCGTGCAGCCGCAGGGCCCTGTGCCGAAGAATGCGCTCGGCGAGGGCACCTACAAGGCCAAGAACATCATCATCGCCACCGGCGCACGTCCGCGCGTGCTGCCGGGCATCGAGCCCGATGGCGACAAGATCTGGACCTATTTCGAGGCGCTGAAACCGGCCGAAATGCCGAAATCGCTGGTGGTCATGGGTTCGGGTGCCATCGGCATTGAATTCGCCTCCTTCTATCGTTCGTTCGGCGCCGAAGTGACCGTTATCGAGCTGCTGCCGCAAATCCTGCCGGTGGAAGACGCTGAAATCTCGGCTCTGGCGCGCAAGCGGCTGGAAAAGCGCGGCATCAAGATCCTGACCGAAGCCAAGGTTTCCAAGGTCGAGAAGACCAAGGACGGCGTTGTCGCGCATGTCGAAACCAAGGACGGCAAAACCCAGCAGATTGCTGGCGACAAGCTGATCTCGGCTGTCGGCGTCATGTGCAATATCGAAGGCCTGGGCCTTGAAACGGTCGGCGTGAAGACCGAGCGCGGCGCTATCGTCATCGATGCCTATGGCAAGACCAATGTGGACGGCATCTGGGCCATCGGCGACGTCGCCGGCCCGCCGATGCTGGCGCACAAGGCCGAGCATGAAGCCGTCATCACGGTCGAAAAGATCGCCGGGCTGAAGGTCCATGGCCTTGAAAAGCTGAAGGTGCCGGGCTGCACCTATTGCGAGCCGCAGGTGGCGAGCGTGGGACTGACCGAAGCCAAGGCCAAGGAAGCCGGTCGCGAGATCAAGGTCGGCCGTTTCCCGTTCGTGGGCAATGGCAAGGCGATCGCGCTGGGCGAACCCGATGGCCTGGTCAAGACCATTTTCGACGCCAAGACCGGGGAACTTCTCGGGGCGCACATGATTGGTGCTGAGGTGACTGAACTCATCCAGGGTTTTGTCGTCGCGATGAACCTTGAAACCACCGAAGAAGAACTCATCCACACCATCTTCCCCCATCCCACCTTGAGCGAAACGATGAAGGAAAGCGTGCTCGACGCTTACGGGCGCGCGCTGAACATCTGATTGCGTCTGGCAAACTCAGGGTGTCACCCCGGCGAAGGCCGCGGCCCATCCTGAGCACTGTGATCGAGGCACCATCTCAGGATGGATCCCGGCCTTCGCCGGGATGACATCGGAGGATGGGGGAAGCAGAAAACCAGAGGAGTTATCCACATGGTGAAGGCAATTCAGATCGGCCTCGGGCATTGGGGTTTCAGCTGGTCCAAGGACGTTATCCCCAAAGTTCCCACTATCGAGATGGTGGGCTATGTGGATACCAGCCTCGACGCGACCGCGCGGGTGCAGACCGAGCTGGGGATCGATCCAAAACTGTGTTTTTCGAGCCTCGACGAGGCGGCCAAGCATACCGATGCGGTGCTGGCGATCTGTACGCTCCGCACCGAAGCGCATTACCCCGTCGTGAAGCGTTGCCTGGAGCTGGGTTATAACGTCATCGTCGAAAAGCCCTTCACCACGACCATTGCCCAGGGCAAGGAACTGGTGGCGCTCGCCAAGGCGCAGGGCAAGGTCTTGATGGTCAGCCAGAACTATCGCCACCAGCCGGCGCCGATTGCGGCGGCCAGGCTGATTGCCGAGAACAAGTTCGGCGCCATGAACATGGTGTCGATCGACTTCCGCCGGCATGGGCCGAGTCAGGGCTATCGCTATTGGGATATGCCCGATCCGCTGTTGGCTGATATGTCGATCCACCATTTCGACCTGATGCGCTATGTGCTCGACGACGAGCCGGTCCGGCTGTCCTGCCGCACCTGGAACCCGCCGGGCAGCCCGTTCCATTTCCATCCGAGCGGCGCGGCGCTGATCGAGTTTTCCAAAGGCACGATGGTTTCCTATCGCGCCAGCTGGATGAATTCGGGACCGGTGACGCCCTGGGCGGGCGAATGGGTGATGGACGCAGCGGAAGGCCAGATTCACTGGTCCTCGCGCGACCATTTCCGCAACGTGGCCGGCCCGGATGTGGTTACGCTGCAAAAGCTCGATGAAAAGCCCGTGCCGGTAAAACTGGACCCGGTAAAATTCCCCGATCGCACCGGCACGCTCAATGCCATTGCCGGGGTCATCGAGACCGGCAAGGTGCCCGTCGGCTTCAGCTCGGGCGAGGACAATTTGGGGTCGCTGGCGCTGGTGCAGACCAGCATCCTCTCGGCCTCGCGTGGGGGCGACTGGACCGAGATTTCAGAGGTTTTGGGTTAGCATCAACGCAAGCCTGCCTATCACTAAGGCCGGGTTGAACCGGCCGCTCTTGGGAGCGATATAGGGGTAAGCCCCAGACAGGACTATCATGGTCACGCTCATCGACAATTCGGTTGCAAAACCACGCCACCCGGAAAAGGCCAATCGGCCCGACAGCATCGTGCTGCGCAAGCCCGACTGGATCAGGGTGAAGGCGCCGGGTTCGCCCGTCTACAAGGAAACCCAGCAAATCGTGCGCGAGAACAATCTCGTCACGGTGTGCGAGGAAGCCGGCTGCCCGAACATCGGCGAATGCTGGAGCAAGAAGCACGCGACCATGATGATCATGGGCGAGATTTGCACCCGCGCTTGCGCCTTCTGCAATGTGCGCACGGGCATGCCGACGGCGCTCGATCCCAATGAGCCGGAAAACGTCGCCCGGGCAGTGGCAAAGCTCGGCCTTGAGCACGTCGTGATCACTTCGGTTGACCGCGACGACCTCGCCGATGGCGGTGCCCAGCATTTTGCCGATGTCATCCTGGCTATTCGGGCGGCAACGCCAAAGACGACGATCGAAATTCTGACGCCGGACTTCTTGCGCAAGGACGGGGCGCTGGAAATCGTCGTGGCGGCCAAGCCCGACGTCTTCAACCACAATCTCGAAACCGTACCCTCGAAGTATCTCAAGGTGCGTCCAGGCGCCCGCTACTTCCACTCGATCCGCCTGTTGCAGCGGGTGAAGGAAATCGATCCCTCGATCTTCACCAAGTCCGGCATCATGGTCGGCCTCGGCGAAGAGCGGAACGAAGTTTTGCAGCTCATGGACGACCTGCGGTCGGCCGAAGTCGATTTCCTGACCATCGGCCAGTACCTGCAGCCGACCAAGAAGCACTATCCGCTGCAGCGCTTCGTGACGCCGGAAGAATTCAAATCCTACGCCACGGTTGCCAATGCCAAGGGTTTCCTGCTGGTTTCTTCCAGCCCGCTGACGCGTTCGTCGCACCATGCCGGCGAAGATTTTGCCGAACTGAAGGCCGCACGTCTGGCCAAGCTGGGACACTGATGAAGCGCTTCTTCGAGCGGCATGTGCCGCACCTGCCGCGCGCCATGTTCGACATTGTGGCCGACCTGGCGCGCTATCCCGAATTCATTGCCAATTGCAAGGCGATGGACGTGCGCCCCGACCCGGCGGCGCGGGGGCGGGATGTGCGCCTGGCCCGGATGACGCTGAGTTTTGGGCCGATTACGCAGGCCTATACCAGCCGGGTGACGGCCGATCCCGAGGCCCTGACCATTGCTGCCAAGGCCGTGGACGGACCTTTCGCCTATCTCGACAGCCTCTGGAGTTTCGAGCCGGAAGGGCAGGGCACGCGCGTGCGCTTCGAGATCGACTTCAAAATCTCCAACCCGCTGATCGCGGCCGTTGCCGAGCCGGCTTTCGCCGCCAAGCAGGACGAAATCATTCAGGCCTTCGCCGACGAGGCGGATCGGCGCTACGGCGGCTAAGGCCTATTCGGCTTCATCGCTCGTCAACACCTGCAATACGAGGTCCAATGCGGCGTTCACCGTCGCCTTGCGCACCTCGTCGCGGCCGATATCACCAAAGCGATGCTCGATGACGACCGTCGCGAGATCGGTCGAGACGGCGACATAGACAAGGCCGATCGGCTTTTTTTCGCTGCCGCCGTCGGGGCCCGCAATGCCGGTGGCCGAAACGGCGACATCGACGCGGGCGGTATTGCGCGCACCGTCGGCCATGGCGCGAGCGACCTGGTTGCTTACCGCGCCATAGTCATGGATCAGGCGCTGCGGCACCTGGATCATGCGGGCCTTGGCCGTATTGGAATAGGTGATGAAACCGCCATAGAGCACCGCGGAGGCGCCGGGGATATCAGTGAGGGCGGCGGCGATGAGGCCGCCCGTACAGCTTTCGGCCGTGACGATTGTCTTATTGCTGTCGCGCAGCAGATCGATGATGCGCTTGCCTATGCTGGGCTGAGGAGATTTGGCCATCTACTCATCCCTCGGTACTTCGACGCTTGCACTTGCCATGGCCACGATACCTTCCTCCCGCCCGACAAAGCCGAGCCTCTCACTCGTTGTTGCCTTGATCGCCACGCGATCCGGCTTGATGCCCAGAGTCTGGGCAATGACAGTGCACATGGCCGGAACGTGTTTGGCAATCCTCGGTGCTTCGCAAACCAGAGTCACATCGAGATTGACAATGCGTCCGCCGCGTTTTGCGACGAGGTCGCCGGCATGTTTGAGGAAGACTGTGGAGGCTGCGCCGCGCCATTGCATGTCGCTGGGCGGGAAATGCACGCCGATGTCGCCTTCCCCAATGGAGCCCAGAATGGCATCGGTCAGGGCATGGAGTGCCACGTCGGCGTCGGAATGGCCCACGAGTTTGGCCGTGTGTTCGATGCGCACGCCGCCGAGCCAGACCGCATCGCCGGGCTCGAAAGGGTGCACGTCAAAGCCGGTGCCAACGCGGGTTTCCATGGCCTTGTCTCCTGAAATGTGCCGCTCTGCCCGGCGAAAGTCCTCCGGATGCGTGATCTTGAAATTGTTGCGGTCTCCCGCAGTCATGGCGACGCGAAGGCCGGCCCATTCGGCGATCTCGGCATCGTCGGTGAATTCCCTGCGCACGCTTTCGGCGCGCATATGGGCCGAGAAAATCTGCCCGAAGCGGAAACCCTGCGGGGTCTGGGCGGCAAAGAGCGTGCGCCGATCTTCGGTGGTCAGCACCAGTTGACCGTCCGGAGCGCGCTTGATCGTGTCGGTCAGCGGCAGGGTGGGCAGAGCACCATCGTGGGTGGCGAGGGCCGATATTACCGCCTCGATCTGTTCGACCGAGACGAAAGGCCGCGCCGCATCCTGAATGAGCACCAGGTCCGGTCGCGACGCCGCGATGGCCTTGAGCCCCGCCAGCACCGATGCCTGCCGGCTGGCGCCCCCGACCACGGGCTGGCGCAACCGCTCGTTTTCGAGGCCGAGGGCCGCGTAGCGTTCGGCGTGGTCGGCGTGGATGACGGGCACTACCGCCGAGATGGCCGGGTGAGCCAAAAAAGC
>DATMSG010000268.1:0-12881 GCA_035565515.1 Devosia sp.
CTGAAGGCCACTGAGGGGCTTGAAAATGCCATGCTCGCCCGGCACAAGGCCTGCGAGCACGAGGAGGCACAAATGCCGGCAGACCCACTTACCCTTATGGGCTTCGGCATCGGCGCCGTGGTCGCCATCTGGCTGATCTTCTCGGTGGTGAAAAAGGCCATCGGCATTGCCCTGGTCCTGGCGTTGGTGGCCGGGGCCTGGTTCTTGTGGACCAATCCGCAACATCTGGCTGCGATCATCGCCTCCGTACGGAACTATACGGGCTGAAGCCGGGCGATCCCGGTGTCGCGCTTTGGTTCCTTCTTTGGCGTATTTCTTCGCCGGAAATCCGGCACCCCGCTTTCGCTCCAGGACCGGAACAAAACCGGGCTCCGGCCAGTTGAGATGTCACATTTCAATTGCCGGAGTGCATTTTCATGAATTCCATTATTTATCTCGTTGGTCTCGTGGTCATCGTCATGGCCATCCTGTCCTTCATCGGGCTCGCCTGAGCGGGGACCGGCACCATGACCATTGTTCAACCAACCGAAATCGCGGTTGTCGATGCATCAGCCGCCCGTGAGGGCGCGAGCTATGTCGACTGGTCCGCAATCATTGCCGGCATCATCTTTGCCTCGGCCATTTCCCTGCTTTTCATCGCCTTCGGCACCGCCATCGGGCTCAATTTCGTCGATTTCCATGCGCGCGAAGGGGCGCCGGGCATCCTGATCGGCATTGCCGCGGCCAGTTGGTTCCTCTGGGTGCAGGTCTCGAGCCTGATGGCCGGGGGCTATCTGACCGGCCGCCTGCGCCGCCGGCATTTTGATGCCAGCGAAGAGGAAAGCGATGCGCGCGACGGCGCCCATGGCCTGATCGTCTGGGCCGGGGCTACCGTGCTCGGCGCCATCATCGCGCTGGGCGGGGTGGGCGCGGCGGCCAATATGGCGGGTTCGGCGCTGGCAACCGCAACCACTGCCACCGCAAATGTGGCGGAAGGCGCGGCCGATGCGATCGATCCCAATGCCTATTTCACCGATCAACTGTTCCGCTCCGAACAGCCGGTGGCTGGCGACACCACCGCCAGCCGGGCCGAAGCGGCGCGCATCTTTGCCCAGGCGGCGCTGGGCGACGGCACCGTGCCCGAGGCCGATCGCACCTATCTCGCAACCGTAGTGGCCGCCAATACCGGCCTGACCCCGGAAGAATCCGCCGCCCGGGTCGATCAGGTGATCGTCGCCATCGAGGGGGCCAGGCAGGATGCATTGGAGGCGGCGCGCATTGCCCGCAATACCGCAATCATTGCCGCGTTCCTGCTGGCGGCGACAACGCTGGTATCGGCCATCGGCGCCTATTGGGCGGCGCAGAAGGGCGGCAATCACCGCGACGAGAACACCGCCTTCACCGACGTCTTCCGCCGTTTTTGAGCGCAGAGAGAAAGGAAAACATCATGTTCAAAGGTCTTGCTCTCTGGCTTCTGGGCGTGCCGATCTGGCTGATTATCGTCATTTTTCTCGTGACGTGACCAAGCGGGGCCGAAGGGCCCCGTTTTCCTTCCAGTACCCTCATGGTGAGGGCCACCTGGTGAGGGACAAACAAAAAATCCCCGCTCTGGCGGGGATTTTTGTCATTGGAACGAAAGCCCTAGGCGTCGGGGTGCTTGAAGACCAGTGCGGCATTGGTGCCGCCGAAGCCGAAGGAATTGGAGAGGACATAGCCGAGATCGGCATTGTCGCGGCGCTGGCGGAGGATGGGCATATCCTCAAAGGCGGGGTCCAGAACGTCGATATTGGCGCTTTCGGCGATGAAGCGGTTGCGCATCATCAGGATCGAATAGATCGCTTCATGGACGCCCGTGGCGCCCTGGCTGTGGCCGGTCAGGGATTTGGTGGCCGAAATGGGCGGGCACTTGTCTTCATTGCCGAAAACGGCGCGCAGCGCTTCGATTTCCTTGAGATCGCCCACCGGGGTCGAGGTGGCGTGCGGATTGATATAGTCGATCGGTGCCTTGACGTTTTTCAGCGCCATGCGCATGCAGCGCTCGGCGCCTTCGCCCGAGGGCGCAACCATATCCACGCCATCGGACGTGGCGCCATAGCCGACCAGTTCGGCCCAGATCTTTGCGCCGCGCGCCTTGGCGTGTTCGAGCTCTTCGAGCACCAAAACGCCGGCACCCCCGGAAATGACAAAGCCGTCGCGCGCCGCATCATAGCAGCGCGAGGCCTTTTCGGGGGTCTCGTTGAAGTTCGAGCTCATGGCGCCCATGGCATCGAAGAGGTTGGACAGGGTCCAGTCGAGATCTTCATGGCCGCCGGCAAAGACCAGGTCCTGCTTGCCGAGCATGATCTGCTCCATGGCATTGCCGATGCAATGCTTGGAGGTGGCGCAGGCCGCGGTGATGGAATAGTTGACGCCCTTGATGGCGAAGGACGTGGCCAGCGTTGCCGAAGCGGTCGAGCCCATGGCCTTGGGCACGGCGAGCGGCCCGATGCGTTTTGGCGATTGTTTTTCGCGCGTCACATCGGCGGCTTCCACGATCGTGCGGGTGGACGCGCCGCCCGAGCCCATGACGATGCCGGTCATGGGGTTGGAAATGTCGCTCTCTTCGAGCCCTGCATCGGCAATGGCCTGCTGCATGGCGAGATAGTTCCAGGCCGCGCCCTTGCCCATGAAACGGGTGACGCGGCGGTCGAGCAGCTCGAAGGGATCGAGACGCGGATCGCCCTTGACCTGGCTGCGGAAACCCAGTTCGGCATAGTCTTGCGCAAAGATGATGCCGGGCTTGGCCTGGCGCAGGCTTTCGGTGACTTCGTCGAGCGAGTTGCCGATCGAAGAAATGATACCCATTCCGGTTACCACTACTCGTCTCATAGAATCCTCGCTCTAGTCTCATGAAGGCGCCGGGGGCCGGCGCTTCACCCTATATAGTTTCGGTTCGGTACGGCATTAAGGCCGATCAGGCCGACTTCTGCTCATGCAACTGGGCATCGGTGAACAGGCCAACGCGCAAGTCCTTGGCCTCGTAGATCAATTTTCCGTCAGCCTTGACCCAGCCATCGGCAATGCCGAGGGTCAGGCGGGAGCGCATGACGCGCTTGATGTCGATGCCATATTCGACGAGCTTGACGTCATTGGTCACCTGGCCGGTGAACTTGATCTCCCCGCCAAGGGCGCGGCCCTTGCCGGGCTGGCCGATCCAGCCGAGGAAGAAGCCGGTCATCTGCCAGACGGCATCGAGGCCCAGGCAGCCGGGCATGACGGGATCGCCGATGAAATGGCACTTGAAGAACCACAGGTCCGGGTTCACATCGAGTTCGGCCCGCACCAGGCCCTTGCCGAAATCGCCGCCGGTCTCATCGATCTGAGTGATGCGGTCGAACATCAGCATGGGGGGCGCGGGCAGGCGCGCGTCCATCTGGCCGGGCAGCTCGCCGCGACCGTGTGCCAGCAACTCTTCATAACCAAATGCGTGTTGGCGGTCCGACATTACCTTCCCCACTTCGCTCAAGCCTTGTCTCGTATAGAGGTGCGGAAAAGGGGTCAAGCCAGCCCAAGGGCTAGGGACGGCAGCGGGCCGGCGCTGTGACAGTTCGGCGACTTGTTTCAAACCCCCGCCGCCACTATAAGTAGTGTCACATTTTATGGACCAATGAGACGAGTAGCACTGGCCCAATGACCGATTTTGATCTTGCCGGCCGTCCCGCGTCCCATACGCCCTGCCTGACGGCGGTGTTGCGTATGGCTGGATTGCGGCCCACCCGGCAGCGCGTGGCGCTGGCCGAGCTGCTGTTTGGCGGCCCGCATCGCCATGTCAGCGCCGAGCAGCTCCATTCCGAGGCGAATGCCGCCGATGTGAACGTATCGCTGGCCACCATCTACAATACGCTGCATCAGTTTCATGAAGCCGGGCTCTTGCGCGAAGTCGCCATCGACGCCTCGCGCTCCTATTTCGATACCGACACGTCCGACCACCACCATTTCTTTGTGGAAGACGAGCAGCGGATGATCGATATTCCGGCCTCTTCGGTCGAGTTCAAGACCCTGCCCAAGCCGCCCAAGGGCATGGAAGTGGCCCATGTCGACGTGGTGATCCGCGTGCGCAAGGCGGCGGTCTGATTTTTTCCGATTCTGTTCCGGGTTGGCCTCGCCCTGAGGAGCCGACTGCGAGAGCCCGAGGGACGCGGGCGCGGTGCTGCAGGTCGGGGCACGCCCCTCGCGGTTCGAGGCCGCGCTTCGTTCGGGCCTCAAAGCGTCTCTGGCGGGAGGCGCCATCGCACCCCGTGACAAACACCGATCCTTTCCCCATATAGTGGGACCCAGGAAACAGCGACAAAGGTCGTCGATGCCCGAAAAGGTCAATCTCAATGCCTATTTCGAGCGAATCGGCTTTGCCGGTTCGATCGCTCCGACAATTCAAACGCTCGAACTGCTGCATGCCCTGCATCCAGCCGCCATCCCCTTCGAAAACATCGCGCCGCTGATCGGCGAGCAGGTGCTGCTCGATCAGCAGAGTCTTGAAAAAAAGCTGCTTATCGAGAGGCGCGGCGGCTTCTGTTTCGAGCACAATTTCCTTTTCATGCGCATGCTGTGGGATCTCGACTACGAGGTGCGGCCGCTTTTGGCGCGAGTGGTCTGGACCAATCCCGAGGCCATTACCGCGCCGCCGAGCCACATGCTGCTGCTCGTCGACATCAAGGGCGTCAATTATATTGCCGATGTGGGCTTTGGCGGGTTGAGCCTGACGGCGCCGCTGCGGCTGCGCGCCGGCACAGAACAGGCGACGCCCCACGAAACTTTCCGCCTGAGCGGGGGCGATCCCGATTGGACGCTCGAGGTCAAGATCGGGGAAGAGTGGCGCGCGGTCTATGTCTTTACCACCGAGCCGGTCGACGAAGTGGACCTGTGGGACCTCAATCGCGACCTTTCGAGCAATCCGGCTTCGCCTTTCACGCTACAATTGCGCGCCGCTTTGGCCCCGAGCGGGCGTCGGCTGAAGGTGCATAACGACCTGTTCACCGTGCAGCCGACCGGGGAAGCGGCAGAAAAGCGCATCCTGACCTCGGTCGAGGAGATGCGCGCGGTGCTGACCGAGGACCTTGGCCTGACCCTGCCCGAGAGCGAAAAGCTCGACCTCAAGCTTGCCGGGCTCCTGTCCGCCACCTCGGAAACGGGCGAGCAGTAAGCATGGCGCCGGTCGTCGTACCGCCCGATGCCGTGCACGAATTCCCCGACTTTCGGGCCTTTTACGATTGGCTGGCGCACAATCACGACAGCGCGCCGGACGTCTGGATCCGGATTTTCAAGAAGGCCTCGGGCCGGGCGACGATCACCCCGGTCGAGGCGATCGATGCGGCGCTGTGCTGGGGCTGGATCGATGCCATCAAGAAAAGCTGGGACGAGGAAAGCTTTGTGCAACGCTATTGCCCGCGCCGGCCCAAATCGGTGTGGAGCCAGATCAATCGCGACAATGTCGCGCGGCTGACCGAAGCGGGGCTGATGACCGAGCACGGCGACAAGCATGTGGCCCTGGCAAAGGCCGATGGCCGCTGGGATGCCGCCTACAAGACCACAATGGACCCGCCCGGGGACCTGCTCGCCGCCATTGCCGCCAATGCCGATGCGCAAAAGACCTATGACAGGCTCACGGCGCAGAACCGCTTCGCCCTGACCTTTCGCGTTCATAGTCTCAAGACCGAGGCGGGGCGGAAGAAGAAGATCGCTGCTCTCGTCGATATGCTGGCGCGCGGCGAGACGATCCATCCCCAATCCTGATCCGGCGGGTGCCCGCCCGCAGATCAGGCGTTTTTCACCTTTGTAGCCAGATCCTCCTCCAGCGCCGCATTGCGCGCTTTCAGCGCGACCACGATGTCGGAGAGGAAACGCTCGATGACCTCGATGTCGGAGGGGGCGTAGGCGGCCAAAACCGTTTCGCGCAGCCGCTGGGCGCTCCGGGAGACGGGAAGCGCCATTTCCTCGGCGCCGGGGCCAATACGCAACAGGGTGGCGCGGCGATCGCTCGGGTGCTGTTCGCGAAGGACGTAGCCGTCCTTTTCCAGGCGATTGATGAGAATGGCGGTGGCGCCCGAGGTCATGCCGAGGTGCCGGCCGAGCGTGGTCGGCGTTGCCTGGCCATCCTGATCCCTGATGAAGCGGATGGCCATCATGTCGGACATATTGATGCCGGCCGCCGCCGAGAAGGCGCGGTAGCCGCGGCTCATCTCGTCGGTCAATTCGCGCATCAATGGTTCGATCCGATCCTGCATGCCCCCTCCTTTAACGTGTTTTCACTATTTTGCAAAGATACTTTCTTGCAAAGCTATTCTTTCGGGACTAGATAGCTCGTGACGCAAGCAATCGAAGAAACCCAAATGGCAAAGCTTTCTCCTATGATGGAAGGCGACATTCAAGCCGCCAACGCCGTTCGCGCCGAATCCCGGCCCGCCATCGTCCCGCCCGTTCCGGCCGAGGCCGCGCCCGTCGCGCCCGCCGAAATGGCCGAAGCACCGGCAAAACCCTCGCGCAGCCGCAAGAAGGCGCGCCTTGTCGGCCTTGGCCTTTTCGTCATTCTCGGTGGCGCCGTGGCCTGGTACCCGCTCTCGGACCATAACGCGCCTTTCGCCTCGGGCGGCTCGGTCATGGGCAATGTCACCCAGATCGGCCCGCGCGTGGCCGGCCCCGTTGCCGAAGTGCTGGTGCGCGACAATTCGAGCGTCAAAGCCGGCGATCCGCTGTTTCGCATCGACGAGACCACGTTCAGGATGGACGTGGCCCAGGCCGAAGCGCAGCTCGACCTGACCTCGACCAATATTTCCTCGGCCAGCGCCGCCATTCCGGCGAGCCAGGCCAAATTGAGCCAGGCCGAAGTGGCGCTGGCGACGGCAAAGGATGCGGTCGAGCGCACGCGGCAGATGTATGATCGCGGCCTCGTCACGGATGCGCAGAAGACGCAGGCCGAGGGCAATTTCCAGACCGCGGAGCTCAATGTCGCGGCGGCCAGGGCAGAACTCGATCGCGCGACCACTTCGGCCGGGGCGCTCGACGATACCAATCCCAATTTCCGCGCCGCGCAGGCGGGGCTGGAAAAGGCGCGCTTTGCGCTCGAAAGCACCACTGTGGTGGCGCCGGCCGATGGGCATGTCTCCAACCTCCTCCTCACTCAGGGCCAGTTCGTGGCGGCCGGTTCGCCGGTAATGACTTTCATTTCCGGCGATCGCGGCTCGGTGCTCGTCGATTTCCGCGAGAACCAGCTGGTCAATGTCCAGCCCGGCGACAAGGCCGTGGTCATCTTTGAAGCCGCCCCCGGCCGCCAGTTCGATGCCACGGTCGATTCCATTGCCTGGGGCATTTCGAGCGGCCGCACCTCGACCAATGGCCTTGCCCAGTCCTCGACCGATACGCGCTGGTTTCCGCCTGCCCGGAAAATCCCGGTGCGCGTGAGCATCGACGATCCCGCTTCGCTCCCCGCCAATGTGCGGATCGGTTCGGAAGCGGCCGCGCTGATCCTGCCCGATGAAGGCGGTATCGTGCCGGCCATTGCGCGGATCATGCTCGGCTTTTCGAGCGTGATGTCGGGCTTCAACTAACATGGAAACGCTGCCGCGCGTCGATCCGCTGGAAGATCCCTATCTGGCGCTGCGCACCATGCTCGGCGTCGCCCTGCTGTTCGCGCTGGCCGAGCCGCTGGGCATGAGCCAGCCCATGCTGCCCATCGCCATCGGCATGAGCATTCTTTCGGGCCAGCGCGGCGCGCTGACGCCGCGCACCTTTGCCGGGCCGATCGTGCTGCCGATCATTGCCGTGATCTTTTCCTGGCTCGCCGCCGCAACGGTCAACGAGCCCATGCTCTTCATCATCATGAATGTGGTGCTGGCGGCGGGCGGCATTGCCCTCATGCTGTTCCGCGGCTCGCGCGCGGGCATGATGCTGACCGTGTTTCCGGCGATGATGTCGATTTCGGCGCTCTATAATGAATATGCGCTGGTCGCCATTCGCGACAGCATGGTCGCGGGCGGGCTGATGGTGGGCGTGGCGGCCGTCGTCACCAATCTGCTGTTTCCGCCCAAGACCAAGCGGGTACATGTGGAACAGCCCAAGCCGCATGTGTCGCGCAATCCGGCCGTGGAACTGGGCATTCGCGTCGCGGTCTATCTCGCGGTGCTGATCGCCACCTATGCGACCAGCAATATCAGCCTGCTCATCGCGCCGATCATGATGGTGTTCATCTGCGCCGAGCCCGACCATGGCGGGCGGATCGAGCAGGTGGTGGATCGCGGCGGCGGCACGATTATCGGGGCCATTGTCGGGATCGTGGCGCTCTTTGTCTACAATCTCGTGCCGCAATTCATCGTGCTGCTGCTGCTCCTCGCCGTCATCACCTATGTGCTGATCGACCGCATGACGACGGGGCCGGCGCGGCCGCAATATTATCAATATGTCTGCTCGGTGGCGCTGGTTATCGTGCTGTCCTCGATCTACGGAGCCAATTCGGCCCTGGAAGTGGTGGTGCAGCGCGTATCGATTACCGTGGGCATCATGCTGGCCGGCATCGTGCTGCTGTCGCTGCTCGAAACCATGTTCGTCGAGCGCGACGATAGTCCCGAGCAATTGACGCCCCTCGCCTCCTGAGACCCTTCATTCGTCCGCCCCCCGGTGCTACATCGGGCGGGGAGTGTTGCGCTTGAGGAGGGCGGGACATGGCTTTGGACGTCGCTTTCCTGCGCGGAATCAATCTTGGCAAACGCCAGATGAAGATGGCCGAGTTGAAAGCCTGCCTCGAAGAGGCGGGGTTTTCGGAGGTGAAGACCATTCTCGCCAGCGGCAATGTGCGGTTTCTGAGCAAAGCCGGGCCGGCCGAGAGCAAGGCCCTCCTCGAAAAAACCATCGAGCGGACATTCGGTTTTTCCGTCGGGGTCGTGTTGCGAACGGAAGACGAGATCAAGGAAATGCTCGCCGAGCATCCTTTTGACCGGATCGATCCCAAGGCCGACGTGACCCGGCATGTACTGATGTTCGACGAACCGCTCCCCAAGGGCGTGGTGATCGAGGACAGGCCGGGCCATACCGAGATCGTCCGGATCGACCCCAGGGAAATCTACATTGCCGGCTATCGCCAGCCCAATGGGCGCTATACGGAAGGCGTCGAGGAGGTGCTCAAGCCCCTTTATGCCAAACTGGGCAAGGGCGGGCTCGACACCATGCGCAACTGGAACACTATCGAAAAGGTCCTCAAGTGATCGTTGTTTTCGGCTCTACCAATCTCGATCAGGTCGGCACTGTTTCGCGGCTGCCCGAACCCGGGGAAACCGTTGCGGGCGGCACCTTTTCCATGGCGCCGGGCGGCAAGGGCGCCAACCAGGCGCTGGCGGCGCGCCGCGCCGGAGCCGAAGTGCGGCACCTCTCGGCCGTGGGCGAAGACGCCTTTGCCGACCTGGCGCTGAAACTCCTGCAGGAGGGCGGCGTCGACCTCAGCCAGATGCGGAAAGCGCAGGCCGCGACGGGCATTGCCATGATCTTTGTCGATGGCGCGGGCGAAAATGTCATCGCCATCCTGCCCGGCGCCAATGGCACGATGAGCCCCGAGGATGCCGACCGGACGCTGGGCAATCTCAGCGCCCAAGACACGATTCTCCTGCAACAGGAAATCCCGCAGGCGGCGACGCGGCGGGCGCTCGACATTGCCCGACAGAAGGGCGCGCGCAGCGTGCTCAATACCGCGCCGTTCCTGGCCGATACGCCGGAGATGGCGCCGCTCGCCGATATCGTGGTCGCCAACGAAACCGAATTCGCGCTGCTCTCGGGCCGCGGCATCGAGGAACTCGATGCGGCCATGGATGAGTGGGTGCAAAAGACCGGGCGCACGATCGTGGTCACCCTCGGCCCCGATGGGGCAAGGGCGGCTTCGCCGGAGGGAAAATTTGCCGTGCCGGCTTACAAGGTGACGCCGGTCGATACGGTGGGTGCGGGCGATACGTTCTGCGGCTATCTCGCCGCGAGCCTCGATGCCGGGCTGCCGCTGGAACAGGCGATGCGCCGCGCCGCGGTGGCGGGGAGCCTTGCATGCCTCAATCCGGGCGCGCAGCCGGCTATTCCGGTCGCTCGGGATGTGGACGGGCTGGTCTGAGGGGCGGAGCCCCCTCCCCCTCAAGGGGAGGGGGAGCCCACAACTCTAGTGAAACACTCGCCTGGGCTTGAACTGGCCGAATTCGACCGAGCCTGTCGCCAGGACCTTGCCCTTGAAACTGACCCAGCATTCGTCGAGCTGCGCGGGCGCAGCGGCGCCGGTGAGCAGCACCGGATTGCCATTGCCCACGGCGCCGGCCTGACCGGCATCGAGGCGGATTTCGGGGAGGTCGACGAGACCGGCAGAGGTAGGGGCGAGGAGGGCGTCGCGCGCTTCGCCGGCCTCGGCGGCTTCCAGCTCCTCGAGCGTTACCGCGTCTTCATCGGAAAAAGGGCCGACGGCGGCGCGATGAAGGCTGCCGACATGGCCGCGGGTGCCGAGCACCTCGGCGATGTCGCGGGCGAGCGAACGCACATAGGTGCCCTTGCCGCAGGTAACCTCGAGCATGCTCTGCTCGGCGCCGTGCTCGAGCGCGACAAGCGCGTCCACCTCGATGGGGCGCGGTTCCAGTTCCACCGTTTCGCCGGCGCGGGCGAGATCATAGGCGCGTTCACCATCAATCTTGAGCGCGGAAAAAATCGGGGGCCGCTGCATGATGAGGCCGGTGAATTGCGGCAGCACGGCCTCGAGCGCAGCGCGGTCAGGGCGCAGGTCCGACGTGGCGATCACTTCGCCTTCGCGGTCATCGGTCGTGGTGGCACTGCCCCAGACGATGGAGAAGCGATAAATCTTGGTGCCATCCTGCACCTGCGGCACGGCCTTGGTGGCTTCGCCGAGCGCAATGGGCAGGATGCCGGTCGCCAGCGGATCGAGCGTGCCGGCATGGCCTGCCTTGGCGGCGGAAAAGAGCCACCGCACCTTGCCCACCGCCTGGGTGGAGGTGAAATCATAAGGCTTGTTGAGCACAACCCAGCCGGAGATGGGGCGCTTTTTCGATTTCTTCTGTTCGGTCACGGCTATTCTTCGTCGCTACCGTCGCCTTCGAGATCGCGTTTGACGCGATCCGAGCGCAGCAATTCGTCGATCCTTCCGGCTTCCTCAAAGGTGTCGTCGACGAAGAAGCGGATGTCCGGGGCGTATTTCATGTTGATCTTGGGTGCGACACGGCCACGGATAAACTTGGCGTGCCGATTGAGCGCGGCGACGATCTCTTCGGCATGCGCGCCGCCAAGCGGCATCACATAGGCATTGGCCAGCTTCAGGTCCGGCGTCATGCGCACTTCGGGCACGGTGACGACCGAGCCGACCAGCGCTGCGTCCTCGATATCGCCGCGCGCGAAAATATCGGCCAGCGCGTGGCGCACCAATTCGCCAACGCGCAGCATGCGCTGGCTCGGACCCAGAGGCTTGTTGTCTTTTTTCATGGGCAAGCGGATTAGGCTTTTAGGACCTTTCCGTCAATCCGCCTTGCTGAGTGCGACCTCGGCCTTGAGCTGACTTGCCCGCGCCTGGACCACTTCGGTCGCCACCGGCCAGGTCTTGGGATCGCCGGGATCGAAGCTCTTGCCGCGCCATTCCTGATAGATGATGGCGACGCCCGTGTCGGAGCGCTGGAAGCTGGCGACCATGATCTCGCCCAGGCCGGCAAAGGTGGAATAACGATCGGCATAGGCGCCGCAGACAAAGCCGAGCGGGGCGAGATCGTTGTCACCGCTATCGGGGCCCAACTGGAAGAAACCGGTCAGCGCCGGATTGCAGCTATTGGCGTGAAGGACCATCAGGGCGGCGCGATAATCGGCCAGGGTCCGCTCGTTTTCGTCGCGGCTGATGCGGGCGCCATAAAGCGTGGTCCACAGCGCTTCGCTTTCGCCCTTGGGATAAATCTCGAGCAGGGCCTGGCCATCGTCGGCCAGGAAAGTGGTTTCGACCCGGGAAAGCGTTGCATCCTCGCCCGTCAGCCAGTCGGGACGTGGCAGCAGAAGTTCATGGCCCAGCGCCTCGAGAACCAGCTTGCCGCTTTGTTCGACAAGCGGCGGGGTGCTGCGAATCTGCGCCGCAGCCGGCATTGTGGCAGCGCCCAAGGCGACAAGAACGAGGAACGCGGTTCTCAATGGCGTCACGGGGCACTCCTTAGCCCAAAGACAGGTGCAGCCCGCCCAAGCCCCCAAGGGCCGGCTACTGTGCGCACGATTAGAAAGGAAGCCTGTTTCGCGCAAGCCGAACGAGTGGTGCGCGTGATGATGGCGGGGTGGTTGAAGGAAAGCTGCAACACCTGCGCGTGGGGCATCGCTCCCGGCAGGCGCCGCACTAACCCCTTGCGCTTCTTGGCAATGGAGATTCGGGCAGGAGCCGATGCGGCGGCTGGTGGCCGTCCATGAAGGTGCGGATATTGACGATGACCGTTTCGCCCATCTCGATGCGCGCTTCGAGCGTCGCCGAGGCCATATGGCCGGTGAGCACGACCTGATTGGTTTCGGCAAGGGCCAGCAGCCGGGGATTGATGCCGCGGCGATTGTCGAAGACGTCGAGCGCGGCACCGGCCAGGCGGCCGGTTTCGATGCGCTCGATCAGGGCCACTTCATCGACAAGTTCGGGCCGGCTGACATTGAGCACATAGGCGCCCGGCTTCATGCGGTCGAGCCGTTCGGCCGAAAGGATATTGGTGGTGTCGCGGGTAAGCGGGGTGTGCAGGGAGACGATGTCCACCGCTTCGAGCATGGGCTCCAGCTCGGGCCAATAGGTGGCGCCCAGGGGCTCTTCGACGCCGGGCGGACGGCGATTGCGGGAGAAATAGTGGATATTGAGGCCGAAGGCGCGGGCGCGTTGCGCCACCGCCGTGCCGATG
>DATMSG010000269.1:0-2779 GCA_035565515.1 Devosia sp.
ACTTCCGCGTGCTATCGAGCCCGTAGATGGCTTAGATATCGTCCAGCATCAGGTGGGCCGAATAAATGCCGCCGCCGGTATTCCAGATGACTTCGCTGACGCGTTGGGCCTTGCCGGCCTTGACCGCCTCGAGATTGGCCCAGAGCGGATCGGCCAGCCAGTCGGCGAGATTGGCTTCCGGTTCTGCCTCGTTGAGATCGCTCGAGAAGTAGAAAATGCGGTCCCCCGCCATTTCGGGGATGCGTTCCTTGGTCACTTCTTCGGCGAATTCGTCCCTATCCTGCGCGGCCGGGCGCTTGAAGCCGATCTGTTCGAGGATGAGGCCGCTAAACGTATCCTTGTAATAGATGCGGGTGCGGTTGGGCGAAAAGCGCACCATGGAAATCTCTTCGTTGACCCGATCGCCCAGGGCATCGTGGAGCGCGTCGGTGCGAGCCTTGAAGGCGGCGAGCAAGGCTTCGGCCTCTGCCTCCTTGCCGAGCGCCCCGGCATAGAATTTGAGATTTTCCTGCCATTCGCCGCCGATGGTTTCGGTCATGACCGTGGGCGCGATGGCCGAAAGCTGCTCATAGATCTTTTCCTGGCGCACCTTGGTGCCCAGGATCAGGTCGGGTTCGAGCGTCGCCAGCACTTCGAGGTCGACGGCCAGTTCGGTGCCGAGAACCGCCGTGCCCTTCAGAAGGTCATGCAGATGCGAATGCCAGGGATCGCCGTCCCAGCTCTGCACGGCGCCGACCGGGTTGACGCCCAGCGCCAGGATCGCCTCGGTGCCTTCATTGGTGAGAATGACGATGCGCTGGGGATTGTCCGGCACCTCGGTTACCCCCATGGCATGGGTAACCTCGCGCGCCAAAGCGGGCGCAACGAGCGTGGCGGCGACGAGGGCGGCGGCGGCAAGGGAGCGAAGCGAGAACATGGCGCTTTCCGTTTTGTCACAGGTCAATTGGCGGGGGCGGACCGGGCCGCCCCCGGCTAAAGGCTGGCGGCCTATCGTGTGCTGGCCAGCCCGTAGATCTTTTCGACATCGTCGAGCATCAGATTGGCCGCAATAATGCCGCCGGCCGTGTTCCAGATGGCGTCGGACACGGCATGCGCCTTGCCCGCCTTGACCACGGCGAGATTGTTCCAGAGCGGATCGGTCAGCCAGTCCTGCGCCTGGCTGTCGCCTTCGCCATTGCCGGTTTCATAGGTGAAATAGAACAGGCGGTCGCCTTCGAATTCGGGAATGCGTTCCTTGGTGATTTCCTCGGCGAAATCGTCCTTGTCCTGGCTGGCCGGCCGCTGGAAACCGAGCTGGGACAGAGCAAGCCCGGAGAAACTGTCCTTGAACATGATCCGGGTCTGGCCGGACATGAAGCGGGCAATGGAGATTTTTTCATCGAGCGAGGCACCGAGCGCATCGTGGAGCGCAGCAATGCGTCCCTCATAGGCCGCAAGGGCCGCCTTGCCCTCGTCGCCCTTGCCCGCAGCCTCGGTATAAAGCGCCATATTGATCTGCCAGTCGCCGCGCAGGCGCTCGGAAAGCACGGTCGGGGCGATGGCCGAAAGCTGCTCGTAAATCTTTTCGTGGCGCATCTTGTTGCCCAGGATCAGATCGGGCTCGAGCGAGACCAGCACTTCGAGATTCACCGCCGATTCCTCGCCGACCACGGTGACATCGGTCATCTCCCCGGCAATGTGCTCGTACCAGGGATTGCCGAGAAAGGACTTTACCGCCCCCACCGGCTTGATACCCACCGCGAGGAGCGCCTCGGTGCCTTCATTGGTCAGGACGACGATGCGCTGGGGATGGTCGGGCACGTCGGTAACGCCCATGGCATGGGTAATTTCGCGCGCCAGCGCCGGTGCGCTCAACAGCGCCATGGCGGCAAGAGCGGTTATGAGACGGTGGAACATGGGACAAGCTCCTCTGGGATAGTCGGTTATTGGTGGTCGGATTGCGCAGGCCTCGGCAGCGAGGTTCGCCCCATCCTCCCTCCATCTTTTCTTGACAACAGTAGTCGGAAATTGGATGGGTGCAAAAAGTCAGAATTTAATTTGACTGTCAATATCAACTATATAAGGAACCAGTGGTGTCCACACTGGCAATGTCATGGCGATCGCAAGGCCTGCGCCTCGGGCTGCCCCAGGTCTATGCGGGGCTGATCCTGCTGCTTGCCCTGTCCATGCTGATGAGCCTGACGCTGGGCTACAAGATTTATTCGCTCGATCAGGTCTGGATGGCCCTGTTCGCCCATGATGGTTCGGAAACGGCGGTGGTGATCGCCGGCCTGCGCCTGCCGCGGGCGCTGATTGCGCCCCTCTGCGGGGCGGCGCTGGGCATGGCCGGGGTCATGGTACAGACCCTGTCGCGAAACCGCATCGCTTCGCCCGATACGCTCGGCCTCAATGCCGGGGCCTCCCTAGCCGTGGTGGTCGCGAGCATCGTGTTCGGCGTGCAATCGCTGGCCGGCCTGTCGCTGGCGGCAGCCTTCGGCGCCTTCGTCACGGCCATCGTCGTGTTCGGCGTGGCGGCGAGCGCGGGCGGGCTGTCGCCGCTGAAAATCGTGCTGGTGGGCGTCACCTTTGCCAGCCTCTCGCATGCCTTTGTCGAAGTGCTGCTGACCAGCAATGAAGCGCAATTGCAGCAATTGCTGTTCTGGCTGTCGGGTGCCTTTGTCGATCGCCCGATTGCGCTGTTTTACAATGGCCTGCCGGTGGTCATTGTGGGCGGGATTATCGGCATTGGCCTGTCGCGGGCGCTCGATGCCCTGCAGGCCGATGATTCCACTGCCGCCGG
>DATMSG010000270.1:0-10551 GCA_035565515.1 Devosia sp.
GCCGCGGCGGCGCAGGCCGATGCGCCCCAGCAGATCGATGCGGCGACCAGCCCGCGGGTGGTGCAGACCGGCTACCAGACGAGCCAGCAGCAATTGAACCTGCCCCAGATCGCGTTCGAACTGTCCCGGCAGGTGACGGACGGCAATACGCGCTTCCAGATCAGGCTCGATCCGGCCGAACTGGGCCGCATCGACGTCAAGCTCGACATCGACAGCACCGGCAAGGTGCATGCCCGCCTGACAGTGGAAAAGGCCGAAACGCTCGACCTGATGCAGCGCGACCAGCGGGCGCTGGAAAAGGCCCTGCAACAGGCGGGCCTCGACCAGAGCAAGACCAATCTCGAATTCTCGCTCAAGCAGAACCCTTTCGCCGGCGATCACAACCAGCGGCAGGGCGAAGAGCGCAGCGGATCGGGCAGCGGCCAGGATAGCCAAGAGGAGACAGAAGTTTCCGCCCCCGCCATCACCCTTTATCGCGGCGCGCTCCAGGCGAGCGGGCTCAATATCCTGGCATAAGGACGTTTCATCATGGTCGACGGCGTATCCGGCTCGTCCTCTGCAAATAACAGCTCGCTCAACAGTTCGCGCCAGACCATCGCGCAGAACTTCGACACTTTCCTCTCGATCCTGACGACGCAGCTCAAGAACCAGAATCCGCTCGATCCGCTCGACACCAACCAGTTCACCCAGCAGCTCGTGCAGTTCACCGGCGTCGAGCAGCAGCTCAAGACCAACACTTTCCTCGAAAGCCTTTTGGCGCAGACCCAGACCGCCGGCCGCATGGACGCGGTGAGCTATATCGGCAAACAGGTGACCGTATCGGGCAAGACCACCCAGCTTACCGGTACCCACGCCATGTGGGGCTACAATGCCGAAGCGAACGTGGCCAATGCCACGATCACCATCAAGAACGCCTCTGGCGACGTGGTCTATACCCAGACCGGCTCGCTCAATATGGGCGCCGGCACCTTCGCCTGGGACGGCATTTCCTCCGACGGCCAGCCCCAGCCCGATGGCCTTTATACAATGCAGATCGAAGGCACCAATCTCTCGGGCAAGGCGGTCAAGGTCACCACCTCCTCCATCGGCATTGTCAGCGCCGTCGATTTCTCGAGCGGCACGCCAATGGTGACCGTCGGCGCCGCCAAGGTTCCGTTGAGCGATGTTTCCGAAGTGCGCATACCCGAGACGACGCCGCCGGCGGGCGGTGGCGACGACGCCTGATCGCAGGGCCGCCAGGCGGAGGCGTGCCGGCTCACCCCTCCGCCATAAGCCTGAGCCCGGCCAATTGTTCGGAAACCTGCCAGAGGGGCCGGGCAATGCTGGGATCGGTCGCCTGATCCGGGATTTTGGCGAGCGTGGGATAACCGCGCGTTTCGGCCAGGGCATGGGGGCCATAATAGGCGCCTGGCGCGGCTTCCCTTGCGGTCGCCGCAAACAGGGTCGGCAAGGCCCCCTGCGCTACCGGCTGGAACAGGAACCACAGATAGGAACGCATGGCGCCCACCATGCTGCCGCGGCCGGCCCCATTGTGCAACAGCTCGGTCCGGGAAACGCCGGGATGGGCGGCAATGCTGGCAATGCCCCAGCCTTCGGCCGTGCTGCGGCGTTGCAGCTCGAAAGCGAACATCAGGCAGGCGAGCTTGGATTGGCTATAGGCCCGCATGGGGATATAGCTCTTGCGACTTTGCAGGTCCTCGAGATCGATCCGCCCCTGCCGCGCAGCAATGCTGGAAAGGCTGATGACCCGGGGCCCTGTTCCGCGCCGCAGGAGCGGCAGCAAATGCGCCGTGAGTGCGAAATGCCCGAGATAATTGGTCCCGAACTGCAATTCGAAACCATCGGCGGTTTCCTGCCTTTCGGGCGGCGTCATGACGCCCGCATTGTTGATGAGCAGATCGAGCGCTTCCATCTGGCTGCCGAGGCGAGCGGCGAAATCTTCAACCGACCGGAGACTGGCCAGGTCGAGGTTTTCGAAACGCACGAGACCACCCGGCACCGCCTCGCGGATGCGCGCCACGGCCTCGGTGCCCTTTTGCGCATTGCGACCGGCGAGAATGACATCGGCCCCGGCCCGCACCAGAGCCAGCGCATCTTCATAACCAAGGCCGCCCGTACCGGTGACGACGGCCGTTCGGCCCCCTTGCGGCGGAATATCTGCGGCAGTCCACTTCTTCATCGGGCTCGTCCCTTCGCCAAATTATGCACTCAGTGTAAAAATATATATTGCACCGAGTGCAGAAAATTCAAGAGGCTTGCGCAATGACCGCCGAGGACCATGCCGGGGGTGTACGGGAGAGGAAGCGGCAGCAGACGCGGCAGCGCATCGTCGAGGCCGGCCTCGGGCTCTTCAAGGCCCATGGCTATGAAGCCACCACGCTCGACGCCATTGCCGCTGCGGCCGGCATTTCGCGCCGGACTTTCTTTCACTATTTCAAGTCCAAGGACGAAATACTGCTCTCGATGCAGGCCGGCTTGGGGGAGCAATTGGCGGCGGCCATCGGCCGGGAGCCCCAGGGCAAACCGCCCCTTGCGACCCTCCGCGATGCCATGCTCGGTCTGGTGGCGCCCTATGCTCCGGACGAACTGCTGGCGCTCGACAAGCTGATGCGCTCGAGCGAGATCGTGCAGGCGCGAAAGCAGGCCAGCTATATCAAGGATGAAGCAACAATCTTTGCAGCCCTGCGCCAGCGCTGGCCGGAGGAGCCCGAACCGCCGCTGCGGCTTCTGGCAAGCTTTGCCATTGCCACCGTCCGCCTGTCGCTCGACAGCTTCAGCCGCGAGGCGGGCCGGCGCCCGCTTGCCGCGCTCGTAAGGGAAAGCTTTGACGCGCTGGAGCGGCTCACCCAGCGCGGATGAAGTCCCGATGACGGTTCAATTGATTGATTTTCCGTCGTATTCTTAACTGGTTGTAAGTTTCCTTTTAGCGGTATCTTAAGGTCAACGGCCTACTCTTCTCCTCATATGGTCAGGTTGAGTAGAGAGTAAAATGACCGTACAGATGCGTCCTCGCGTAAAGTACGTTATCGGTCCGGACGGTAGCCCGCTCACCATTGCGGATCTGCCTCCAGCCAATACCCGACGTTGGGTAATTCGCCGCAAGGCGGAAGTCGTTGCTGCCGTGCGTGGTGGCCTCCTGAGCCTCGAAGAGGCTTGCGAGCGCTATACGCTCAGTGTCGATGAATTCCTCAACTGGCAGGCGGCCATCGACAAGCATGGCCTTGCCGGTCTGCGGACGACCTGGATTCAGCACTACCGCGAAGGCTGAAATCCCGGTTCACCATGAGAGCGTAGCCCCCACGGCCCGAGGCCCTGGGGGTTTTGCGCGTTTTGGGGGCCTGCGGGGCGGCCGCTCCACCGGAGCGATTATGGCCGGCCATCCCGGTTCGAGGCATCGTTTCGCAAGGCACCTCGCCATGAGGTCTCCTGAGGTGACCAAAGCACCGGACGGCCCAAAATCTACACCATGTCGTCGGGCATCCAGCGGGCGCCGGCCGGGCGTTGTTTGAGGCGCTCGTAATAGGCCTGCGCATGGGGCATGGGCTTGTGGTCGAAGGGGGTGACGAACCAGCGGTGGATCGAGAGGGCCAGGACGATATCGGCAAGGCTGAACGTGTCGCCGGCAATGAAGGCATTGCCCTTGGCGAGTTCGGCTTCGAGCAGGTCCATCCGCGCCGTCCAGCGCGCGATTGATTCGGCAATTTTTGCCTCGTCGTCATAGCCGGGCGTCTTGCGCGCCAGGGCGTGCACCGCATAGCCCCAGGGCGGATTGAGCTCGGTCGCCTGCCAGATAAACCATTGCAGGGCGAGGCCAAGAGCCCGCGGCGCCTGGGGCAAGAGGGCAGAACGGGTCCGTGAGAGATAGAGCAGAATGGCATTGCTCTCCCAAAATGCACTGCCATCGTCCTCGATGAAGACGGGCACCTGGGCATTGGGGTTAAGAGCCAGAAACTGCGGCTCCCTGGGGTCGCGCAGCGGCAGGCCCCAATCCTCGCGCTCGTAGGAAATCCCCAATTCGTCCAGCGCCCACAGCACTTTGCGCACATTGATCGAGGTTACCCGACCTAAAACCCGAACCATCTTCTACCCCGGAATCGTACTAGGCAGTTTTTGCCTGATTTTTCGATTTCGGGCGAGTGGTTAAGACATTGTTTACCATCTGATGGGTAATTTTTGCCCAGCGGTCGGCGGGGGCTCCGACGATTGCAACTTGATCGAACTCGAGTGGCAGCGTGGAAAGTCTAACTACTCTCATCAACCGCATCGGCATGCCCCGCATCGCCGCCATGGCGACGGTCGCCGTCCTCATCCTGGGTTTCTTCGTATTCCTGATGATGCGGGCCCAGACCCCGAACCTCTCCCCGCTCTATAGCGGGCTCAGTCTCGAAGATTCATCGGCCATCGTCTCCCAGCTCGAAACGGCCAATGTGCCCTATGAGCTGCGCGGGGAAGGCGACACCATTCTGGTGCCGCGCGACCAGATCACGACGCTGCGGATGAACCTTGCCGGTGCAGGCCTGCCCACGCGCGGCCAGGTCGGCTACGAAATCTTCGACCAGCAATCGACCCTGGGTGCCACCAGCTTCGTTCAGAACATCAACAATGTTCGCGCCCTCGAAGGCGAACTGGCCCGCACCATTTCTTCGCTCTCGCGCATCAAGGGCGCGCGTGTTCACCTCGTCCTGCCCGAGCGCGAACTGTTCCGCCGCGAGCGCAAGGACCCTTCGGCCTCCATCGTTCTTTCCGTGCGCGGCGCGCTCTCGAACGGGGAAATCCGCGCTATCCAGCACCTGGTGGCCTCGGCCATCGAGGGCCTGAGCCCCCAGCGCGTTTCGATCGTCGACGATGCCGGCAATCTCCTGGCCTCGGGCACCGAGGATGACGCTATCGGCGCCCTCGCCGGCCAGGCCGAGGAACGCTCGCTGGCCTTTGAAAACCGCATCCGCACCCGCGTCGAGGACATGCTGGCCAATGTGGTCGGCGCCGGCCGGGCCCGTGTCGAAATTTCGGCCGAGATGGATTTCAACCGCTCGACGGTGACCGAAGAAACCTTCGATCCCGATGGCCAGGTGGTGCGCTCGACCCAGACGCGCGAAGCCCAGAACCAGTCGGGCGCCGCCGCCGGCCAGGTGACCGTGGCCAATGAACTGCCCGGCGCCAGCGGCAATGGCGCGGCCAATGGCAATACCGAACAGGGCAATTCGACCGAGGAAGTCATCAATTACGAGATTTCCAAGAAAACCCAGACGGCCGTCACCGAAGCCGGGGCCTTGAAGCGCCTGTCGGTGGCCGTGGTGGTCGATGGCACCTATGCCGACGACGGGGCGGGCAACATGACCTATACCGCCCGCTCGGCCGACGAAATCGCCCAGATCCTGACCCTGGTCCGCTCGGCCGTCGGCTATTCGGCCGAACGGGGCGACACGGTCGAGGTCGTCAACATGCAGTTTGCCGAACGGCCCGAACTGGCCCCGCCCGGCACCGACCAGCAGGGTGGCCTTCTCGACTTCACCCGCGACGATCTGATGAACGGCGCGGAAATGGCGGTGACCCTGCTCATCGCGCTGGCCCTGCTCTTCTTCGTGCTGCGTCCGCTGCTGAAGAAGGTAATGAGCCCCGAGCCCGAGCCGCTGGCCCTGCCGGCTGCCGTGGAACTGGGCCAGGGCACGACGCTCGATGCGGAAGGCAATGTCATCACCTCGATCGGTGGCGAGCCGATGAGCGAAGCGGCCCGGGCGGCGCTGGCCAATCACGACTGGATCGAAGACGCCAAGGCGCTCGGAGAACAGCAGCTTCAGCAGCTCAAATCCGTCGGGTCGCTGGTCGAAGAAAACCCCAAGCAGGCAGCGCTGATCGTGCGCGGCTGGCTCTCCAACGCAGCGTGATCTGACATGGCCCTCGTTTCCCAAGCCATCGAGACCCCCGAAGCCCGCGGCGGCCCGCAGCTCAAGATCGGCGGCGCTTCGAGCTATCGCGCCCTGGCCGGCGACGAAAAGGCCGCAGCCCTGATGCTGGCGCTCGGCCCCGACCACGGCAAACCCATCTTCGACGAACTCGACGAGCACGAGATCAAGACGCTCTCGCGCGCCATGGTCAAACTGGGTCCGATCACCCCGGCCATGCTCGACGAACTCATGGCCGAATTCGTCACCAATATTGCCTCCAACGGCAATGTGGCGGGCAATTCGGATTCGACCGAGCGCCTGCTCCTGAGCTTCCTGCCCCAGGACCGCGTCGATGCCATCATGGAAGAAATCCGTGGTCCGGCTGGCCGCAATATGTGGGAGAAGCTCTCCAATGTGCAGGCCGACGTTCTCGCCGCCTATCTCAAGAACGAATATCCCCAGACCGTGGCGGTGATCCTCTCCAAGATCGCGCCCGATCACGCTTCCGACGTGCTCGCCTCGCTGCCCGAGGAACTCGCCATGGAAGTGGTGCAGCGCATGCTCGGGCTCGATGTGGTGCAGAAGGATATTCTGGAAAAGGTCGAGCAGACCCTCAGGACCGAATTCATCTCGACGCTCAATACCTCCAAGCGCCGCGACAGCCACGAATTGATGGCCGAAATCTTCAACACCTTCGATCGCCAGACCGAAGCGCGCTTCATCACGAGCCTTGAGGAGCGCAGCCGCGAAGACGCCGAGCGCATCAAATCGCTCATGTTCACCTTCGAGGATCTGGCCAAGCTCGATATGTCGGCCATCCAGACCCTGCTCGGCCGCGTCGACAAGCGCGAACTCGCGCTCTGCCTCAAGGGCGCCAACGAGGAGATCAAGGAATTCTTCCTCAAGAACATGTCGACCCGCGCGGCAAAGCTGCTGCAGGACGATATGACGGCCATGGGCCCCGTGCGTCTCAAGGACGTCGACGAAGCCCAGAGCCGCATTGTTTCCATGGCCAAGGATATGGCGGCGAAGGGAGAAATCCTCATCGTCAAATCCAAGGGCGACGACCAGATGATCGGTTGACGCCATGGCCGCCCTTGCCCGCTTCACCTTCGATCTCGACCTGGCCGACGCTCCGGCCCTGTCCAAGAGCATCCTGCCCGAAATGCCGCCCGAACCGGCCGGCATTCCCCAGGAGACGGTCGAACGCCTCGTGCGCGAAGCGCGCGAGGAAGGCTATGCCGAAGGTCTCGTGGCGGGGGAAAGCAATGCCACCTCCATGGCGAGCCAGACCATTGCCGCCGCCGCGGGAACGCTTGCCGCCCATGCCGCGAGCATGACGGCCGCCCTCGACGAGGCCCGCGCCGAAAGCCACAAGCACGCCGTGGACCTGGCGCTCAGTGTCGGGCGCAAGCTTGCTTTCCATCTCGTCAGCCGCGAACCGGCCGCCGAACTCCAGGCCCTGATCGCCGAATGCATGCCCAGCCTTTCGGGCGTGCCGCATCTGGTGATCCGCTGCCATGAAGACCTGGCCGACCAGATCCGCGACATCGCGACGGCCCAAATCGCCACCTCCGGCTATGCCGGGCGGCTCGTGGTCATGGGCGAGCCCGATATACGGCTCGGCGACGGCCGGCTCGAATGGGTCGATGGCGGCCTGGTGCGCGATACCGCCGGGCTCGAGGCCGAAATCAACGAAACTATCGCCGCCTATCTCGCCGCCAGGGCGAACAAGGCCGGCTCACACAGACCTACGGAGAACGGTGAATGAACCCGACCGATCCTGAGACCGATACCGTTCAGACCGAAGAGTTCGGCATGGGCGAGATGCCCTCTCCCGGCGGCGAGAGCCGCGCGGAAGCCTATATCGAGCGCACCGCCGACGACCTCGAAGCCGTGTTCGATGTGCCGGTGCGCGTTTCGGTCGTGCTCGGGCGCACCAAGATGCCGGTGGCGAGCCTGTTAAAACTCAATACCGGCACCGTGGTCGAACTCGACCGCCAGGTCGGGGAAGCCGTCGAAATCTACGTCAATGACCGCCTCGTCGCGCGTGGCGAAATCGTGCTGGTGGAAAACCGGCTCGGCGTCACCATGACCGAGATCATCAAGCCCCAATAATAGAACGGGAGTGACTGATATGCGTCTCCTCATCGTCGGAGCCCTTGAAGGTCAACTGAGCCAGGCCACCAAAATGGCCATGGATGGCGGCGCCAAGGTCGCCCATGCCCCGAGCATCGAAATCGCGCTGGCGGCCCTGCGCACCGGGCGCGGCGCCGATCTGCTGCTGGTCGATGTCATGATGGACATTGCCGGGCTCATCGCCGGGCTCGAAGCTGAACGCATCGCCATTCCGGTGGTCGCCTGCGGCGTCGAAACCAATGCCGCCGCCGCCGTCAACGCCATCCGCGCCGGGGCCAAGGAATATATCCCCCTGCCTCCCGATGCGACGCTGATCGCTGCCGTCATCCAGGCCGTTTCCCGCGACAGCGAGGATTTCCTCTTCCGCGATCCGGCCATGCAGCGCGTCGTCAAGATGGCCGAACAGGTGGCCGCCTCCGAGGCCTCCATCCTGATCACCGGGGAAAGCGGCACCGGCAAGGAGGTCGTCGCCCGCTTCGTCCATTCGCGCTCCAAGCGCGCCAACAAGCCCTTCATCTCGGTCAATTGCGCTGCCATTCCCGAAGCGCTGCTCGAATCCGAACTGTTCGGGCACGAAAAGGGCGCCTTTACCGGGGCCATTGCCCGCCGCGTCGGCAAATTCGAGGAAGCCACGGGCGGCACGCTGCTGCTCGACGAAATCTCGGAAATGGATGTGCGCCTGCAGGCAAAGCTGCTGCGCGCCATTCAGGAACGCGTCATCGACCGGGTCGGCGGCACCAAGCCCGTGCCGGTCGATATTCGTATCCTTGCAACCTCGAACCGCAATCTGGCCGATGCGGTGCGCGAAGGCTCGTTCCGCGAAGACCTGCTGTTCCGCCTCAATGTCGTGAACCTCAAACTCCCGGCCCTGCGCGAGCGCCCCGGCGATATCGTGGCGCTGGCCGACCATTTCGTCGCCAAATATGCCAAGGCCAATGGCCTGCCCAAGCGCGAACTGTCCGAAGACGCGCGCACCGCCCTGCTGCACGCGCCCTGGCCGGGCAATGTGCGTGAACTCGAAAACACGCTGCATCGCGCGGTGCTGCTGGCAACCGGCACGATGATCGGTTCGGAAGCCATCGTGCTGCCCGACGGCATGGGCCTCAACGAAGCCGCCCGCACCAATTCGCCGGCGCATCTGCTGGCCGAAACCGCCGAAGCCATGTCGCGTGCCCTTGTCGGCCGGACCGTGGCCGATGTGGAGCGCGAACTGATCCTCGATACGCTGGACCACACCTGGGGCAACCGCACCCATGCGGCCAACATCCTGGGCATTTCGATCCGCACGCTGCGCAACAAGCTCAACCAGTATTCGGACGAGGGAATGACCATTCCCGAACCCGGCGAACGGCGGAACGTTGCCTAGATGATCGAGCGGTCGCACCTGCCGTGCCCTCAGGCACTGGCCTTCTTCCTGATTTCTCCAGCCGGTAGCGCGACGTCATGACCGATATTCCTTCTTCCCCGTCCCGCTTCAACTTCAAGCTGCCCACCCCCATGTCGGTGCTGGACACGCTGCGCTCGGGCGATATTGCGCTCGCAACCGGCGTGATGGGGCTGATCATCATCCTCATCGTGCCGCTGCCGGCGCTGATGGTCGATGGCCTCTTGGCCATCTCCATCGTCTTTTCGGTGATGATCCTGATGACGGCTCTGTTCATCCAGAAGCCGCTCGAATTCTCGTCCTTCCCCACCGTGCTGCTGATCGCCACCATGCTGCGGCTGGGTCTCAACCTGGCGACCACGCGTCTGATCCTTTCCGAGGGTCACAATGGCTCGGCCGCTGCCGGCCACGTCATTGAAGCCTTCGGCAACTTCGTCACCCGCGGCAATTTCGTCATCGGTACCGTGATCTTCATCATCCTCGTGATCGTGAACTTCATCGTCATCACCAAGGGTTCGGGCCGTATCGCCGAAGTCGCGGCGCGCTTCAGCCTCGATGCCATGCCCGGCAAGCAGATGGCCATCGACGCCGATCTTTCGGCGGGCCTGATCGACGAGGACACCGCCAAGAAGCGCCGCGCCGAACTCGAAGGCGAAAGCGCCTTTTTCGGTAATATGGACGGCGCCTCCAAATTCGTGCGCGGCGACGCCATTGCCGGCCTCATCATTACCTTCATCAACGTTTCCGCCGGCATGGCCATCGGCATCATGCAAGAGGGCCTCTCCCCTGGCGAAGCGGGCAATGTCTATACGCTTCTGACCATCGGCGATGGTCTGGTCTCCCAGATCCCGGCGCTGATCGTTTCGACCGCGGCCGGTATTCTCGTGTCCAAATCGGGCGTGACCGGCGCTGCCGACAAGGCGCTGACCGCCCAGTTCAGCGGCTATCCCAAGGCCCTGGGCATGGCTTCGGCCGTGATGGCAGGCCTTGCCCTCCTGCCCGGCATGCCGCTCCTGCCTTTCCTCGCCCTCTCCGGTGGCGTCGGCTATGCCGCCTATCGCGCCTCGAAAACCAAGACCGCCCGCGAACTGGTGGAACGGGCCAAGAGCGTGGCCGAGGCCGCCGCCAAGGCGCCGCAGGGCG
>DATMSG010000271.1:0-6788 GCA_035565515.1 Devosia sp.
AGGCGCTTGGTCAGGTGCATGGCCAACCCATCGGGCGCCAGACCCGGCCAGCGCTGGCGAAAGGCGCCGACCGCCCGCATCACCAGATTGGTGCCGCCGGTCCCCAGCGCCGCCGCAAAAGGCCCTGAAATCTCGAGGCTGTCGGCAGATGCCGCCACGGCCTCGAGCTCGTCGGCCACGCCGGCAAACACGATCAGGCTTTCGAGGTCGTGATAGCCGTCCTCGCGCCGCCGGGTGACATGCAGCGCCAGGTTGATCTTGGCCGGCGCCGCTTCGACAAAGGTTTCCGTCATGCTGGCGGACTATTCCGTCGCGGTTGCCGGGATCAGGCCATCGATCAGTTTGGGGCCGACGCGCTCGGCCACATTGCCCACTTCGTCCACCGATTTGGCGACCTTCCACTGGAACTGGGCTTCCAGGCGCCGCCCCGCCTTCCAATAGGCATCGCCGAGATGGTCGTTGATTTCGGCATCGTTGGGCCGCAGCATGACGGCGCGCTCCAGCGTTTCGACCGCCTCATCGATGCGGCCGAGCTTGTAAAAAGCCCAGCCGAGCGAATCGACGACATAACCATCCTGCGGCTGCGCCTCGACGGCTTTCTCGATCATGCCCAGGGCCCGGTCGAGATTCATGTCCATATCGATCCAGGAATAACCGAGATAGTTGAGCACCGAGGGCTGGTCCGGATTGAGGTCGAGCGCCTTGAGGAAATCGGCCTCGGCCTGCGGCCAGTGCTTGGCGCGTTCATTGGCAATGCCGCGCACATAATAGAAGCGCCAATCGGCCGGCGCTTCGCCGCCGGTGATGGCCAGCGCCTTGGTATAAGCCTCGGCCGCCGCCTCATATTGCTCGTCATAGCGCAGGAGATCGCCCAGCACCGAAACGGCGTCGAGATCGTCGGGGCGCGTCGCCACGATATTACGCAGGCGCCGCAGCGCCTCGGCGCGATCGCCCATGGCATCGAGATTCTGCGCCACACGCACCACCGCCGTCGGCTTCATGGGCGAGGAGGCCGGCACGGCATCATAGATGGCATTGGCCGCGTCGTGCTGCCCCTCGGAATCGAGCAGCAGGCCAGCAGCAAGGCCGATGACATCGGCATTGGGATCGAGATAGTGGCCGAGTCGCAGGAAGACCAGCGCCAGATCCTTGCTGCCGTCGCGCGACAGGGCAACGCCGATACCGTGGAACATTTCGGCCGCGCCGAGCTGTACATTGGTCGCAAAGACGCCCGGGCGGCGCTTGGCTTCCACCGCCTGCTTGACCACGGTGACCAGAGGATGGGTCAGCCCCTGGCTCTCGAAGGTCGCGATCACCTCGGCCGCTTCGTCGAACCGGCCGTCATTGGCCAGCATGCGGGCATAGACTTCCACCATGCGCGCCACATAGGGCTCGTTCTCGAAGGCCTTGGCGGCAAATTCCAGCGCCTTGGCCTTCTGCCCGGCGATCTCGGCCATCAGCGCCCGGTGGAAAACCAGGAAATCCTCGAGCCCGGTATCGCCGAGCTTGGCAAGGATGGCATCTCCCTCCTCATAGTGCTTCTCGCCGACCAGCGCCCAGGCGCGCAGAATGCTGGCGGTAATGCCGGTAAAGGTATCCTGCGAAATCGTCTCGAGCGCCGAACCGGCCGCGCTGTAGCGGCGTTCCTTCAGCGCCTCGGTGGCAATCACCAGTTCGGCCAGTTCGTTCTGGCCCACCAGTTCCTTGAGGCGCTTGGCGACCTGGGCCGATTGCCCGATCTGCCCATTGGCCGCGAAGGCGATGAAGGAGCGTTCCACCAGCACCGGATTGTCCCAGTCGCTCTGCGCCGCCTCGTTGAAATAGCGGGCGGCTTCGCCGGTGCGCAATTCGGCCAGGGCCTGGCGCCCGGCGAGATAGGAGCCGGTGGCGCTGGGGCGGAAAAGCTGCAGCATGTCGAGCAGGTTGGAAGCGCTATTCTGGGCCGAAGCCGCGGGCACCATGGCCAATGCGATGATCGTCGCCAGAAGGGGCCGGGCCAGGCGGTTCGAAAACAAGGTCACGTGCAGTATTCTCCCAGAGCATGTCTCCCCCGCAGGGGCGCCCGATCGGGCCAGACATGCAAATTAATCGCCGCTATCGGCACGCTGTGGCCGCAAAGATTGTCCGTTTTGCGACTGCGCCGCAAGGCCGCGCGCATTATGCGCGGTCACATTCCGCTGTAATTGGGCCCGCTGCCGCCCTCGGGCGGCACCCAGGTGATGTTCTGGGCGGGGTCCTTGATGTCGCAGGTCTTGCAGTGAACGCAGTTGGCCGCGTGGATGCGGAATACCGGTTCGCCATTTTCGCTGGCCATTTCATAGACCCCCGCCGGGCAATAGAGCGGCGCCGGCTCGCCATAAAGCGGCAGGTTTTCGCGCACCGGAATCGTGGGGTCCTCTAACCTCAGATGCACCGGCTGGTCCTCGTCATGGGCGAGATTGGCGAGAAAGACCGAAGAAGCCCTGTCGAAGGTCAGTTTGCCATCGGGCCGCGCATAGCTGCGCCCCTTGACCTCGGCCCGCCGCTTCAGCTTGGAAAAGTCCGGTGCGCCATGCGAGCGCAGCTTGAGCGGGGAGCGGCCGAAAATGGCCGAAATCCAGAGATCGGCGCCAATGGCAAGCGAACCGGCAATCGTGCCCAGCCGCGACCAGAGCGGCTTGGCATTGGCAACGCCCTGCAGTTCGTCGGCAATGCCGGTGCGCATGACACTCGGACCGAAGCCGGCAATCAGATCGTGCTGCCGTCCCTTGGCAATCGCGGCCCCCACCGCGTCCGCCGCGCCGATGCCGGAAAGAATGGCATTGTGAATGGCTTTGAGGCGCGGGGCATTCATGAAGCCGGCCGAACAGCCGATCAGCCCGCCACCGGGAAAGGCGAGCGTCGGGATCGATTGCCAGCCGCCCGCCGTCACCGCCCTTGCCCCATAGCTGATGCGCGTACCGCCTTCGAGCAGCCTTGCCACCGAAGGATGGGCCTTGAAGCGCTGAAATTCGTCGAAGGGCGACAGGGTGGGGTCGGCATAGTCGAGATAGGTGACGAGCCCGACATAGAGCTTCCTGTCCTCGGCGTGATAGACGAAGCCGCCGCCGGCGGTCGAATTGTCGAGCGGGAAACCGAGATAGTGGTCGACCTGGCCGGCACGATGCTTTTCCGCCGGCACTTCCCAGATTTCCTTGATGCCCAGACCATATTTCTGCGGCTCGCGGCCAAGGCCGAAATCGCCGATGATGGCCTTGGCGAGGGAGCCGCGTGCGCCTTCGGCAATCAGGGTATATTTGGCTTCAAGCTCGATCCCCTCGGCAAAGCCCGGCTTGGGATTGCCCGCGGCATCGCGCCCGAGATCGCCGGTAATGACGCCACGCACCGGCCCATCGCCCGAGCGCAGCACATCGACCGCCGCGGTCATGGGGAAAATATCGACGCCCAGTGCCGTGGCCTGCTCACCCAGCCACTGCACCAGCCGCCCCAGGCTGACGATCACCGCGCCCGGCGTCTTGAGCTGCGGCGGCACCAGAAAGTGCGGCAGCGCGAAATCGCCCTTTTCCGTCAGATAGTGAAATCTGTCCGCAGTGACATCGGGTCCCACCGGAGCGCCCTTCAGCCGCCAGTCCGGCAGCAGCGCATCGAGCCCCCTGGGGTCCATAACGGCGCCCGAAAGAATATGTCCGCCGATTTCGGCCGACTTTTCCACCACCGTAACGCCGAGTTCGGGATGACGCTGCTTGAGCCTTATGGCCGCTGCAAGGCCCGAAGGACCGGCACCGACAATAAGAACATCGGTCGAAATCGTCTCTCGATTGCCAGCTTCGGCCATAGTCCAACCCTCAACGTCGGCAGGCGACTGGTCGCCTCGAATGCGGTGTGACATAACGGGCCCCATGTCTCAAGGTCGAGAACTCAACAAGGCTGAACTGCTTGCCGTGCTGGACTGGTATCGTGCCGCCGGCGTGGATATGGCCGTGGGCGAGGATCCGGTCGACCGCTTTGCCCAGCCGGCGCCCTCACCCTCTGCCGCCCAGGCCCTTCGCCAGGCCGCTGCAGCGCCCAGCCAGCCGCCACCGCCCGCCACTGCCGCTATTACCGGCGACCCCGCCGAAGCGCGAAAACTCGCCGCATCGGCCGGCACGCTCGACCAATTGCGGGCGATTCTGGAAGCCTATGACGGCTGCAGCCTCAAATTCCGCGCCACCCAGCTGGTGTTCGCCGATGGCAATCCCGAGGCGAAAATCATGCTGATCGGCGAAGCCCCCGGCGCCGAAGAGGATCGGCAGGGCAAGCCCTTTGTCGGGCGCTCCGGCCAGTTGCTCGACCGCATGCTCGGCGCTATCGGCCTCGACCGCACCGGGGTTTTCATCGTCAACACCGTCCCCTGGCGCCCGCCCGGCAATCGCACCCCGACGCCCGAAGAAATGGAACTGTGCCTGCCCTTCCTCAATCGCCAGGTGGAGCTGGTGGCGCCAAAGCTCGTCATGACGCTGGGCGGCCCGGCCATGCAGACCGTGTTCAAGACCAGTGCCGGCATCATCAAGATGCGCGGCCGCTGGCAGGACGTCGCCATCGGCACGCATGAGGTCCCGGCCCTGCCCACGCTGCACCCCGCCTATCTCCTGCGCAACCCGGCCGCCAAGCAGCAGGCCTGGGCGGATTTGCTGAGTTTGAAGATGAAGATGGAAAGCCTGGGGCTGTTTTAGGGCGCCTCCGCCGTCCTAAAAACCTCAGGATGAAGGCTACTGAACCAGCCCCGCACGCAGAACAGCGGCCCCACCCAACTTTTTGCCCCACTTCCCCATTTCCGCCCTATCGCTCCGCCTATGTCGCGCTATGGTCACCTCTCGGTGATTTGCAACGTTTCGCAGCCTTTATTCTCAGAGCGCCATGGCTTCCGTCATCAAAATCTATGCCCTGTTCCTCGGCTCGGCCCTGTTGATGTTCGGAGGTGGCCTGCAAGGCCTGCTGCTCTCGGTGCGGGGCGCGGAAGAGGAATTTTCCCTCCTCGCCCTCGGCCTGATCGGTACCGGCTGGTCGGTCGGGTTCGTCGCCGGTTCCATCATGGTGCCGATGATCGTGCGCAAGGTCGGCCATATCCGCGCCTATTCGGTCATGGCCGCCATCGGCACCATTACGATCCTCCTCAATCTCCTTTGGATCAACGATGTGGGCTGGATCGTGCTGCGCGCGCTGTCCGGCTTCTGCTTTGCCGGCGCCGCCATGATCGTTGAAAGCTGGCTCAACGAGGTCGCCGACAACAGAAGCCGCGGCACGATTTTCTCGATCTATGTGACCATCAACCTGGCCGCGTCCACGATCGGCCAGATCGCCATGTCGATCACCGGCACGGCCGGCTACCTGCCCTTCGTCATCGGCGCCATCAGCTTCATTTGCGCTCTCCTGCCCACGGCCCTCACCTCGAGCCCGCAGCCGCGGCCCCTGGCCTCGGCCAAGCTCGACCTGCCGCTTCTGATCAGAACCTCGCCCGTTGCCGCCGTTGCCGCCTTCTGCTGTGGCATGGCCAATGGCGCTTTCGGCACGCTGGCCCCGGTCTATGGCTATGAACAGGGGCTCGATGCCTCGGGCATTGCCATGCTCTTTGCCATCGCCGCCATTGCCGGCGCCGTGGCGCAAATTCCCTTCGGCCGCCTTTCCGACCGCATCGACCGGCGGCAGGTGATGATCGGGCTCGGCGCCGGCGCCTCCGTCGTCGGCCTGCTCATCGTCATCATCAATCCCAGCGCCGGCTGGCTGATGTATGTGCTGTTCGGCCTTTATGGCCTGGCTGCCAATCCGCTTTATCCAATCGCGGTGGCCCATGCCAACGACTTCGCCAGGGATGGCGACTTCGCCAAGATCGCGGGCGGCATGCTGCTCATTCTCGGGCTCGGCCTTGCCGTGGGCCCGGCGATCGCCTCCATGCTGATGAGCAATATCGCGCCCATGGCGCTGTTCATCATCACCGCCATTTTCCATGCCGCCGTCGCCGGTTTCGCCTTCATGCGCATGCGCGTGCGCAAGAGCCGCGATGCCGCCCAGCGCGCCCCGTTCCAGCCCATGGACCGGCAGGTGACGCCCGAATCCATCGTGCTCGATCCGCGGGCCGATAGTGACGCGGAAGACGAGGTGATCGTGCGGCACGAGCCGGCGGTCCCCGATGAACTCATCGAAACCACGGAGCCAAAGCGCGATGTTTAAGACGGATCGGTTTGAGGATCGGGCCTTCAGGCCCCTCTCCATCGCGGTTATCGCCGTTTCCGATACGCGGACGCTCGAAACCGATACCGGCGGGGCGCTGCTCAAATCTCTCCTCGAAGCCGATGGCCATACCTGCTTCGAGCGCCAGGTGGTGCGCGACGACATCCAGCTCATCCGCGCCGCGGTCCAGGCCTATGTCGCCAATCCCGGGGTCGATGTGATCCTGACCACCGGCGGCACCGGCTTTTCCGGCCGCGACGTCACGCCCGAGGCGGTGGAGCCGCTCTTCGACAAGCGCATGGAAGGCTTTTCCGTGCTCTTCCATCAATATTCAGCCACCACCGTGGGCACGAGTTCCATGCAGTCCCGCGCCACCGCCGGGCTGATCGGCACCACCTTCGTCTTCTGCCTTCCCGGCTCGCGCGGCGCCTGCCGCGACGCCTGGGAGGGCATTCTCACCCAGCAGCTCGACTACCGGCACAAGCCGTGCAATTTCGTCGAACTGATGCCGCGCCTCGACGAGCGCTGATTTCGGCCAATGGGACGCAAGAAAAAGGCCGGGCATTGCCCGGCCTTTCCATTTTATCAGTGGCCCATTGCTG
>DATMSG010000272.1:0-9348 GCA_035565515.1 Devosia sp.
CCGATCTATTGGCGGCGGGCACTTCGGCCTTGGCTTCGGCGGGCTTAGCAGCTTCGGCAGGCTTGGGCGTAACAACCGCCCCGGCGCCACCAATGGCGCCCAGCAGCGCGCCCACATCCACCGTCTCGCCCGGCTGGGCAGAAATGGCTTCGAGCACGCCGGCAGCGGGCGCCGGCACTTCGATGGTGACCTTGTCGGTTTCCAGCTCGACCAATGGTTCGTCGGCGGCAACGCTGTCGCCAACCTGCTTGAACCACTGGCCGATCGTGGCCTCGGTCACGCTTTCGCCCAGGGTCGGTACGCGGATTTCTGTCGACATTATTGTGTCCTTTTAGCTGCCAAGGGCTTCGTCGAGGAAGGCCTGCAATTGGGCAAGATGGGTCCGCATCAGACCCGTAGCAGTGGAGGCGGAAGCCGGGCGACCGGTGTAGCGCACGCGCTGGCCGGTACGGCCCATCTGGTCGAACACCCATTCCACATAGGGCTGGATGAAGGCCCAGGCACCCATATTCTTGGGCTCTTCCTGGCACCAGATGATCTCGGCATTCTGGAAGCGGCTCAATTCGTCCAGCAGCGCCTTGGCCGGGAACGGATAGAGCTGTTCGATGCGCAGCAGATAGACATCGTCGATGCCCTTCTTCTCGCGATCTTCCAAGAGGTCATAATAGACCTTGCCGGTGCACAGCACGACGCGGCGGATCTGCTCGTCGCTCTTGAGCTTGATCGAGGTCTTGGGGGCGCCGGGGGCTTCCGCATCGTCCCAGAGCAGGCGATGGAAGCAGGAATCCGGACCCATTTCGACCAGGCCCGAGGTGGCGCGCTTGTGGCGCAGCAGGCTCTTGGGCGTCATCAGGATCAGCGGCTTGCGGAAGTCGCGGGTCACCTGGCGGCGCAGGGCATGGAAATAGTTCGCCGGCGTCGTGCAGTTGGCAACCTGCATATTGTCTTCCGCGCAGAGCTGCAGGAAGCGCTCGGGACGGGCGGAGGAATGCTCCGGGCCCTGCCCTTCATAGCCATGCGGCAACAGCATCACGAGGCCCGACATGCGGAACCACTTGCGCTCACCCGAGGAGATGAACTGGTCGATCACCACCTGGGCGCCGTTGACGAAGTCACCGAACTGGGCTTCCCAGATGGTCAGCGCCTTGGGCTCGGCCAACGAGTAACCGTATTCAAAGCCCAGCACCGCTTCTTCCGAGAGCATCGAATTGATGACCTCGTAACGGCTCTGGTCTTCGGCCAGGTTATTCAGCGGAGTATAGGTCTTGTTGTCGACCTGCTGGTCGTTCAGCACCGAATGCCGCTGGCTGAACGTGCCGCGCTCGACATCCTGTCCCGAAAGACGCACCGGGTGCCCTTCGGTGACCAGCGTACCAAGCGCCAAGGCTTCCGCCGTTGCCCAATCGATGCCTTCGCCCGATTCAATGGCGGCGAGCCGATTGTCCATGAACTTCTTGACCGTGCGGTGCACGTTGAAGCCCTCGGGCACACGGGTCAGCGCGGTGCCGATCTTGACCAGTCGGTCGATCTCGACGCCGGTGTCGCCACGGCGCGGGCCTTCCTGGTCGGCGGGGCGGAAATCCTTCCACACGCCATCGAGCCAGTCGGCCTTGTTCGGACGATAATCCTGGCCGGCTTCGTATTCGGCATCCAGCTTGGCGCGCCAGTCGGCCTTGAGCTTGTCGACGTCAGCCTGGGTCAGCAGGCCTTCGCCCACCAGCTTGGCCGCATAGATATCCAGCGTCGACTTATGCGCGCGGATCTTGGAATACATCAGCGGCTGGGTGAAGCTGGGCTCGTCGCCTTCGTTATGGCCGAAGCGGCGATAGCAGAACATGTCGATGACGACCGGCTTGGCGAACTTCTGCCGGTATTCAACGGCGATCTTGGCGGCAAACACCACAGCTTCCGGGTCATCCCCGTTCACATGCAGCACCGGCGCCTCGATCATCTTGGCGACATCGGTCGGATAGGGCGAGGAGCGCGAATACATCGGCGCCGTCGTGAACCCGATCTGGTTGTTGATGACGAAATGGATCGAGCCGCCCGTGCGGTGGCCCTTGAGGCCGCTCAGCCCCAGGCATTCGGCAACCACGCCCTGGCCCGCAAAGGCCGCATCGCCGTGGATCAGCAGCGGCAACACCATCGAGCGGTCGGGCTTGCCGTCCGTCGCGATATTGATCAGCTTGCCATCGGGCGCGATATGCTGGTCCTGCTTGGCGCGCGCCTTGCCCAGCACCACCGGATCGACGATCTCGAGGTGGGAGGGATTGGCGGTCAGCGACAGGTGAACCTTGTTGCCGTCGAAGTCGCGGTCGGATGAAGCACCCAGATGGTACTTCACGTCCCCCGAACCCTCAACGTCGTCGGGGTAGAAGGCGCCGCCCTTGAACTCGTGGAACAGCGCGCGATGGGGCTTTTGCAGCACCTGCGTCAGCACATTGAGGCGACCGCGATGGGCCATGCCCAGCACGATGTCCTTGATGCCCAACGCGCCGCCGCGCTTGATGATCTGCTCGAGCGCCGGGATGGTGGCTTCCGAACCATCAAGGCCGAAGCGCTTGGTGCCGGTATATTTGACGTCAATGAACTTCTCGAAGCCTTCGGCCTCGACCAGCTTGTTCAGGATCGCCTTCTTGCCCTCGGGCGTGAAGGTGATTTCCTTGTCCGGCCCTTCGATGCGTTCCTGAATCCACTGCTTGGCTTCGGGATCGGAGATATGCATGAATTCGATGCCGAGCGTGCCGCAATAGGTGCGCTCCAGGATCGTCAGCATTTCGGGAATGGTGGCGTATTCCAGGCCCAGATAATTGTCGATGAAGATCTTGCGGCCGTAATCGGCTTCGGTGAAGCCGTAGCTCTTGGGATCGAGCTCGGGCGCCGGCTCGTCTTCCTTCATCTTGAGCGGGTCGAGATCGGCATGCAGATGCCCGCGCATGCGATAGGCGCGGATCATCATGATGGCGCGGATGGAATCGCGGGTGGCCTGCAGCACATCGGCGACGCTGGCCTTGGCCACGCCCATGGCTTCGGCCTTCTTGGCGATGGCCTTCTCGGTCTTGATGGCGACTTCGCCCCAATTGCCGTCCAGCGCGCTGACCAGTTCGCCATTGGCGCTCTGCGGCCAGTCCTTACGGCCCCAGCTCGGGCCGTCGGCGCTCTTGTGCGCGTCGCTGTCATTATCATCGAGCCGCCCGAAAAAGCTCTTCCAGGTCTCATCGACGCTGTCGGGGTCGCTCTTGAAGCGGGAATAGAGTTGTTCGATGTAGTCGGCGTTCCCACCATAGAGGAACGAGGTCAGCAAGAACGTGTCGTTCTTTTCCTGTCGTGTCATCGCTTTTTGTCGCGAGGCCCACGCCCCGCCATCCTTCTCAACGAACCGGCAAGCCGGTCTCAACGCGGTCCTCAATTTCGTGTCGGATACTGACCGCTTATCCTTAGTATCCTGTTAAGTGTAACGACCCCTGAGCAGGGCCGCGGCTCAATATTTCGTCATCCGAACCCAGCAACGGCTAGCACCATTCTGTGTCCGAAGCGCGACCGACATTGGTCGCATTCGTGGAGGGATACCCCCTCCTAGCCTCCCCCTGACAGGGGGAGGAATTGCATCGGGGCTTGCCCGCATCGCAGCCACCCACCGGCCTGTCCCTCCCCCTATCAGGGGGAGGCTAGGTGGGGGTATCCCGATCTCAGCCCTTCAGCACTTCAGCCAAGGTCCGGCCGATCCGGGCCGGCGACTTCGATACGCGGATGCCGGCGGCTTCCATCGCAGCGATCTTGTCTTCGGCGCCGCCCTTACCGCCTGAAATTACGGCGCCAGCATGGCCCATGGTGCGACCGGCCGGTGCCGTCAGCCCCGCGATGAAGCCGGCCATCGGCTTCTTGCGGCCGCGCTTGGCTTCGTCGATCAGGAACTGGGCGGCGTCTTCCTCGGCCGAACCGCCGATTTCGCCGATCATGATGATCGACTTGGTCGCTTCGTCGGCCAGGAACATTTCGAGCATGTCGATGAACTCGGTGCCCTTGACCGGGTCGCCGCCGATGCCGACAGCGGTGGTCTGGCCAAGGCCTTCATTGGTGGTCTGGAACACTGCTTCATAAGTAAGCGTGCCCGAGCGGGAAACAATGCCCACGCTGCCCTTGGAGAAGATCGAACCCGGCATGATGCCGATCTTGCATTCTTCGGGCGTCAGCACGCCCGGGCAGTTCGGCCCGATCAGGCGCGACTTGGACTTGTCGAGCTTGGCCTTGACGCGCACCATGTCGAGTACCGGCACGCCTTCGGTGATGCACACGATCAGCGGGATTTCCGCGTCGATGGCTTCCTCCATGGCCGCAGCAGCGCCGGCCGGCGGCACATAGATGACTGAGGCATTGGCGCCGGTGCGTTCCTTGCCTTCGGCAACGGTGGCGAAAACCGGCAGGCTGGCCGAGCCATCAATGCCCGAGGTCCAGATTTCGCCGGCCTTTTTGGGATTAACCCCACCCACCATCTTGGTGCCGTAATAGGCCAAAGCCTGCTCGGTGTGGAACGTGCCGGTCTTGCCGGTCAGGCCCTGTACGAGAACCTTGGTATCTTTATTGACCAGGATGGACATGGATTTTCCTATAGTCGGTTGAGTTCGGTGACAGTGCGCGTGCTGGACGTCGCAGTGCCGGTGTTGATGGTGGTGGATGGCTCGACCATGAGCACGATCGGCTCATGGGTCAGCGCCCGCGGACGGTGTTCGACAGATTTGGGCACGACGAGGAATTCCCCCTCGCCCAATTCCACTACCCCGTCGCGGAAGTCGATGGCGATACGGCCCTGGAGCACGAGAAAACCCTCGTCCTCATTGGCATGGGCATGCCAGTCAAACACCTCGCCAAACTTGGCGATCTTGACCTGGCTGTCGTTGATATCGCCGGCAATATGGGGCTGCCAGACATGCTTGATCGTGTCTGTGGCGGCCTGCACCAGATTGATCTTGCGGGGTACGCTCATTGTGCGTCCAACTCGGCCTGCGGCCGTATGATCGTCAGCTGCACCACGAAACTGGCCTCGCTGTGATGGGCCAATAACAGCGTGTCCTTGTCGTCCGCACCGGTAAAGGAGCCGAACATGCCTTCTGCCGTTGCGGCAGTCTTGCCGTCATAGCGATCGAGCGCCTTGATCGCGGCAATCTCGTCGCCCGCATTGCCGGTCGGCTCGGTGACCTCGACCCGGCAATAGCCGAATAGCTTGCCCGGATACTCTTCCAGCAGCACGGTCATCTCTGCCGAGCCGATGCCCGCCAGATCCTTGCTGCCCGAATAGAAGCGGACATAGGGGCTTTCGCTGCTTTCGTCATACATGGTCCAGCCGTGCTCTTCCGCGTTTTCACGCGCCAGCACGTCCCCCTTGGCGAAGGCCTCGCAGACTTCGAGGACCTGCACCGATTGGGGCACCTTGGTCTTGCCCTGCGCGACGGCGGGCGTCGCGCAGGCCAAGAGGAGCAAAAGGGCGGGACACCAGCGCATGGCGCTAGCCCTGCACCGCCTTGACGATCTTCTGGGCGGCATCATCCAGGTCATCGGCCGAAATCACGTTCAGACCCGACTCGTTGAGGATGGCCTTGCCTTCCTTCACATTGGTGCCTTCGAGGCGAACCACCAGCGGAACCTGCAGGCCCACTTCCTTGACGGCAGCGATCACGCCTTCGGCGATCACGTCGCAGCGCATGATGCCGCCGAAAATGTTGACCAGAATGCCCTTCACCGCCGGATCGGCCGTGATGATCTTGAACGCGGCCGTCACCTTCTCCTTGGAAGCACCGCCACCAACGTCGAGGAAGTTTGCGGGTTCAGCGCCATAGAGCTTGATGATGTCCATGGTGGACATGGCAAGGCCTGCGCCATTGACCATGCAGCCGATATTGCCGTCGAGAGCCACATAGGCGAGGTCGAACTTGCTGGCTTCGATTTCCTTGGCGTCTTCTTCGGAGAGGTCGCGCAGGGCTTTGAGCTCTTCGTGACGGAACGCCGCATTGTTGTCGAAGCTCACCTTGGCGTCGAGCACGCGCAGATGGCCATCGGTCATCACGATCAGCGGGTTGACTTCGAGCAGGCTCATGTCGGTATCGACAAAGGCCTTGTAGAGAATCGGGAACAGCTTGGCGGCATCCGCCTTGGCATCGCCATCCAGCTTGAGCGTCGCAACGATCTCGGCAATGTTGGCTTCGGTCACGCCGGTCGTCGGGTCGATATCGACGGCGACGATCTTTTCGGGCGTATCATGCGCCACCGCTTCGATATCCATGCCGCCTTCGGTGGAGATCACGAAGGAGACGCGGCCAGTGGTACGATCGACCAGCAGCGAGGTGTAGAGTTCGCGGGCAATGTCGGCGCCGTCTTCGATATAGAGGCGATTGACCTGCTTGCCGGCTTCACCGGTCTGCTTGGTCACCAGCGTATTGCCCAGCATTTCCTTGGAGAAGGCCACGACATCGTCGATGGTCTTGGCGAGGCGCACGCCGCCCTTGGCATCGGGGCCCAGTTCCTTGAACTTGCCCTTGCCGCGCCCGCCGGCATGGATCTGGCTCTTGACCACATAGAGCGGACCCGGCAGCGACTTGGCAGCGGCCTCGGCTTCGTCAGCCGAAAAGATCGCCACGCCCGCAGCAACCGGCGCGCCGTAGGACTTCAGCAGCTCTTTGGCCTGGTGTTCATGGATGTTCATTCGTGTTCCCCTTGGATGGGCAAATCTGGTCTGGCGCCACCCCGGTTACACCACCGGGCCATTCCCGACAAAGCAGGAACCTATGTTTTAGACACCAGAAACGGAGGTCCCCGCTTGCGCGGGGATGACGTTGTTGATTAGGCGAGCTTCGGAGCGATCTTCTTGCACGCTTCGATCAGACCTTCCACCGCACCAACCGATTTGGTGAAGGCCTTCTGTTCAGCAGAGTTCAGTGAAATTTCGATGACCTTTTCAGCGCCACCGGCACCGATCACCACCGGCACGCCGACATAAGTGCCCTTGATGCCATATTCGCCATTGAGATAGGCGGCGGAGGGCAGCACGCGCTTCTTGTCCTTGAGATAGCTCTCGGCCATGGCAATGGCGGAAGCTGCCGGGGCATAGAAGGCCGAACCGGTCTTGAGCAGGCCAACGATCTCGGCGCCGCCATCGCGGGTGCGCTGGGTGATGGAATCGAGCTTTTCCTTGCTCATCCAGCCCATCTTGACGATGTCGGTCAGCGGAATGCCGGCAACGGTGGAATAGCGGGCCAGCGGCACCATGGTATCGCCATGGCCGCCCAGCACGAAGGCATTGACGTCCTCGACCGACACATTGAGCTCTTCGGCGATGAAGTGCACGAAACGCGAGCTATCCAGCACGCCGGCCATGCCGATCACCTTGTTGGTGGGCAGGCCCGAGAACTTCTGCAGCGCCCACACCATCGCATCGAGCGGGTTGGTGATGCAGATGACGAAAGCGTCCTTGGCATATTTGGCAATGCCCGCGCCCACCTGCTCCATCACCTTGAGGTTGATTTCGAGCAGGTCGTCGCGGCTCATGCCAGGCTTGCGCGGCACGCCAGCGGTGACGATCACCACATCGGCGCCGGCAATGTCCTTGTATTCGCTGGTACCGGCCAGCTTGACGTCAAAGCCCTGTGCGGGCGCAGACTGGGCGATATCGAGCGCCTTGCCGGGGCCGACGCCGTCGACCACGTCGAACAGCACAACATCCCCCAGCTCCTTCTGCGCCGCCAGCAGAGCCAGCGTACCACCGATCTGACCCGAGCCGATAAGAGCGATTTTCTTGCGCGCCATTAGTCCTCATCCCAGACTGCGTTGAATTGGCGCACCTCTTAACCCCCTGGGCTGTGAGGGGCAAGTGAACCCTTCGTCTAAACTCCGATTTCAGCCTTGCTCATGGGTGATGGGGTCGTGCCGGATGGGCAAGATGCTTTTCTTCCCAACTTCTCCCCTTGAGGGAGAAGGTGCCCGAAGGGCGGATGAGGGGTCTGCTTCCACAGGCATCAGAGCATGGGAGAACGCAGCACCCCTCACCCTGCCAATTCTGCTGAACGCAGAATTGTCGTCCCTCTCCCTCAAGGGGCGAGGGAAGGTTCGGTGCTTGATGCGTCCCTCAGCGCCTTGCCCAGATATTCCTCCGACTGCATCTCATCGAGCCGCGACACCGTGCGCTGGAATTCGAACGCCGTCTTGTCGTCCTTGCCCAATTGCTCGAGCGGCACGGCGAAGCTGGCGCCCAGCTTGACGCCCCGATCGTAGAGATTGTCGATCAGCAGGATAAAGCGCTTGGCTGCACTGGATTTGGTGCGGTCCATCTGCGGCACGCCATCGATGATGACGGAATCGAAATGATGGGCGATGCGCACGAAATCGCGCGAGCCCAGCGGCTTTTCACACAGATCGGCAAAGCCGAACCGCGCCGCACCCATAGCCGTGAGCGGCACGGGGATTTCGCGCCCGATGCTTTCCACGATGCCGGGTTCGCCGGCCACGCCGCCAGTGATGCGCAGCCAGAGCTGGTCCATCGCCGCCTTTGCCTCGGGTCCCGTGCCAAAGGCATAGACATGCTGACCGGCAAATTTGAGCCGCCGATAATCGCGCGCTGCGGGCAAAGCCGCGACCGTAACCTGCCGCTTGAGCAGATCGATAAAGGGCAAAAACAACTGCCGGTTGAGGCCGTCCTTGTAGAGCTCGTCGGGCATCACATTGGAGGTGGCCACCAGCGTCACGCCATTGGCAAAGAGCTTATCGAACAGGCGGTAGAGCAGCATGGCATTGGTAATGTCATGCACGTGGAATTCGTCGAGGCACAGCAGCCGCAGCCCGGATTTGACGATCGGCTTGACCACCGCCTCGACCGGATCGGCATCATCGCTTTTGCTCTTGGGCGATTTGCGGAAGGCGGCGATGCCGGCATGGATTTCATCCATGAATTCATGGAAATGCACCCGCCGCTTCTGCTTGAGCGGCACGGCGGCAAAGAACAAATCCATCAGCATGGTCTTGCCCCGGCCCACCTCGCCATAGAGATAGAGCCCCTTGACCGGCTCAGGCTTGTCAAACAGCCGCCCCAGCAAGCCCTTGGGCTTTTCCGCCAGGAGACCCGCCGCCACCCCATCGAGCAGTTCCGCCGCCTCCAGCTGCGCCGGATCGGCGGACAGCGCCCCCCGCGCCGCCAGGTCTGCATAGGCAGCACTGACGGGGCCTTGTGGCATGGGGATTTTGCGGGGCTTGGACGACACTGGGGTCAATCGACAGTCAGCTTTCTGGTAGGCGGAGAGCCCCGGCCCGCCTCCCTCCCCCTTGAGGGGAGGGATTGAGGGTGGGGGTGTCGGACCATCCGTC
>DATMSG010000273.1:0-4500 GCA_035565515.1 Devosia sp.
TGATCCCCAGGTGATCGGCGAGCCCCATGAGATCGTCGAGATGGTCATCGAGCGAATAGTCGCCCGCCGGAACGTCACTCAGCCCATGCCCGCGCTTGTCATAGGAGAGAACGCGATAGCGCCCGGCGAGCCTTGCGATCACCCCGTCCCAGATGCGCGCATCCGTGCCGAGCGAATTGGCCAGCACCACCGCGGGCGCCCCCACCGGCCCTGCCAGACGATAATGCAGCAGCACGCCATTGATGCGGGCAAAATTCATGTGGCCTCCCGGTCAGCCGGTCGTGTTCACCTCGGGCCGCTCGCAAGGTTTCCCACCCCATGCGGCCAAGGCGAACACCCGTCTCAGCTTCCGTGTAAAACCCCCAATTCCCCAAGTAAAATGATTAGCTCTGGACGAGTTATAACCCCTGGCTTATCCATTGGCTCAAGAAGCGCAGAAAATGCGCCCGGAATAGCCTATCGCATAACCGGAGGAAGCGTTCATGGCGCCCCGCATCATCGACCCCCGCATAAAGCTGCGCCATATCGCCTGCTTCCTCGAAGTCGCGCGGCTCAAGAGCGTCGTCAACGCCGCCGATGCCCTCAATATCTCCCAGCCCGCCGCCAGCAAGACGGTGCAGGAACTTGAGGAATTTCTCGGCAGCGCGCTTTTCGACCGCTCCCGCCGCAAGCTCTTCCTCACCCCGTTCGGCGAAACCTTTTATCGCTACGCCTCGACCTCGATTGCCGCCCTCCGCCAGGGCATCGATGCCGCCCGCTCCGGCGGCGAAGCCACAACCGTAACAATCGGCGCGCTCCCCACCGTCTCGGCCCGCGTTCTGCCCACGGCGGTCAGGGAATTTGCCGCCGAGGACCCCGGCGTGCATACCCGCATCATCACCGGCCCCAATAATTACCTGCTCTCGCTGCTGCGCACCGGCGATGTCGATCTCGTCATCGGCCGCATGGCCGAACCCGATGTCATGATCGGCCTCGGCTTCGAACATCTCTATTCCGAGCGCGTCGTCATGGTCGTCCGCCCCGGCCATCCCCTGCTCGATGTTCCCGATTTCAATCTGGGCCTGATCGAGCCCTATCAGGTGCTCATGCCGACGCCCGACGCGGTCATCCGCCACCATGTCGACCGCATGCTCCTGGCCAATGGCATTTCCAATATTCGCGACGAGGTCGAAACCGTCTCCAACGCCTTTGGCCGCTCCTATGTCCGGCAGACCGATGCCGTCTGGATCATTTCCGAAGGCGTGGTGGCAAAGGATGTCGAGGAAAACCAGCTGGCGCTTCTGCCTGTCGACACCAGCGAAACCACCGGCCCCGTCGGCTTCACCACCCGCGCCGACACCATCCCGACCCTGGCCACCACCGCCCTGATGCAGGCCGTCCGCAACGTCGCGGCAGGCCTGCGCTAGATGGGAAAGTAGGCCTCACGGTGAGGCGCAACCGCGCTTTTAACCTGCTGCCTCGCCAGGAAACACCACAAAAACCTAGGCCCGCCGCTTCGCCGCGCCCAGCGCCACCACATTGCCCGCGGCCGTTTCCGCCAGCTCGCTGGGGCGTCCGAAATAATAGCCCTGGGCATGGGTGCAGCCATCGGCGGCGATCATCTCCTGCTGCTCCTTGTTCTCGATACCCTCGGCCAGCACCGGAACATTGATATTGCGTCCCAGATCCGCAATCGAGCGGACGATGGCGCGGGCATGCTTGTCCTCGCCCATGGCGGCAATGAAGCTGCGGTCGATCTTGATCTTGTCGAACTGGAAGGTCCGCAGATTGCTCAGGGACGAATAGCCGGTGCCGAAATCGTCGATGACGATCCGCACGCCATGGGCTTTCAGCGCCTGCAGCATTTCGCGCGACAGCGTTTCATCCTGCAACAGCACGGATTCGGTGATTTCCAGTTCCAGCCGCTCCGGGGCCAGGCCGGTTTCCTGCAACACCGCGAAGACGCGATCGGCAAAATTGCGGCGGCGGAATTGCACTGCCGAAACATTGACCGCAACGCTGAGGTCGTCCGGCCATTGGGCGGCCGCGCGGCAGGCCGAGCGCAGCACCCATTCGCCCATGGCATTGATGGCCCCGCTTTCCTCGGCAATGGGAATGAAAAGATCGGGCGAAACGTCGCCCAGTTGCGGATGGTGCCAGCGCAACAGCGCCTCATAGCCGACCACCACGCCGGTCTCGGCCTTGACCAGCGGCTGGAAGGCGGTGCGCAATTGCTTGCGCCGCACGGCCTGGCGGAGCTCGGCCTCCATCTGCCGGCGGTCCCGCAATTCCTGGTCCATTTCGGTCGAATAATGGGCGGTCATGCCCCGGCCGGTGGATTTCGCGCGATAAAGCGCAATATCGGCGCAATGGCGCAGCGATTCCCCGTTCTCCCCGTCATCGGGAAAAAGCGCCACCCCGATACTCACCCCCACGGACATGGGATTGGTCTGGGGGTGAAAGTCGCGGCGGAAGGCGCGCTGGATGTTTTTCGCCAATTGCTCGGCCGCCTTGGGCTGGCTCTGGCCCACCTGCACGATGATGAATTCGTCGCCGCCGATCCGCGCCACCGTATCGACGTCATTGGTGCATTCGCGCAGGATTACCGCCACGGTTTTCAGCACCTGGTCCCCCGCGCTATGGCCGAAAAGATCGTTCACCGCCTTGAAGCGGTCGAGGTCGAGCGCCAATACCGCCAATGAGGCATGCGAACGCCCGGCAACGGCAATGGCCCGTTCGAGGCTGCGATCGAGCAAGGTGCGATTGGCGAGCCCGGTCAGGGGGTCGTGATTGGCGAGATGCTCGATCTGGCGCTGCGCCTGCCGCGCCGCGGTCAGGTCGCGCACCGCCAGCACCTGTGTGGGCCGCCCGCGATATTCCACCGTGCGAACCGCAAATTCGAGGCTCCGCTCCGGCGGACCATCGAGCAGCGTCGCTTCGGCGATCTCCGCGCGATTGCCCAGCACCTTTTGTCCATCGGCCGGCAGCAGCAGCTTTTCAGGGTCCATCCCGGTCATGGCCGAAACCGGCCCGTCAAAGGCGACAATATCGCGAAAGCGCGCATTGAGATCGATGATGCGATTGTCCCGCACGATGGCGACGCCCTCGATATAAGCTTCGGTCATGCCGCGCAGGTCGGTGAGATAGCGGTCGAGCACCACTGCGGCGACGCTGCCGCTGGCCGAAATGGCGGCAATCGCGCAGATCGCCCCCACCAGCCACACCCGGTTTGCTTCGTCTCCGCCATGGGTCGAAACATTGGGATCGAGCGCAAAACTGACCGCGGCCACGTCGCCGAAATGCAGCACCACGATGCCGGCGGCAACCAGAAGCCCGGGCACCACCTGCCGCAGCCCGCGGATGCCGCTGCGCTGCCCGGCATAGGCCAGCCCAAAGGCGCTGATCGCAAATATGGCGGCCCCGATCAGCAGGGGATAATCATAGCCCTGCCGGATCAGCCCGCGCATGGCCATCATGCCCAGAAAATGCATGGCCGCCACGGTAGCCGCGAGCATGATTGCCGCCAGGAGCAGACTTATCTGCGATTTCCGGCCGAACAGCCGCAGGCTTTCGAACACGCCGCCGACCGCGACAAGGGCCGAGATCGTGGTCACCAGCCAATCGAAATTGGCCGTGATCGAACCCTGATAGGCCAGCATGGCGACAAAATGCGTCGCCCAGATGCCGAGGCCGCCGACACTGGCCGCCCCGATCAGCCAGAGGGGCTGGCGCGCCTCGGCGCATTCATCAAGACGCCGCAGCAGCAGGAACATTACCTGCATCGAAGCAAAGCAAATGGTGGCTGCCAGCAGGAAGGTTACTGTGTCATGCTCTAATACAATGCAATCCAGCAACTTCAACATCAAGGCACCTCGTGTTGGTGTGCCGATGCTCCGCCCAAATTGTTAATTTAGGCATAGTTTTTCAGTGGGCATTACTACAGTTTGCCCGGTGTGCATTTTACGGCCAGGCCGCATAAGACCCGTCGCGCCGCCCCTGGCGCTGCGCCGCCTGCTGCCGAAACCGCCCCGGCGACATGCCTTTGCGCTGCGAAAAGAAGCGGCTGAAATAGCCGGCATCGCGAAATCCCAGCGCATCGGCCACCTCTCCCACCTGCATGGCCGAGCGCTCCAGCAGCGCCTCGGCATCTTCGAGCAGCCGCCGATGCACCAGCTCGAGCGGGGTCACGCCGCTCGCCCGTTTGATCGCCGTATTCAGCCGGTCGGTGGTAATCCCCATGGCCCGCGCATAGTCGGCCACGCGCCAGTGCCGCCGCGCATTGAGCTCCACCAGCTGCAAAAAGCCCTGCACCAGCATGCGCGGCGAACTCTGCGGCGGCCGCGTCCCGCCGCCGCCGAGCCGCCAGAAGGCGATGAGGACGAGGCAAAGCCGGTTCATCACCGCCTCGCGCATGCCCGGCAGATCTTCGAAAAGCTCGTCACTCAGCGCCGCAATATCCGCGCCGATCCCCCGCGCCGTCCGGCCCTCGACCGGTACGCCCAGCAGCGGCCGCTCCATGCC
>DATMSG010000274.1:0-7921 GCA_035565515.1 Devosia sp.
GTGGGAGCGGAAATGAAGAGGTTTTGTTGCAGGATTTCGGCGCGGCGGATCAGCGCCTCGGGCAGGACCATCCAGCCGATGCGCCAGCCGGTCATGCAGTAATATTTGGAGAAGCTGTTGATGACGATGGCGTCCGCTGTCAGTTCCAGCGCCGAGACCGAGGGCCCGCGATAGTCGAGACCGTGGTAGATTTCGTCGGAGATCAGGGTAACGCCGAGGCGGCGGCAGGTGTCGATGATGTCGGCGAGGCCGGCGCGGTCGATGGCGGCGCCAGTGGGATTGGCGGGGCTGGCGAACAGCAGGCCTTCGAAGGGCTTTTCGCGGTAGGCGGCTTCGATATCGGCGCCCGTCAGGTGCCAGTTGTTCGGCGCAGTGACGGGGATTTCGGCATAGTCGAAGCCGAGGCCGATGAGGGTATTGATATAGGCGGGATAGCCGGGACGGGTGATGGCGATGCGGGCGCCGGGGCGGAAAGCGGTGTGAAAGGCAAGGATGAAGCCGGCCGACGAACCCATTGTGGCCAGAATCATTTCCGGGTTCACGGAGACGCCGTGCTGCTCGGCATAGTAGCGCGACAGAGCCTCGCGGAGGTCGAGTCGGCCCTTGGCGCTGGTATAGCCTTGCGGATCGGGCAAGGCGCGGGCAACGGCTTCGATGACCTTTGGGGCGGGCGGATGGCCGGGCTCGCCCAATTCCAGATGGCAGATGGTGCGCCCCTGCCCTTCCAGCACCTTGGCTCGGTTGAGAATATCCATGGCGAGAAAGGGCATGAGGCCGTCGGCTGCGGGGGTCATAGCGGCTCCTGTTGGTCACCTGCGATTGACAGCCGGTGATTGAGGCAGCGGTCTAGCCGCAACCATGCCAGCGCTCAACAACAATTGAAGCACGGTTTTAGGCTGCGGCAATTGTCCGGTGCCAGATTGGGCGGAGGTCTGCTAGAAGGCCTAGCGTAGAATCTCTGGGAGCGCCCGTCTGATGAATCGTCTGTCTATCGTGCTGGCCGTCGTGGCGGGAATTCTGGCGGGGGCATTGGGCTATTCGCAGCTCAACCGGCCAGCGCCGCAGACAGATACGGTGGCCGTGCGGGCAATCGTGGAAAGTATTCTCAGCGAGCACGAGGCGACGGCCAGCGCGGCGCCCAAGGCCGTGGCCGAGATCGACCCGGCCGTGCTCAATCCGATGATCGAAAATTTCCTGATGAGCGATCCCAAGCTGCTGCAGCGGCTGTCGGTAGCGCTCGACGAAACGCTGCGGAGCGAGGAATCGGCCAAGGCGCAGGTCGCCATTACCCAGATGCAGGACAAGATCTTCAACGATCCGGGCCAGGTCGTGCTGGGCAATCCGGACGGCGACGTGACGCTGGTCGAGTTCTTCGACTATAATTGCGGCTATTGCCGCGCGGCACTGCCGGACCTGGCGACGCTGCTGGCCGAAGATCCCAATCTGAAGGTCGTTCTCAAGGAACTCCCCATTCTCTCCAATGAATCCATCGATGCGGCACGCGTCGGGGTGCTCGTCGGGGAAGCCGATGTGGACTATTGGGCTTTCCACGAGGCGCTGTTTTCGAGCCGGGGCAAGGTGGACAAGGCGGTGGCGCTTGACGCCGCCAGCTCGCTGGGCTTGAGCAAGGTCGATCTGGAACTGAAGATGGGCGAGCCGAGCGTGGCGAAGACCATCCAGACCTCTTATGAAATCGCGCAGGCGCTGGGGATCACCGGGACGCCGACCTACATCATCGGCAACGAGATTATTCCGGGCGCGATCGGCGTGGATGACCTCAGGACGCGCATTGCCAATATGAGGGCCTGCGGCAAGTCGGTTTGCAGCTGATGCGAAGCTAACGGACCGCTTGCCGGCCCGTTAGCCTGAATCTCGCCCGACTCTGCCGATAGATGCGCGGAAAGCACCGGGGAGGCTCGCCTTTTCAGTGCAATTCGTGTAACCGCCCTTGCACCGCCGGAAAGAGCCGGTGCACAACGAAAAGACTATGGCAAAGCACGTTCTCGTCCTCAACGGCCCGAACCTCAACATGCTCGGCAAACGCGAGCCCGGAATCTACGGCGCGCAGACCCTGGCCGATGTGGAGGCCATTTGCAGGGCCGCCGGCGACGAATTCGGCCTTTCCATCGATTTCCGCCAATCCAATCACGAAGGCGAACTGGTTACCTGGATTCAGGAAACGCTCGGCACGGCCGACGGCATCCTGATCAATCCCGGCGCCTATTCGCATACTTCGGTGGCAATTTACGACGCGCTCAAGGCCGTCGCACTGCCGGTTGCGGAAGTTCATATCAGCAATATTCATCAGCGCGAGGCCTTCCGGCACCACTCTTATGTGTCGGCAGTCGCCTTTGGCGTCATTTGCGGCTTTGGTACGCTGGGGTATAGATTGGCCCTGGAAGCCATGGCTCAAAAACTCGCATAACGCTTCGACTGGAAGCCGGGAGACCGACAAGAATGACCAAGTCATCGCAGGTGGATCAGGACCTGATCCGCGCCATTGCCGAACTGCTCAACAAGGAAAATCTCGCCGAGATCGAGATCGAGCAGGAGGACCTCCGGGTTCGCGTTACCCGCTCCTATCCGGCTGAAGCTCCGGCCTATGCCCCTGCCCCGCATTATTATGCGCCGCCCGCCGCGCCGGCCGCTCCTGCGGCTCCCGCTTCGGTGGTTCCGGCTGCTGCTCCCGCAAGCAAGGAAGACCTGACCTCCAACCCCGGCACCCTGACCTCGCCGATGGTGGGCACCGCTTATCGTTCGCCTGAACCGGGCAAGCCGGTTTTCGTGGATGTCGGCACCAAGGTTTCCGAAGGCCAGACGGTGCTCATCATCGAAGCCATGAAGACCATGAACCAGATTCCGGCGCACCGTTCGGGCACCGTCACCCGCATTCTCGTGGATGACGCCCAGCCGGTCGAATATGGCGAGCCGCTCGTCGTCATCGAGTAAGGAGGGACTTTCACGTGTTCCAGAAAGTCCTGATCGCCAATCGCGGCGAAATCGCCCTGCGCATCCTGCGCGCCTGCAAGGAACTGGGCATCCAGACCGTTGCCGTGCACTCGACGGCTGACGCCAATGCCATGCATGTGCGGCTCGCCGATGAAAGCGTCTGCATCGGCCCCAATTCGGCCAAGGACAGCTATCTCAACATCCCCTCCATCCTCGCCGCCTGCGAGATCACCGGGGCGGATGCCGTGCATCCGGGCTATGGTTTCCTTTCGGAAAACGCCCGTTTTGCGAAAATCCTGACCGAGCACAATGTAACCTTCATCGGTCCTTCGGCGCATCACATCGAGATCATGGGTGACAAGATCACCGCCAAGAAGACGGCGGTCGAGCTGGGGATTCCCGTGGTTCCAGGTTCGGCCGGCGCGGTCGAAACCGAAGCCGATGCGCTCAAGACGGCCAAGGAAATCGGCTATCCCGTGCTGATCAAGGCGACGGCCGGCGGCGGTGGCCGTGGCATGAAGGTGGCGCAGAGCGAGAAGGACGTGCTGGTCGCCTGGTCGACGGCGCGTTCGGAAGCCAAGGCCGCCTTCGGCAACGATTCCGTCTATATGGAAAAATATCTCGGCAAGCCGCGCCATATCGAAGTGCAGGTGCTTGGCGATGGCCAGGGCAATGCCGTGCATCTGGGCGTGCGCGATTGCTCGCTGCAGCGTCGCCACCAGAAGGTGTGGGAAGAGGCCGGCGGCCCGACCATCAGCCCGGAAGAGCGGGACAATATCGGTGAAATCTGCGCCGCCGCGATGCGCAAACTGAGCTATTCGGGCGCCGGCACGATCGAATTCCTCTACGAAAACGGCGAGTTCTATTTCATCGAAATGAACACCCGCCTGCAGGTGGAGCACCCGGTCACCGAGCGCATCACCGGCATCGACATCGTCTATGAGCAGATCAGCGTTGCTTCGGGCGAAAAGCTGTCGATGACGCAGGATCAGGTGCAGTTCTATGGCCACGCCATCGAAGTGCGCATCAATGCCGAAGATCCGCAGACCTTTGCGCCCTCGCCGGGTACGATCACCTTCTACCACCCTGCCGGTGGCGTCGGCGTGCGCGTCGATTCCGCTGTCTATCAGGGCTATAAGATCCCGCCCTATTATGACTCGCTGATCGGCAAGCTGATCGTTTATGGCCGCACGCGCGAGGAATGCCTCAAGCGTTTGAGCCGCGCGATCGACGAATTCGTGGTGGATGGGGTCAAGACCACCCTGCCCCTGTTCCAGCGGCTGATCAAAGAGCCCGACATTATTGCCGGCAACTATGACATCCACTGGCTCGAAAAATTCCTGGCCGAGAACAAGGCCTAACGGTTTATGAGGCCCGCATCCGCCATCGAGGCGCTTGCGGGCCTCAGTTTTAATGGTGTCGCGTTTGCGGCCGATATGGCCATGTTCGATTTCGGCCCGACTGAACCCCTGACAATCCGGCACGGTGCCCGCAAGGGTGAGACCATTCTTGCCGGATCGCATGGCTTGCACGTTCAGTGTGCCTGGCGGCTGCGGCGGGGCGCGAGCGTTCTCGCGACGAGCTATGGACCACCAGGACCAGCGGCGGTCGAACTGGCGGCAGGATTGATCGTTGACAATGTCGAGGCCGCCGGTGGCGCTATCGTGATCGGGCTGGGCGCCTTTCGGCTGGAGGTGATGCCGGGGGGCGATGGCGACGAGCAGTGGCGGTTGTTGACCAGAAATCCGGACCAGGATCATCTGGTCTGGGGAGGCGAATATGGCACGGCGGGCTGACCCCTTCGATATAGAGGTGACGCCGGAATTGATCGTTCGGGCCTATCGCGCCGGCATCTTCCCCATGGCGGAGGACGCCGAGGACGAGGACCTGTTCTGGGTCAGTCCGGAAATGCGGGGCATCATGCCGCTCGATGGCTTTCATGTTTCCAAGAGCCTCAGGAAGGCTATGCGGAAATCGGGCTGGGATATTCGCGTCGATACGGACTGGGACGGGATCATCGAGGGCTGTGCCACGGTCGGGGAGGATCGGTCCACGACGTGGATCAATGGGACAATCCGGGCGGTCTATGGCGAGCTGTTCCGGCGCGGGGTGGCGCATACGGTAGAGGTCTGGGACGGGGCCGACCTCGTGGGCGGGCTCTATGGCCTGGCCATTGGCGGGGCGTTCTTCGGGGAATCGATGTTTCATCGGCGGACCGACGCGAGCAAGATGGCCATGGCGCATCTGGTCGAGCGGCTGAAGGCCGGCGGATTTCAATTGCTCGACACCCAATTCGTGACCCCCCATCTGGCTTCGCTCGGCGGCATCCAAATATTGCGGGCGGAATACGAGGACCGGCTGGCGGCAGCGCTTGCCGTCAATGGAAATTGGGGAGCCCTGGATGAATCCGCGTGAGCGAGTGCCACATCAGCTAAAGCCATTGCTGGCGCGGGAATGGGAGCCGATCACCATCGGGGAATCGCAGGCCTCTGTGTGGCGGATACCGATGGGCGAAAGCGCGCTGTTCTTGAAGGCCGAGCCGGCGCATGATTTCAGCGAAATGGCGGACGAGCTGCTGCGGCTCGATTATCTGGCCGAGATGGGTTTTCCCGCGCCGCGCGTGGTCGATCATGTCATCGGGGACGACTTCAACTGGCTTCTCATGACGGCGGTGAAAGGCAGGGATTTGACGCACCTGGGGGATGAACCTCAGGTTTTGATTCAAGTGCTGGCGGACGGGCTGAAGCGGCTGCATGCACTCGATCCGGCCAACTGCCCGTTCGATCATTCGCTCGACCGGCGGCTTGCCGATGCCGAGGCCAATGTCTTGGCGGGGCGGATCGACGAGACGGATTTTGACGACGAGCGCAAGGGCTGGACGGGGCGGCAGGTCTTCGACTGGCTGGCGGCCAACCGGCCCGACGAGACCAATCGGGTGGTGGCGCATGGCGATGCCTGCCTGCCTAACCTGCTGGCGGATGGCAATCGGTTCGGCGGCATAGTCGATTGCGCGCGGCTGGGTGTGTCGGACCGCTGGCAGGACCTGGCGCTGGCCTGCCGGAGCCTCGAATTCAACGGCGGCAAGGACCTGGTTGAGGGTTTCCTCGCCGCCTATGGAGCCGAGTTTGATGCCGAGCGCTATGCGTTTTATTGCGCGATGGATGAGTTGTTTTAGCCTTGCCCTCCACGCGCTCGCCCTCGTGGTTCAAGGGTATGCTACGCGCCTCACCATGAGGGTCATGAAGCGCTTTGCGGTCAGTCTTTGAGCTTGAAGGCCAGGGTCGTCACCCAGTCTTCCATATCAGGGACTTCCGCCGGGTCGGACTCGTAGATTTCGAGGCGGCAGGCGAAGTGGTCGCCGTCGGGTTTTTCCTCGACGTCGAGCTGCTGCTGCGTCAGATTTATCCAGCCGATCAACATGCCGGTGACGGTAATCAATTGGTCGGGATGGCCGGTCCAGCTCACGCCGATGAAGTTACCGGCGGGCAGCGTGCCGTTCTTCACCCTGCCCTCCTCCGGGCCCAGGGATTCGACGGCGATGCCGGCCTCGACGTCCAATGTGTCTTTCATATTGATGCGCTTGTAATTGTAGAAGGCGGCACCGACAGGTTTAAGGCCGTGCTTTTCGAGATGCGCCGTGATCAGGGGAAAGCCGTCGCGGGCCGGCTGCTGCATTTGCTGCATGGTCACGGTGAAAGGCACGTAGATATAGGGTTGGGCCTTGCGCCTTTCGGTCCTGGGCAGGGTCAACATGGGCGGTTCTCCTCTCGTGATCTGGCGGCAGACATAGCCACTCTCCTGCCACGACGAGCGAGGCATGAGGATTTAGACGCTGAGGGGAAAGGCTATCGCTGATCCGGCGGGGGGACGTTGGTGCTGGTTTTGCACTCGATCAACCAGACGTCATAGACGGGATGATCGACGGCATTGAGAGCCGGGCTGTCAGCAAACATCCAGCCGGTGAAGATACGCTTGGCAGTGCCATCGAGCGCGCGCTGATCGACTTCGAGGAAGGCAGAGGTGCGCTGGAGCGTATCGGTCGCCGGGCGATCGTAGCAGGCGCGTGGCGTGATCTCCAGGGCGCCGAAAAGCACGGTCTCGCCGATATAGACGTCGAAGCGGGTGATGCGGCCAGTGATCTTGTCGAGACCGGCGAGGGTCGCGACAGGATGCGCCATGGGCTGGGCGCCGGCGGGCATAACGGCAAGCGCCAGCCCGAAGAAGGCCAGCGCTCCAATAAGGCGGGAAAGGACGCGCAGCGGCATGGGCCCTTATTCGGGCGACCAGGCCTGATAATCGCCGGTGACGCGCGGACGCTCGCCCTTGTTGAGAAGGCTGCCATCGGGACGATAGGCTTCGGCGGTGCCGGTGAGGTTGGCCTGATGCGGCTTTTCCCAGGCGCGCGGCTTATAGTTGGCGTCGGTCGGCACAATGTCGGTGCGGTGGTGCATCCAGCCATGCCAGCCGGGCGGGATGGCCGAGGCGTCAGCGTAACCGGCATAGGTCACATAGCGGCGGTTGGCCTTCTTGTCCTGATAGTAGCGGTTGCCGAACTCGTCGGAGCCGACATAATTGCCGAAGCGCTTGATCCAGAGACGCGTTCCCCAGGTTTGGCCACGCCACCAGGCGAAGATTTCAGTGAGGAATTGCTTGGTATCAGACTTGGCCACGGGACGATTCCGCTCATCGTGTATGATTTGTCTGGCGGTTTATCATGCTCGCCGCGAGGAGCCTAGACCCAAGCGACGCATTTTGGCGGCAAGTTGGCGCGAGCGCCGGCAGCGGCACGACGGGAGGAGAACCAGGTGAGGCTTTCTGCTTTTCTCAGAGTCTATTACGCGTATGCGTTCCTGTTCGACTTCATCTTTGCCTATGCGGTCTATACCGCACTTTTTTCGCTCGAAGGATTGAGCACGAGCCAGATCGGGGTGCTGCTGGCATTCTGGTCGGCTTCGGCACTCGTGCTCGAAAT
>DATMSG010000275.1:0-3667 GCA_035565515.1 Devosia sp.
CCACTCTTGCCCATGAGGAATTCTGCCAGCATGGCCGAGAGAACTGCCGGCGGGGCCGACAGGCGGAGGGCAATCATCCAGTTGGGCACGGCGGAGGGCAGGACCAGATGAACGAACCGGGTCCGGCGGCTGGCCCCGAGAACCTTGAAGAGATCGCCGCTGCCAGGGGGAAGCGACTTGAGGCCGGCGGCGGTGAAGACGAAGGCGGGAAAGAAGGAAATGATGATGACGATGCCGAGCACCGTCTTCACGTCATAGCCGAGAAGGCGTGCGAGGACCGGGATCAGAGCGACGACGGGGACCGATGAAAAGATCAACCCGAGCGGGACGAGGATGCCGCTGAGAATGCGCGAGGACCAGGCCAGGATCGCGACCATGGTGCCAAGCGCCATACCGAGGATCAGGCCCGCAGCGGCGAGGAAGAGCGTCTGGCCGGCATTGGCGAGGTAGATGCCGGGATTGAAGACCAGGTCGCCGACGACGTTGATCGGGTGGGGAATGACGATGGAATTGACGCCCGTGATCGTCACCCAGGCCTGCCAGGCGATGAGAACACCGGCGACGCCCCAATAGCGGGATATCGCTGTCTTAACCCAGTCGAGGGCGCTTCTGGTTTGCGAGGCCTGGCTCATTTGTACCGTCCGTAAACGAACTGTTCGAGAAGGCCCATAAGGCCGAAGACGATCAGGGAGGCCGTGGAAGCGATGAAGACGGCGCTCCAGAGAAGCGGGATTTGAAAGTTTTGCATGGCGCTGACCATGAGCAGGCCAAGCCCGCGCGAGGAACCGAACCATTCGCCGAGGATCGCCCCGATAAAGGCGGCTGGCACGGAATATTTCATGCCGCTGACGACTGCCGGCAGGGCCGCGGGCAAATCGAGGCGGAGGAGCCGGGTCGTGCGGTTCGAGCCGAGGACCTGGAAAAGATCGCGGTGCCCGGTGGTGGAATTGTTGAGACCCGAGGTGGTCGAGACATAGAGAATGAAAAAGACATTGAGGGCGGCGATGGCCATGCCGGTGAATTCGCGGCTGATCAGCACGATAAAGAGCGGCGCCAGCGCGATGGCGGGGATGGCGTGGATGACGCTGGCCAGCCGGTCCATGCCGGGGCGGACGATGGGGAGAACATGGACAAGGCCGGCAAGGGCGATGCCGACGAGGCTGCCGGTGACATAGCCCAGGATCACCATCGAGAAGCTCGCTTCCATGGCGCGGGTGAAAAGCTGGGCCTTGGTGGGATCGAACATGAACTGGAACACCGCGCTCAGGGGGGGCCAGGTGAGGCCCGCGAGGCGATTGACGCCGATGGCTTCCCAGGCGGCGAGAAAGAGGGCGATGCCGACAATGCCCAGGGTCAGGGACTGCCAGCGTTCGGCGGTCATCTTCATCAGTGGTGCCCCTCGGGTTCGAGCGCGAGGGTCAGTTCGTCGGCGAGATGGTGGAATTCCGTGGTGCGTTGCACATCGGGGCTGCGCGGCCGGGCGAAGGGCACCTGGATTTCCTTGATGACCCGGCCCGGACGTCCGCTCATCACGATCACGCGGTCGGCGAGGAAAAGCGCCTCTTCGACGGAGTGCGTCACAAGAAGCGTCGTAATCCGCTGCTCGCTCCAGATGCGCTGCAGTTCGACATTCATGTGACGCCTCGTAACGGCATCCAGCGCGCCGAAGGGTTCGTCGAGCAGCAGAACTTCGGGCTGAAGCACGAGGGCACGGGCGATGGAGACGCGCTGCCGCATGCCGCCAGAGAGCTGGCGCGGCCGCGCCTTTTCAAAGCCGGAAAGCCCGACGAGGGCGAGGAGTTCTGCAATGCGCTTGTCGTCCACCGGCCGCCCGGCGACTTTATAGGGCAGGGCGATATTGTCGCGGATCGTCAGCCAGGGCAGCAGGGCGTGATCCTGGAAGGCGACGCCAAGACGATGGGCACGCGAGAGGGCCGTCGGATCGCTGCCTTCCACCGTGACGCGGCCGGTGCTGACATCCTCGAGCGCTGCGACAAGCCGCAGAATGGTACTCTTGCCGCAACCAGAAGGGCCGAGCAGAGCGACGAATTCGCCCTGGCCGATCTTGATGTCGACATTGTCGATGGCCTTGAGTTCCTTGCCACCATCGAGCGTGAAAGTCTTGCCGACATGATCGACATGGATGGCCCAGGCTTCGGGTGCCGTCGCGGGAGCAGAAGGGAGGGGGGTGTTCATCGGCGTTTCCGGTTCAATAAGGGGTGTCGCCGGCATCGGCATTCACGGCCTGGCCGCGGATCATCATGGCCTCGTCGCTGAGAAGGAATGAGGCGACACGCGCCACTTCGCGCGGCTCGGTATGACGCCCAAGGGTTGCGCTTTGCATCTGGGCGAAGACCTCGTCGGCGGGTGTCTGGGTGATCCCGGAATAAACCGACGCGACCTCGCGCAACATGGGCGTCGACATGCCGCCGGGACAGACGCAATTGACGTTGATGTCGTAGGGCGCCAGCGCTTCGGCGAGCGTTCGGGTGAGATTGATCAAGGCGGCCTTGCTCGCGCTATAGGCCATGGAATCGACATGGCCCTTCTTGCCGGCTTCCGAGGCGATATTGACGATGGCGCCGGCAATATCGTCGGCAATCATCTGTTTGGCGACGAGGCGCGCCAGCTCATAGGCGCCGAAGAGATTGACCTCGAACTGGCGTGCCCAATCGGCGCGGGAAATGCCGAGAGGATCGGCGTGAAGGACGATGCCGGCGCAATTGACGAGCCCGTCAATGCCCCCGAGCCAGGCTATGGACTGGGTCACGCACCGGCCCGCGGCGGCTTCGTCGGCGACATCGAGCGCGTAGCCGAAGACGCCCTTGGCGCTGCCACCCAGTTCGGTGGCGGCGGCATCGACTGCATCCTGCCGGAGGTCGGCGACGACGACTTTGGCGCCCTGTGCGGCCAAGAGGCCTGCAATCGCCTTTCCCAAACCACCGGCCGCGCCGGTGACGATGAAACGTTTTCCGGCGTGGATCGGAAAGATCGCTGGCTCCCGGATTGGGAGAGGGCCGCGGCGTTGGACAGTCTCGAATTTCGTCATGGTCAGGCCACCAGCCTCTCGAAGCGCTCGGTTATGACGGGCAGGCGCTCTTTGAGCTTGGCCCTGACCGCCTCGGCATCGATCCCCTGCAGCTCCCGATCCTTCATCACCACTTTGCCATCGACAATGACCGTTTCGACATCCCTGCCAACCAGTACGCTCGCGGCTACAAAGAGCGGATCGTAGAGTGGCGCGGCATCCATCATGGAGGTATCGCAGAGGATAAAGTCGGCCTTCTTGCCCACCTCGAGGCTCCCGACCTGATCGAAAATGCCGAGAGCTCTAGCCCCGCCTTGGGTGCCGATCTTGAGGAGCTCCTCGGCCGAGATTGGTTCGCGCTCATGGTAGACGGCGCTGTTGACGGCCTGCTGGCCGACGCGCGCAACATGGGCGACCTGGAAGATGTCGAGAGTGCCCCCGGCACCGGGACCGTCGGTACCAAGACCAATGTCGATGCCGCGGCGCCACATCTCGATAACCCGGGGGGAACCGATCGAATAATTGTTGAAGCCGCAATGGCACGCCGACAGCCGGTGCTTTGCATAAAGGTCCACTTCCCTGGGAGACAGCAGGACCGAATGGGCGCAATGGAGGTGGTGGCTGAGAACGCCGATCTGG
>DATMSG010000276.1:0-2146 GCA_035565515.1 Devosia sp.
TCGCCCAAACCCTCGGCGCCGCCCTTGCATCTGCCGGCCACCACGCCGTCCTCAATTCGACCAGCCTGACCCGTAGCGGCCTCCTCCACCTTCCGGCCGGCACCAAGGGCATCGAAATCGGCGGCGCCACCATCCCGGCCCAAAAAATCACCCGCGCCGATGGCACCAGCGCCAGCGTCGCCCCCCTCGCCAATGTTCCGGGCCTTTCGACCCAGTCCCTGCGCCTCGCCACCTCGGCCAGCCCGCTGCCGGCGACCACGCTCTCCGTCTCGCCAACCCTGCTCGAAAACGCCTTCCTCCGCGCCCGCTTCAACGAAAAGGGCCAGCTCACCTCGCTCTTTGACAAGCGCGCCAACCGCGAAGCGCTCAAATCCGGAGAGGTCGGCAACGCCCTCGTCGCCCACCGCGACATTCCCATCGATTTCGATGCCTGGGATATCGACGAGAATTTCGAGAACCAGAGCTGGCCGGTCGATAACCTCGTCAGCGCCGAAGTCGTCGAACACGGCCCCTACCGCGCCGCCATCCGCTTCACCTGGACCTATGAAGCCTCCCGCATCGTGCAGGTCGTTTCCCTCGCCGAAAACATCGCGCAGCTCGAATTCGACACCCTTGTCGATTGGCACGAGCACCAGACCCTGCTCAAGACCGGCTTCCCGCTCGACATCCGTACCGATGTCAGCCGCGCCGAAACCCAGTTCGGCCATCTGACCCGCCCCACCCATGCCAATACCTCGTGGGACAAGGCGCGTTTCGAAACCTCCATGCATCGCTGGGTCGATCTCAGCGAGACCGGCTTCGGCGTCGCCGCGCTCAACGATTGCAAATATGGCTATGACGCCAAGGGCAGCGCGCTGCGCCTGACCCTGGTCAAATCCCCCGTCTTCCCCTGGCCCGAGGCCGATCAGGGCGAACATCGTTTCCGTTATGCGCTGCTGCTGCATGCCGGCGACTTGCAAGCGGTCCACAATGCCGCCACCGCCTTCAACCTGCCCCTGCGCCTCCTCGCCGGCGGCGCTGAAACCGCGCCCAGCCCGGCCCCCATCGCCACCCTTTCGAGCGACCAGATCGCCATCGAAACGGTCAAGGCCGGCGAAGACGGCCAGCGCACCATCCTGCGCCTCTGGGAAACCCAGAACCGCGCCGGCACGGTCACGCTCACCCTGCCGCGCAAGAGCAGGATCAGCCAGACCGACCTCTACGAAAACGACATCTCCGTTCTCTCCGAAAGCACGGACTCTCTCGAGCTGGCCTTCAAGCCATTCCAGATCTTGACCCTGGCCCTAAGCTAGCCCACACCGCTTCGGCACCGCCCCCTTCCTCCCCCTTGTGGGGAGGGATCGAGGGTGGCGGTGCCGGCAAGCTGCGCAGAAAAGGCATTCCGCCCATGATCCCGCCCCTCCCCAAAACCCTGCCCCCGCTCGCCGGCTTTCAGATCGGCATGTGGCTCAAGGGCGATTGGCACATGCATTGCCGCCACTCGACCGATTCCTCCAACAATCCGCAATCGCGCATCATCGGCTTTGCCGAGCGCATGGGTTTTGACTATCTCGCCATCACCGACCACGACGTCCACGTGCAGGGCGCCGTGGCGCAAAATACCTGGGCCGATCCCGAATTCCGCTCGGATTCCGTCCTGCTCTTTTACGGCGCCGAACTCACCGCCCCGCGCGGCCACGTCAATATTCTCTCCGCCGAACCCTACGACCACCAGCGCATCTTCGACGCCCGCAATGCCAGGGATTGGGACCTCCTGAAACTCAAGCAGGAAATGGGCATCCACTGGTCGGCCAATCATCCCCATCACAAGAACCACTATGGTTTTTCCTTCGATCTCGCCGATAGCGTCGAGATTTGGAACACCAGCGTCTGGCCCAAAAACATCCCCAGCCTCCGCATCTGGGACGACCAGCTCCTGTCCGGCCGCATGATCGGCGCCCGCGGCGGCAGCGATTCCCATCACGGCGTGCCCGAGGACCCGGCAAAGATCGTCCCTCTGACGCTCGAAGCCACCGGCAATTATGTCGGCACCCCCACCACCTGGATTTTCGCCACCGCCCGCACCAAGCCCGCCATCCTCAAGGCGCTCGAACAGGGCCGTGCTTCCGTCAGCTCCAATCCCTATAATCCCCGCGTCGAACTTTAC
>DATMSG010000277.1:0-21191 GCA_035565515.1 Devosia sp.
GCATTCGTCCTTCCCGATCTAGAAAGAAACGGATCGACCATATCTGTCTAATTTTCAGAGCGCGCTTGGCGCCGACTTGCCTACCGGCATTCCAGGCAGGTCTGCCTGCAGCGGCAGGGTCATATTGTGAGATACCCATTACATTTCTCCTGTAGCCTAAGCGGCCATCGGAGAAACGATTATGGCAGGGGCTCAGATGGCTTACCCGACCCCATAGCGGCCATTGGGTTAGCTCACGTTTTTTGCCCGAAAGCCGCCGTGCGCCATGGCCGACGGAGATATTTGCCACTTGCCTTGGGGTCGACAAGCAGCACCTTGCTAGCCGTTATCTTGCATCGACCGTGAACTCGACGCTGCACTCGCATGATCCAGATTTTAGTCACGTTGTCTGATCTGAGCCCCTGGATATCCTCCAGATTTGGCAGGTCGACGACACGCTCTGCGTCAACCGGGCGTCGCCTTGGCTTGGTAGCCAGCGGCGGATGCCAGGCGAGGGGAGGGCGCCGATTTGTGGGGCGTCCATAACCTCCTCGTATAAATGGGACATCGTGCCCAGTGCCGGGACGCTGCGCCAGATACAAGCGGCGGTTCCGCCCCTATGCTGGTCATGCCCAAGGTGGGCGTTGATGCAATAGGGAGAGCAACGTGGCTTCAAAATTCGATATTGCACCTTTCGTCCTGATAGCAAGTTTTCTGGCAATCCTCCCTGCCGAGGCACAGCAGTCCGCCTCCCCGACGTCGACGCTCTTCACGAACGTGCGCGTTTTTGATGGCGTTGGAGACTCTCTCTCCGAAGCCTCAAATGTTCTCGTCAGAGACAACCTCATCGCTACGATCTCTACGGGCAGCATCGAAACCGACGCGGATACGCTCGTTATTGACGGGGAGGGCCGGACCCTAATGCCTGGCCTCATCGATGCCCATTGGCACGCAATGCTGATCCGACCTACGCCGGAGCAGGGTATCTACGGGGACGTTGGCTACAACAATATCGCTGCTGCCGACGAGGCCACCGATACCTTGATGCGCGGCTTCACAACCGTTCGCGACGTGGGAGGCCCATCCTTCGGCCTGAAGGCTGCGATAGACGAAGGCCTAGTCGCCGGGCCCCGCATCTATCCGTCTGGGGCCATGATCACGATAACCAGCGGGCACGGCGATTTCCGGCAGCTGTCGGAGTTGCCGCGCACGATCGGCGGTCATATGGCGCAGATGGAGGTGGTGGGCGGCAGCATGCTCGCTGACAGTCCAGATGAAGTGCGTCTGCGTGTCCGTGAGCAGTTGATGCTTGGTGCATCGCAGATCAAATTGACCGCCGGCGGCGGGGTCTCGTCTCCATTCAGCCCGATCGACGTGTCGACGTTTACCCTCGAAGAGCTTCGTGCTGCCGTCGAGGCAGCGGACAACTGGGGCACCTATGTCACCGCCCACGCGTTCACCTCTGCCGCCATCCGCCGCTCGATCGATGCGGGCGTCAAAGTCATCGAACACGGCTTCCTGATGGACGAAGACACCGCCAAGTTCATCGCGGAGAAAGACATCTGGCTCAGCCTGCAGCCCCTGCCGGAAGGCCTCCGACTTGGCTTCCCAGAAGGCTCCGTGCAGCGCCAGGGGGCGGACGAAGTCTGGCCCGGAATTGAGCGAACCTACGAACTGGCGAAAAAATACGGGATCAAGACTGCGTGGGGTACGGACGTCCTGTTCTCCCAGGCACTTGCACAACAGCAGGGCGCAATTCTCGCCTCGCTCGAGCGCTGGTACACCCCTGCGGAAGCCCTCGCCATGGCGACAGGGACGAATGCCGAGCTCCTCAGCCTCTCCGGCAAGCGCAACCCCTATCCCGGCGTTCTCGGGGTTGTGAAGGAGGGGGCGCTCGCCGATCTCCTGCTGGTCGATGGCGACCCCTTGGTGGACCTCGGGCTTGTCGCTGATCCCAAAAATTTCGTCGTCATCATGAAAGACGGGGCCATCTTCAAGAACACTCTCGCTGCTGGTCTCACGACGTCCGCACCCGACGTCTCGATCGGCGTCGGCAATCCCTATCCCGTCAGCAACTACGTGTGCGAGGACGGCACGCGCCTTGCCGTTCGTCTCCTGGGCGAGAGCGCTTCTGTGTCGGTCAACGACGAGGCCGAGGTCTCGCTGCCCTCCCTGGGAACCGACGGCACGAGCTTTTCGAATGGTCGGCTCACGCTGACGATCGACCAGGGGCGCCTCTCCTGGGCCGTCGGCCGCGCGATGCCATCCGCCTGCGCCGACGCCTGATCCGCACGGACGTCGGTGGTGAAGGCCTGCTCCCTGCTTCCTACAATTGCGCGTGAGGCCTGACGCGGCACTGGCACCAGGCTTGGGAACACATAGGAGCCGACGCCGTCTTATTTCCGCAGTGTCAGCGCTGCACTGCCGTTGGCATCCATCAGTCTCAGTGCGCCATCCGGCAGGCTCTCGAAGCGGCTGACCTCTTCAAGCGCGGTGAGGAATTTCTGCTCCTGCTCCATCAACCCATCAAGGCAAGCCATCATTGTGGCGCCGCCGGGCGACAGGGTCAGGCCTTCGCCGGTCAGGCTGAAGCCGCCAAAGAAGCGATTGCACGAGGCATTGCCATACATGCTGCCGTCGAGATCGAAGCCAATAGAGGTTTCCGATCCGGCAATGACGGGCGTTCCGGAAATCTCTTCGACCTTCCAGTCGCCGACCAATAGGCTCAGCGGATCACTACCACAGCCGGCCAGAGCCCGGTCCCCAATCGTCACCACCACCGTCTTGGGAAAGGGCATGCCGGACATATTGTCGGTACAGATCTTGTCGATGGCGACCAGCGTAAACGCCTTATCCCCGGCCGTGCCGGTATAAACGTCGATGCCTTCTGCGCGCACCGGCTCCGGCACGGGCTCAATGGCGAAAGTCTCTCCGTCCATGCCGGAGAAATTGATCGCGGTTTCGCTCACGTCCACCCGCCATCCAGGCTCGTTGCCGCGAGCTGTCCAAGTCGCCGCCTGGACCGCGCCCGTGAAGGGGGCGGGCATCAGCGCCAGAACGATACCGGCCGCAATGGTGCGGATCACTAATCGAATGGGCGTCCTCGTCATGTGTGGTCTCCCTGCAAGTGGCCGGTTTGGTTCACGCTAATCCACCGATAGGGGGTCGGGAAAGTGTTGTGCCACGCGGTTTTGTAAATAGGGACAAGGGGTAAAGCCATGGGACGCGGGGCACATCAAATGCGGTCGGGCGATTAGCTAAGATCACCCGGAACGGTCATGGCGACCAAGAGGAGAGCACTCTCGTGAAAGGTCTCGGTCTTAAACTGCTGCTATCGGCCATTGTCGTCGTGATGGGCTGCGGCTCCACCACGCAGGGACAGGACATCGCACCCATGGTCATGGTCCCCGATCACCCAGGTGGCGTGTCGGTCAATGGTTGCTTCCGATCCAACGAGACCCTGTTCGGTCCCTATCGGGTGACCTTCTGCTTTGACCGGCGCGGCTCATTCCAGGTGCGTGGCGGCGGTGCCCGCTGCGATGGGCGCATGGACTGGCACACATCCGGGCGTGACATCTTCATGGATCTGCATCGTACGTCCTGCGGCCGTCGTCAGGCCTGGGAGGCCGCTTCGGTCGATTGCCGCCCCCTCGGATTTCTCGGCAATCTCGGTCGCGTCATCGTCGGTGAAACGCCCCGGATCAGAACGCTGCGCTGCACCTATCACCCGACCGTGCCGGGCGTTTCCCGCCGCAATTTCACGGCGACGCGGACCTAGAATTGCGCCTTGCAACGCGCCAGCCGGTGTAGCCGATCAGCAGCGTCATCAGCGGACTGGCAATATTGAAGAGGCAAAAGGGGAGGTAGAGCAGCGTTGGTACGCCCAGCACGGCCGCCATATAGGCGCCGCAGGAATTCCATGGGATCAGCGGCGAGGTGACCGAACCGCCGTCGGCCACGGCGCGTGAGAGATTGCTTGAGGCGAGCCCGCGCTTGTCGAACTCGGCGCCGAATATTCGTGCGGGCAGTACGACCGCCACATATTGGTCACCCGCCACGATATTGAGCCCCATGGCCGAGCCGACGACAGTGGCAATCAGGGCGCCGGTGGATCTGGCCCGGGCGATGAGCGGGGTCACGAGTTTGAGAAGAAGCCCGAATTCGTCGAGCAGTGACCCAAAGACCAGCGCGCCGAGGATGAGCCAGATGGTGGGCAGCATGCTCGACATGCCGCCGCGCGATAGCAGGCTGTCCACCTGTTGGAGTCCTGATCGCGCCTCAAAACCCGTCGCCATCACCTGCCAGCACGCCTTTATGTAGGTCAGTGTCGGAGGCAGGTCGGTCGCACCGATGAAGCGAAGCACAGCGTCCGGTTGAAGCAGGGGGGCCAGAAACGCGGCAGCCAGCGCCGAGGAAGCGATGGCGAGCGAAGCCGGAACTTTCAGCGCCGACAGGGCGACGAGCAGCACGACCGGCAGCAGCGTCCACGGCGTTATCGCAAAGAGGTCGGCGAGCGCGACAAGTTCGGAATCGATCACCGTGTCGCTGGCCCCAGAGGTGCCATCGAGCGCGCCGAACAGGATGAACCCGATCAGCGCAATCAGCAAAGCCGGGCCCGAACTCCAGCCCTGCGCCCGCAGATGGGTCTGGATGGGCGTGTCGGTAAGCTGCGCAGCAAGGATCGCGGTTTCTGAGAGGGGGGACATTTTTTCCCCGACATAGGCTCCCGAGATAACCGCGCCCGCCGTGACCTCGGCGGATACGCCGACCATCACCGAGAGCCCGATGAGCCCAACGCCGATTGTCCCGGCCGTGGTCCAGGAGCTGCCGATGCCGACCGCAATGCCGGCGCAGATCAGGAAGGCGGCCGGATAAAACCAGTCGGGGTCGACGACCATGATGCCATAGTAGACGAGGGTCGGGATGGTGCCGGCCATGTTCCAGGCGCCGATCAGTGCACCGATGGCAAAGAGGATGAAGATGGCACTGACGACCGAGGAAACGCCCTTGCGTCCGGCTTCGGCAACCTCGTCCCAGGAATGCCCATTCTTGAGCACGATGAGGGCAGCGGTGAGCGCTGAAAAGATCAGCGCCACCTGCAGCGGCCCGTCCATCGCGTCATTGCCGAAGAGATAGACGGCGGCTGAAATCAGCAGTGCGAGCACGATGAGCGGGATCAGCGCATCGAGCAGCGTGGGTTCCCGGATCGGTCTTTGCGGTGTGGCATGCACCATGTCAGCCCCGCGCCAGCCTCTCCTGAGCCGTGCGCCAGCTGCGGATGATCTGGATCAGGCCGAAAAGCGCGACAAGGCCGCCGCCGATCTGCATCAGCAACAGAGCTCCGGTCATCGGCAGGACAATGAGCAGGGCACCGAGTACGACATAGATTGCGGCGCCGGCCACGGAGGTCCAGACAGGCGGAAACTCCTTGCGGTAGCGGATGAGGATGAACGCTTCCGTCAGGCCCACGGCGATGGCGCCAAGCCCGATGATCCAGGAGAGGACATTGGGGGTGAGGATGCCCGTGATGAAGGGGCTGAGGAGCAGCAACAGGCCGGAGAGCACCGCCAGTCCTCCGCGCAGGAGGCTGAGCCAGAACGGCCAGCTCGATTCAATCCCGTAGTTCTGGCTCGCCAGCGCCCCCAGCACACCATCTACCAGCAGCACCGTGCCACCAACAACCACCACGACCCTCAGCGCGTAATCGGGGAGGAACAGGGCGAGGAGCCCACCGATCAGCAGCAGCGCACCACGCAGGAGGCTGAATGTCACGGCCCAGCGCTTGGAAGACGTCGCCATTTGATAACTCCTTGACCTTGTTGCTCGGACCCGTCGGTCGGTTGGTTCAGGGGCTCAGGGACCATCCCCTTCGATTGCGTGCTCGACCATGTCGCCCAGCGTGTAGGCGAGTATGAAGATCAGCCAGATGGCGACCAGCGCCAGCAGCGTTCCCAGGGCACCGATCGCAATCCCGGCCAGCACGGCGACGCCGTCCTGATTGAGGACGCCCATGCAGATGACGGCGAGGCCCGCCGATGGAATGAGATTCATGAACGGCACCGGGGCCATGTTGACTATGGCCAGCACGATGGCGATGAGCGCCACGAAGGGCATCGCCCCTGGCCCGGTCAGGGCGCGCCAGCGCGGCGTGGAAATCCGGGCGATCCAGCGTACGATCACCGCCAGTGCCTCGAGCAGTTTTTTGATCACCTTCAGCGGCAGTGGCATGCGGCCGAACCAGTTGCCGAAGTTCATCGGTCGCCCCATCAGCATGGATATGCCGACCGCGAACATGGCGACGGCCATGAGGAAATTATAGCCCGGCGGGCCGGGCAACAGGTTGAGAAGGGCAAAGAGCATGATGGCCAGCACATGCGAGCGCTCCCCGACAATGGTGAGAAGATCGGCGGCGTTCAGGGCAGCATTGGGCCGCTCCGCCCGCTCGCGCAATTGCGCGACGATGACGTCGACGATCGGGATGATCGGATCGTTCTCGTGGTCGAGGGCATCATCGGTCATGCCTGCGCGACCTCACTTCCGGGTCTGCATGGTCGAGGCTCATGCCAATGCCTTGGCCTTGAGCGCGTTGAACTCCGTCTCCGAAATCACACCTTCCTTGAGCAGGGCACTGGCGCGAGAAATCTGTTCGGCAGGCGAAGTGCCTGCGACGTTGCGGATGTAGGTTTCCGCTTCGGCCCGCGCTTCCTGTCCCGCCTGCACCTGCCGCCGGCCCATGCCGCCGCCACGGGTGATGAGATAGGCGAGCGCTGTCAGCATGGGCAGGAAGATCAGCGCAATCACCCAGATGGCGCGCGCAACGGGGCCGATCTCCCTGTCGCGGAACAGATCGACGATGATCTGGAACAGCACGATGAGATAGGTGATGAGGAAGAAGGTGGAGAGGATCAGCCAGAGAAATTCCCAGAAATTGCTAGACATTTTTCACCTCGAAACACGATCGGAAGGGCTTAGTAGTCCACCGCGTCGCGGATGATCGGGCAGGTCATGCAGTGGCCGCCGCCGCGCCCGCGGCCCAGTTCGGAGCCTGAAATGGTGATGACCTCGATGCCCGCCTTGCGCAGCAGCGTATTGACATAGGTGTTGCGGTCATAGGCGAAGACTACGCCGGGCGAGGCGCAGACGAGATTGGCGCCGCTGTCCCACTGGGTGCGCTCGCGCGTGTAGTCATTGCCGGCCGTCTCGACGACGCGAATGCCGGAAAGTCCCAGCGCCTCACGCACGGTTTCGACCAGCCCGCCCTTGTCCTTGCTCAGCTCCAGTCCGCCATTGCCATCGGGCCGATAGGAGAAGCATTCGATCGGGTTGACGATATCGGGATAGATCAGCACGCAGTCGCGGTCGGCAAAGGTAAAGACCGTGTCGAGATGCATGGCGGCGCGCAGCTTGGGCATGGCTGCGACGATGACGCGCTCGACCGCGCCCTTTTCGAAGAGTGTTTTGGCCAGGAGGCTGATTGCCTGGCGCGAGGTGCGCTCGCTCATGCCGACGAGCACATTGCCCTTGCCGATGGGCATGACGTCGCCACCTTCGAGCGTTGCCAGATCCCATTCCCTGGTCGGGTCGCCCCACCAGACATTCACCTTGCCGGCAAAATCGGGATGGAACTTGTAGATGGCGCTGGTGAGCAGCGTCTCTTCGTGGCGCGCTGGCCAATAAAGCGGGTTGAGCGTCACCCCGCCATAGATCCAGCAGGTGGTGTCGCGCGTGTAGAGCGTATTGGGCAGGGGCGGCAGCAGATATTCGTTCACACCCGCCGCGTCGCGCACGAGGTTCATCCGATCTCCGCCGATATGGTCGGGAAATTCGTAGGTGGAAAGGCCGCCGATCAGGGTCTCGGCCAGTTGCCGGTTGGAAAGCCCGTCGAGGTAGGAGCGGACATCGTTGACGAGATCGGGCCCGACCTTGTTGGGCACGATCTGGTTGTCGAGGATCCAGGCCCTGGCCTCAGGCAGAGCCACGGTTTCCTCAAGCAGATTGTGCATCTCGACCACCTCAACACCGCGTTCGCGCAGCTTGTTCATGAAGTCGAAATGGTCGCGCTTGGCCACGTCGACCCAGAGCACGTCATCGAACAACAGGTCGTCGCAATTGGACGGGGTCAGCCGCTGATGGGCCTTGCCGGGAGCGCAGACCATGACCTTGCGCAATTGGCCGACTTCGGAATGGACGCCAAAACTGGTTTCCATGCTTAACGCTCCTCGATCAGGGGGTAATAGTGCCGGTCAGAAGGCCGATCGTTCCCGCCGCGGCCGCGAGGACCGTGACGCCGAAGACGATCAGTTCTGCCGGTGTGAAGAATTTGGCGCGCTGCTCCCGGCGAGCCCAGAAGTAGAGAATGAGCGTTCCGGGAACGAAGAGCACGGCGACGAGCAGGACGTATTTCAGCCCCGCGGCGACGAACATGAAGAGCGTATAGACCACGGCGATCCAGGCAATGACCTGGTCCATGCCCCGTTCGCTGTCATTGGGCTCGTAGCCAATGCCGCGACGGGCAACGATGACACCATAACCTGCCACCAGCAGATAGGGCAGCAGGGCGGTGACGCTCGTCATGTCGAGCATGAAGTTGAAGGCATCGGCCGACCAATAGGTCGAGATGACAAAGAGCGAGACCACGATATTGGTCAGCCACAGCGCGTTGGCCGGCACGCCATTGCCGTTCTGCGCCGCAAACATCTTTGGCATGTCTTCCGACTTGGCCGCGGCGAACATCACCTCGGCGCAGATCAGCGACCAGGCGAGATAAGCCCCGAGCACCGAAACCAGCACACCGATGGAAATGAACACGGCGCCCCAATGGCCGACGACCAATTCGAGCGCACCGGCGAGTGAGGGATTGGCCACCCCAGCAATCGCGGCGCGCGGCGCGGTGGCGAAGGGCAGGAGGGTCACAGCGACCATAAGGCCGGTCACCGCGACAAAGCCGAGCACGGTCGCGCTGCCGACATCCTCGCGCTTTTTGGCAAAGCGAGAATAGACGCTGGCGCCCTCGATGCCGAGGAAGACGAAGACGGTGATGAGCATGGTGTCGCGCACCTGCGCCACGAGGCTCTTTTCCGGCATGTCGAGTCCGCCGAAGAAGTTCTCGGAAAACTGGGCGTAGTTGAAGAAGAAGATGAAGGCGATGATTGCGACGAGGATCGGCACGATCTTGGCGATGGTCACAACCGTATTGATGAAGGCGGCCTGTTCGACGCCGCGCAGGATCATGAAGTGGAAGGCCCAGATGCCGAGCAGCGACACGATGATCGCTACGGGGCTACTGCCGTCACCAAAGAGTTCCGGGAAGAAACGCCCGAGCGTCGAGCCTATCAGAACCCAGTAAAAGACGTTGCCGAGGCAACTGCCCAGCCAATAGCCGAAGGCGGAGAGGAAGCCCATGTAGTCGCCGAAACCTGCCTTGGCATAGGCGAAGACGCCGGAGTCGATGTCGGGTCGTCTCGTTGCCAGCGACTGGAAAACACGGGCCAGCATATACATGCCGGTGCCGGCAATGGCCCAGGCGATGATGGCGCCAAATGGTCCGGTTGCCGTCGCGAAACGTCCCGGCAGATTGAAGATGCCGGCCCCGACCATGGACCCGATGACCATCGCCGTTAGTGCAAACAGCGATAGTTTCCCCTTGTCAGCCCCCGCCATAATGCCGCCCCTTCCTAACAGGCTCCAATAAAAGACAAATCCGCCTTGGAGCCCGTTGAGGCTACCGCTCGTAGGGCCGTGAGGAGAATGGCGTGGCGTCCCCGCACTAGGCCGGGCGTCCCGCGTCGTGACTTTCGTCTTGTGTCTGATTTGCGAACGCCAAGGGCGGCTCAAACCCACCCGCCCCGGCTCGCATTGAACTGCGTCGGGTCGCGGCGGGATTGCGAACAATTGCTCAATAAAATAGAAATATAGAACCTTGTCTGTCAGTCCATACTCTTGGCAATCCGTCCATCTTTTCAGAATCCATGTTGTGATGGTGTTGTTCGCGATCTTGCCTGTGCTAATTTCCAGACATTCTCAAACTTCTATTTTGGATTTCGAGTCGCGGTCGGGTTTGTTCGTCACGACAACGGTTTGGCGGCGATCGGTCGACGTCCGATAGGGAGGTCTCATGTTGATCAGGTCACTTGTCCGGCTCGCCATTGCGAACCTTGCCGTTCTTGTGCTGGCCCTGCCGGCCATGGCCCAGATGTTCGGGCCAGCCGTGACGGTCGCCAATGTCAATCTGCGCAATGGGCCTGGCACCAACCATGCCATGATCCGCGTCGTGCGCTCGGGCGAGGAGGTGACGATCGTCCGTTGCGAGCGGAATTGGTGCCTCGTCAATGCTGGACGCGATACCGGCTGGCTATCCCAGAACTATGTGATGCGCGTCATCGCTGCGCCGCCGCCCTCGCTCTGGCCCGATTTCGATACCGGTCCGACGCGCGTCTGCTTCTATGATCGGCCTAATTTCCGCGGCGAGAGCTTTTGCCTGCGACCCGGCAACGGCAATGACGATCTCGGCAATTGGCGCAATCGCATCGGCTCGGTGGCCCTTCGCGGGGCCCAGAGCAATTCGCTCAGCGTCGATCTCTGCACCGCCCGGCACTTCCGTAACTGCACGTCGGTGCGCGATGACATGCCCTATGTGACCCGGCGCCTGCAAGGTTCGATCGCCTCCGTAAAGGTCTGGTAATCCGCCCTCTGGCCCGCCGCCGAAGTTGGGACGGAGTGCAATTGTTGGCCCTGTCCATCCCGTTAAGCTTTGTGTCCCGGAAGTCTCAGGAGCCGTGCGCATCATGAGTGTCTCTAAAGCCAAATCCTTGTTTCGCTTGCCTTTGCCGGACCTGCTATGGTTGTTGTCACCTTCCTTGCGGCCGCTCCTGCGGCGCTTGCCCAACCTGCCAGAACGCCGGTCGTGTTCGAAAATGTCATTATTTTCGATGGGCAGTCGGACGAGCTGAGCGGCCCGGCCAATGTCTTCGTCAAGGATGGCAAGATCGCAGGGATTTCGACCACCGAGATCGGCGAAGACGGTGCCACGGTAATCGACGGCGCAGGCAAGGTACTGATGCCGGGCCTGATGCGCATTGGCGGACCATGCTGATCGGGTCATCCCGAATACCGGGCTCAACGATTTCGGCTACACACACCTGATCGCCGGTGTTGAGGCAACCGCGACCCTGATGCGCGGCTTCACCACGGTGCGCGATCTCGGCGGGCCGAGCTTCGGGCTCAAGAAGATCATTGACCAGGGCCTTATTCCGGGACCGCGCATCTATCCCTCAAGCGCGATGCTGACGATCACCCGCGGCCATGGCGATTTCCGAACCTTTGCCGATCTGCCCCGCAAGATCGGCGAGCTGACGCCCATGGAAGAAGTCGGCATGGCCATGGTGGTCGACAGCCCCGATGAAGTTCGCATGCGGACCCGCGAACAATTGATGCAGGGTGCCTCCCAGATCAAGATGACGGCCGGCGGCGGGGTTGCCTCGCCCTTTAGCCCGCTCGATGTGTCGACCTTTACCAGCGCCGAGATCGTGGCTGCCGTCGAGGCGGCGGCAAATTGGGGTATCTATGTCGGGGTCCACGCCTATACACCGCAGGCGGTGCAGACGGCGATCAATTCGGGCGTAAAAGTTATCGAGCACGCGCATCTGATCAACGATGAAACCGCGCAGATGATGGCCGACAAGGGCATCTGGCTCAGCACCCAGCCCTTCACTGAAGAGATGAGCGCCGGCCTGCCGCCCTCCTCACTCGACAAGTTCCACGAGGTGCTGCACGGCACTACCAATGTCTATGCCTTCGCCAAGAAATATAACATCAAGACCGCCTGGGGGCGGACATCCTGTTCTCACCCATCCTGGCCCGCGGCCAGAATGCCATGCTGGTCAACATGCTCGAATGGTACACCCCGCCCGAGGCGCTGAAGATGGCCACCGGCACCAATGGCGAGCTGCTTTTGCTCTCGGGCGAACGCAATCCCTATCCGGGTCGGATCGGTGTCATCGAGGAAGGCGCCTATGCCGACCTGCTCCTCGTCGATGGCAACCCGCTCGAGGACCTGAGCCTTGTCGTCGATCCGGCCAACAACTTCCTCATCATCATGAAGGATGGGGTGATCTACAAGGATATCACCGGCGAGGCGGACTAAGGTCCCGCCGGAATTCCCCAAGTCGCGCCTTCGCGCCTCTCGATGTTAGCAGTCTGTTAACCGGGAGGCCCGAATGCGTCATGCCTTGCCGCCCAAGTTGGCACAGAATGCCAAGACCTAGGACGGAATGCGCATGCGTTTCGAACAGTATGTGATATTCTCCATCAGCAATTTGCCGGACCTTTGCCACTGAGGGGCAAGCAAATTGTGGGGCGGCGGCAAATTTTGGATAAATTCTAGCATAGTCTTACTTTACTCTTGGCTTCTCAACGTCTTGCTACCGTGCGCCCCCGTGGTCTGCCGCAAAGCAAGGATGGGCTGTCCGCAGCCCTTCCGTCGTGGGTCACCTTTCGCCTTCACCCGAAGCGAAGTGGCCGAAGGAGGAGCGTCAGGATGTATCACGCGTCTAGTATTCGTCCGCGATATCAGCCGGCGATGTCGCTGATGGACATGCCGCACGACGAGGCTATAGGTCTGAAGCCTATCGATTTTTCTACCAGCGAAGTGTCGGCGTCGGACCGGTTTGATGCCTGGCGAAATGTTCATTCGGCCGCCTTTGATCTCTCGCCGAAGCGCGACAGCACCAATTTTCGCGCCCGCCACCGGACTTGGGATCTGGGCAGCATGGCGTTCCAGACCGTCGAAACCGACAGCCTGGGCTTTGCCAGCCTCGCCGAACAATCCCGCCGCGATCCCCTGGATCACTGGGTGGTTTCCCTCTTCGTCACCGGCCGCTGTACGATCGAAGGGTGCGGCGTTCTCCTCGAAAATATCGTTGGAATTCCGCAACTTACCTCGCTGGCCGACCCATTCCATGGCCAGGTAGCATCGGGCAAGGCGCACGTGCTCTATATTCCGCGCGACACCTGCCGCGATGCCGCCTATTTCCTCGATGCCGCCTCGCTCACGCTTCTTCAGGACGGGCTCGGCGGCATTTTCGCGGACTACATGCTCAGCCTCGAAAGCCGCATGTCGCAGCTGCAGCCGGACGACCTGACCGACCTCGTAGCAGCAACGCGTGCGCTGCTACTCGCCGCGATTGCACCCTCACCCGATCGCCTCGACGAGGCCGGCGCGCTGATCAATCACGCCCTTCTCGAACGGGCCCGGCAGTGCGTGCAGGACAATCTGCAAAACCCGGCGCTCGATGTGAACTTCATCCTGCGCAATCTCGGCGTTTCCCGGTCCCGCCTCTATCGCCTCTTCGAGGCCTCGGGAGGGATCATGCACTATATCCAGAAGCGGCGGCTGCTGGCGGCGCACAAGGTCATCGCGGATCCTTTGAGTGGGAAGCGTATCTTCGAAGTTGCCGAGGACTTCTGCTTCAACGATGCCGCCGAATTCAGCCGCGCTTTCCGCCGCGAATTTTCCTACAGCCCCTCCGATGCAAAGGCCCACGGGCCGTATCCCGGTACCGATCGTGTTCAGTCCGGTCCTCATGCTAATGACCTGACGGATCTCCTCAAGCGCATGCAGAGCTGACCGGTCATCGCCTTCAAACGGCCCCGTTCAGCGCCGTGCCAGCAGTTCAAGCAGGGCGGGGTAGACCAGGTCGACATTTGCCCCGCGTTCGCGCGTGTTGACGAGGTCGTGGGGGAGGCGGGCCGAAAAGGGCAAGGTCGTGACCGTGGGAGTGACGCCGTGCTCCTGCCAATAGGCTGCAATTTCAAGGGTCTGGCGATTGTTGACGGCGACGTCGGCGTCGTTGAGCAGGATGGAAATCTTCGAGACCGCAGGCGGACTGGTCTGGGCGGCGGCGTGGATCTGCCAGCCGACGAGCATGATCTCGGTCAGCGCGTAAGTGGTCGGCATGGCATGCGAGATGGCGGCTTTCTCAGGCGTCGCGTTCTCGAGAGGATTCCACGAGAAGCTGATATTGGGCAGCGCGCGGGTGACGTTCGTGCCGGCCTGCATGGCCCAGGTCGGGACCACATAGGGGCCGAAGAAGGGTGAAATCAGGACGACCCCGTCGACGTCTTCCCGAAACTGGGCTGCCCAGGCCGAGAGAGTGCCGCCGGCCGAAAGGCCCATGACGGTGACGTCGTCGCCAAGGCCCTGCGCGAGGTCAATGGCGGCACTGGTGTGGGCCATAAGGCCCTCGGCGGTGAAATCGTCGAGATCGCCGGGGTTGGGGCTGGCGAGACCGTGGCCGTGCATGCGGGGAAGATAAACATTGTAGCCAAGGGCAAGCAATTGCTCTGCGAGGGCGTCGGCCTGGGCCGGGCAGCTGGTGAAGCCGTGGAAATAGACCACGGTTCGGGCGGTCCTGCTTCCATGGCTGAGGAGGCGCGAATGGCAAAGCGGATCGAGGTCGAGACCGCTCTCTCGTTCCTCTACGCTAGCGAAAGCGGCCATGGCTTGCTCATAGGTCATCGTGGCCTCTTCCGCGGGTGTAGCTATGGGCGGAGCGTCGAGCTCCGCGGTTTCGAACCAGAAGAAGGTGATCCCGAGGGCGATGACGGCGAGGAGCGAAAGGCCGAGGGCTATGCGCGGGATTGCCGGCCTTTCTGGGGAGGTTCTGGCCGTGCTCAGCGGATGCAATCGCTTTAAGAGCAGCGCGATGATCATGCCTGAGACAGCCATAAGCAGCACGCCGGGAAAGCCGGTGGTGATCAGGGTCAGCGTGGTGATGGTCTGGATCTGCTCGAGGCGTTCAAGCAGGGGCGGCAGGTCGCTCCACTGGCGCTGCAGCAGTTCGGCGAAGGCAATGACGACGGGATACGAGAGAAGGCCAGCGAGGATGCCGGCCATGCCGCCGCGCACCAGCGTGATCGCGCGGGGAAGGCCGCTGAGCAAGCACCACATGAGCGCGCCGCAGGCGCCGGCGCCAATGAAGAGGTTGAACCAGGTGACCTGGCCATCGTCATTGAAGACGTCGCTGCTGATGCTGAGGCCAATGGCGGGAGCGATGACTAGGGCGGCGAGACCGAAGAGCAGGCCGGCCAGGAGGGATCGGCGAATGGCCATCATGACCGCCCGGTATTGGTGAGAAGGGCCGCCTTGAGTGCCGTCATCTTCGCGGCGTCCCAGCCTTCAGGCTCGACGAGGGCATACCAGGCATCGGCATAATCGGTGGCGGAATAGACATGGCCGTAGCCGATGGGCGAGGTGTTGGAGAGCGCCATATCCATGGCCAGCTGCAGGAAAGTGATGATCGGATACCAATGGAATTCGGGGGAGACGCCTTCGCCCCGCTCGCCCCGCATCCAGGCGGGGGCGCGGAAGATGGTGTCGTAGTCGACGAAGACGATGGGATCGCTCGGATATTGCAGGAAGGCGATACGCATCGGCCCCCAATTGCCGCCGGGCTCGGAGAGGTCCGTGCCGCGATTGGCGAAGCGAACGCTTGAGCTGTCGCCAAAGACGGGGCGCCATTCCGGAGATTGATCTGCCCGGTTGGCTGTCGACCAGCGCCAGACGGTGCTGGTGAACGGCGGACCGACCCAGAGTGCGCCATCGAAGGGAGCGGCAAGGACATCGAGAAACATGGTCGAGGCCTGGGAACTGCTGGCGCCGAGGCTGAGACCACTCAGGAAGAGGCGAGGGCGCTGGTCAGCGGGCAGGGCGCGCCAGTATTTGTAGACCACGTCGAAGATGGCCTGAGCCGTGGACACGCCTTCATCGGGTTCGACGAGGAGCGAGAGGGGGCTCGTAAGGTAGGAATACTGGATAGCCACGCTCGCGATGTCGCCCTCGAGAAGATATTCGAGCGCATCGATGCTGGGTGGGTCGATCCAGCCAGTACCGACCGGCATGATGATGACGATGGTCGAGCGATCGAAGGCCCCGATGCGCAGCATTTCTGCCAGGGCGAGGTCGGCGCGCTGGGCGAGGGTTTCGGCCGAGCGCAGGCCCACATAGGTGCGGAGGGGATTTTGGGCGGGCCGACCGGTGACGGTCTCGATATCGGCCTTTGCGGGTTGAGTTTCGACATAAACGCGACCGTCCCGTCCGATCGAGGTCCAGGGAACGAGTGAGGCGTCGCTGCCCGAACGGAGCGGATCGGTCGGAGCCGGATTGCCGGTTAGGGCAACGATGGCGTCGACCCGGAGGAAGGTTTCGTCGGCGAAATTGAGAAGGCCCCGCACCAGCACGCCATTGACGAGGAGACCGGTGACGATGCCGACGATGACGATGCCGGCAAGGGTGGCCGCGCGGGGCGGCATGTGGGTGCGGAGGAGCGCGGCAACGCGCTGCGTTCCGCGGGTGATCAGCGTGCCGATGGCGACGAGGACGAGAGCGGGGATCAGCGACAGCACGATGACCACGAGCACTTGGCTATCGCTGGCCGGCTCAAGCTGCATTTGCGCGCGGACGGTGTTTTGCCAGCCGGTGTAGCGATAGAGACAGATCACGGCGATCAGGCCCGAGCTGGAAAGCAGCCCCCAACGCAGCCAGCGCCGCACCGTCGGGTTGGCGGGATGGAGCTGGAGATAGGCCCAGAACCAGAAGAGAACAGCGCCGGCCGCATAGCCGACAGCAAAAACGCAGCCTGAAAGCAGGCCCTGGATGACGGCGGGGCGCGGGATCAGCGAGGGGGTCAGCGAGAGGGCGAAGAACAGGATGCCGACAATCAGGCCTGCTATGGAAACGTAGGACCCCATTCGTTCAATCAGGCGCATGACTACGCTCACCAACTACTGCCGCCAAATAGCTAATCCCAGAACGGAGAGGGGGAAAGCAGCGCCTTTGGTTTGCGCGTAAATAGGGACGCGCAGCAAAGCTGCGGGACTTTGCGCATATCGAGAATGACCTGTGCTTTCAGTATGGTCGGGGTGAGGTAGTGGTCGCGGCATGAAGCTCCAACCTGTTCTGGCAAATGTATTGGCAGGGATCATTTTCTCTCTGGGCGGCCTCGTCGCGACGTTTTTCGGGGGATTGCCCGTTGCCGAACTTTTTGGCAGCGAAAGCAGGCTCGACTGGGCCGATGTCGCCCTCGGCACTTTCATTGTCGGACTACTGGCGTGGTGGATATTTGTGGGGCGCAGCGGCCGGCCATCGCTGTTGCGGGGGGCAATCGCCGGCGCCCTGGCGGGAATTTTCGCCTACCCCGTCGTGCTTGCGATCGACGAGGTTTTCAGAATCTCGCCCGAGATCGATGCAGCGGTCGAGCAGGCGGCGACGGTAGGCCGGCTGAGCGGGTTGGGCCTTCTGACGACGGGCTTTGCCGCGGTTCCGACGATGGCCATTGTCGGCATCGTCGCAACGCTGCCGCTACGGCCTTTCTATCCTGCGCTGAATGGCGGCGATCCCGCGCTGAAACTGCTGCGTGGGGCCGGGGTGATGCTGTTGGCCATTGCTTGTGGTCTCGTGGCCCTTTTTGTCGGTCTCACAATATTGCCGCTTGATAGCGCGCGCGTTGTGGGGACAGGGGATTTGGCCGAGGCGCCAAGCTATGAGCAGGCGGTCGCGAGCTTCGTGGCGTCGCGTCAGCGCGAGGACCTGATGCCGATCAATCCCCGCTGTGCGTCAAAACTGCTTCTGCAGGAGAGCCGAGAGGCTCCCACCGTGATTTTTCTCCACGGGCTAACCAATTGTCCGGCTCAGGCGGATGAATTGGCGCCGACGATTTTCGCTTTGGGCTACAATGTCTATGTGCCGCGATTGCCGGGGCATGGTGAGCTCGATCGCATGACTATGGCTTTGGCTAGCGTCGATGCGGAGGACTATGTGATGGCGACAGAAGAGGCCGTTGCTGTCGGGCGTGGCCTTGGAGGAGAGGTTATCGTCAGTGGTCTTTCGGCGGGCGGGGTGCTGTCGGCCTGGAGCGGTCAGCAGCGCGCCGATGTCGACCAGGCGATTGCCATGGCCCCGTTTTTTGGGCCGCGACAGGTTCCTGTATGGGCCAACAGGGCGGCCACCAATCTTCTCCTGCTGCTGCCCAATACGATGGTGAGCTGGGATTCTCAGAACCCGGAGGGGGCGCCGGAAATGGACTACGCCTATCCTCGTTTCGCAACGAGGGGTTTGGCGCAGTTCATGTTGATTGGTGAGGTGCTTGCTGACCTCGCGGATGAACGCCCTCCGCTGGCGCAGAGGCTATCGGTGATGGTCAACGAAGCAGATGCGGACGTGAACGACCGTCTTGTCGAGCGTCTGGTTCGCGCATGGCGGGGGCAGGGCGCCGAGGTGGAAGAGAAACTCGTGCCACTGGCCCTTGGGTTACCGCACGACCTCATCGACCCGCGGCAAGATCATGCCAATACACAAGTCGCCTACGGCCTTTTCCTCCAACTGCTCGGTGACGCGCCTTAAAAGGTGCTGGGATAATCCCAGATCCATCGTCTTTGCGCCTAACCCGTAAAGCGCTTTCGATCAACGTTGCCAAAACCGGACCGTCCGCACACCACCCCAAAATGGTCGATGTATGCGCTCTCGCCAAGGTAGCTTTTGGGACTCTTGACCGATGAAGCCGGTTAGACTCGGGCCATAGCGGCTCCGCGTACCCGTCGGGAGGCGGCATTCGCTCTCCCGACAGGACGTTGCCTGCTGGCCGATGCAGTCAGAGAGCCGGGGCAGCAGCGGGTTTTGAGGCCTGTTGGTGGATGCGCTCGATCTCGGCCAGCATGGCTTGAGTGTCGGCCTGGGCCGCCTGCTTGCGACGCGCGAGATCGAAGACCTCGACCTGGAAAAGACGCACCTTGCCGATATCGGCGTCATGCGGCCAGATGTCGGCGGTGACGATATAGTCGAAGTCGAGCCGGCTGGTCGCGGTGTGCTGCAAGCTGGATGGGTCGTATCCACCGAGTAGGAGTGGGCAACCAGGCCCTTGTCCCGCCTGCAGATAGCGGCATGGCACCTGCTCGCCGCCGGAATAGGCCCAGACAAGCTTGGCCGCGTTGTTCGGATTGGGCTGATAGAGATCGGACGACCGCATCGAGGGCACACCATATTTGGTATCGAGGGCTTCGAAGATCGATTCGAGGGTCGGGGCCGACAACACGTCCGAGTAGCGCAGGGTGCGCTCGATGGAAAAAGCCTGGACGCCGCTTGCAGGACCAGTGAACGAGACTTCGATGCGGTCGTTCTCTTTCCCGGCGGTTATGCTCTTGAGGAAGTCGGCTGTCTGAACCGTTACCCCGCGGGAGGCGACCCGGAACGAGGTCTGCTGCTCGACAATGCTATCGGCCGGATGCAATCCCGCCAAGGCGGCCTTCACCTCGGCCCCGTCCATGCCGGGAACGAGATCGAGGATATCGATGACCCGGCCCGCCAGAACGGCATGGGAGGCGGGGAAGGTGACCTCGGGCACGAAGAGCTCGTCCGCCGCTGCGGAAAGGGAACCGCCGGCAAAGGCGGCAAGCAGGATCAGGATCTTACGCAAGTCTGCTCCCCCTTTAGCGCCGATGACCGATGAGGGCGGCGATGCCCATGGCGAGGGTAGCGATGACAATCGCCCAGAGCCCGGGGCCGGGCGTGATCGAAGCCGCGGCGCCCAGGCCGTTCATGCCAGCCATGCCCGCCAATTGCTGCGAGCCGTCGACATAGAGGTAGGCGGCATAGGCCAGGACCGCGAGGCCCGCGACCAGGGCCAGAATGTCCAAGAGGCGGCCAAAGGCCCGCATCGGCGCGATAGCAGGCGAGATCAGCGCGATAGCAGGCGAGATCAGCGCGAGAGCGGCAAGCGCGGACAGGGCAGCAGCCCAGGGAAGGGGCAGGCTCTGGGTCGCGCCAAACATTGTGGCCGTCAGTACCGGTAGCGTGGCGCCGGCCAGCCCCGCAAGCACGGCAACGCAGCGTGGAATCGCGCTTTTGGCGGAAAAGACCGCCTTTGCCGGGTCCATCGATATCTGGGTGGGGGTCATGACGGTATGTGCCTCCTGGCGATGATGGGCTCTGTGCCGCATTGGTTGGTCTGGAGGTAACTTAAAGTCGTCGGATTAATGTAACTTAAATCCGGTCGTCTTAAATGCGGCAATGCCGCTGAATGCGGCGCGTGAAACGCTCGCATCCCGACGAACTCAGAGACATATTGGCCCGCAATCTGCGTTTGCTGCGGGCGCAGAAATCCATGAGCCAGGAGGTCCTGGCTTTCGAATCCGGAATCAACCGGACTTACCTTAGTGATGTCGAGCGATCGATCCGCAACGTCTCGCTCGACAATATCTCGCGCCTCGCCAAGGCGCTTGGCGTCCCCGCCTGGCGCCTTTTGCAGGATGCGGAAAAGTCGGATCAACCGCCAGCTCAGGCGGCTTTGCCGAAGGCTGAACCGAGCGCCTAGCAGGGTGCTATTGCCTTGCCGCTTGCCGGGCTGATCGGCGCCCCGGCGACGCACCGGCCGCCGAGTAGGTTCGAGAATGGCTTTCCTGCCCAATTACGCGCGGCGGCCTCGGATCGTGAAGCTAGCCGAGGCTATTTGCCTGCCGCCATGGCCCTGAGGAACAGGGCGAGCTCCCCGGGTCCGTCGATGAGGAAGTCGCTCCTGGGATAGGCGAGGAGATAAACGGCCTTGGCTCGCATGTCGGCGAGCGAGTGGACGGGGTGCGTGAGGAGATCGCGCCGCCTGCGCGCCTCGCGATGCTGCCAGCGATCGAGCCGAGGCATCATGGCAGGAGAAAAACGCGGATCGAGGGAATCGCCCATCGGCGCGTACCGTTCATAGGCAAGGAAAGCCCGGCGGTGCCGCATGATCCGGCGGCGAAGGGCAGGATCCGCTTCGGCGGCGCTGCGGTCACGGGTGGCCATGGCGCAGCTCCGGTATCTCGGCAAGGGGGGAATCCGGCCCCGAGCCAGAGGACTGACGCCGCGTATCGGGCGGCGCCGGGCCGAGAATGGCCGTGGCCTCGCCGCCAGTGAGTACCCTGGCTTCGAGAAGACGCTCGACCAGCTCGTAGAGGCGCTCGCGCTCCGCTTCGACCAGGACGATGGCCCGGGCGAGTGCATTCTGCAGCTCTGTATTGACCGTCGCGAGCAAGGCCGGGGCGTGGATGGTCTTGGCCGGCACGGCCACCAAGGTCTTGCCCAGCCCCTGCCGCTCATGGGCATCGAGCAGCATCTGCGTGGCTTCGGCCAGATCCGCCTCGGCACCGGCATTTGCCCCTCGGCCGAGGACGATATCGGCCGCCCGTCC
>DATMSG010000278.1:0-14783 GCA_035565515.1 Devosia sp.
GCGGTGCTGCCGGAGCAGGCGGGCGCGGTGCAAACAACGCATCGCGCCCCAGGCTAATAACGGCCTCGCTGGCTTCCTGTTCGACCTGGCGGATGCAATCTTCGAGCTGAAGCCGGTGCTGCGTGATCTCGCGAGCGGGCAGAGGGGGCTGGATAGCCCGCAACTGGCCCACGAGAGCCGCGCGCGCCTTTTCGTACACTGCGCGCCGCGCAGCTCCGTTGTTCTCCGGCAGCGCCGAGATCGCTCGGCGCAACAGCTCCTTATAGTCCGCCATAGGCTACTGGGTACTCACAATTGCAGCGACGTCTTTTAGCAAAGATTATCAATCTTGGAACGGGTCAACCACCAAGATGGTATCGGCGCGTTCCGGACTAGTGGACAGAAGCGCGACCGGGGCCCCGATCAGCTCTTCGATATAGCGAACATATTTCACGGCCTGAGCCGGCAATTCGGCCCATGAGCGCGCTCCGGCCGTCGTTTCCGACCAGCCTTCGAGTGTCTCATAGATCGGCTTAACGCGGGCTTGCGCCCCCATTGAGGCAGGCAAATAATCAATCCGTGATCCATCGAGCTCATAGCCGACGCAGACCTTGATCTCCTTCAGACCATCGAGCACGTCGAGCTTGGTCAGCGCAATGCCGGTAATGCCCGAGGTTTTGACCGTCTGGCGCACCAGAACCGCATCGAACCAGCCGCAGCGGCGCGGGCGGCCGGTATTGACGCCGACCTCGCGGCCAACGGTCGCCAGATGCCGGCCGACATCATCGTCGAGTTCGCAGGGGAAAGGGCCTTCGCCCACGCGGGTCGTATAGGCCTTGGTGATCCCCAGCACATAGCCGATCGCGGTGGGCCCGAGGCCCGAACCGGCGGCGGCCTGGCCGGCAACGGTATTGGACGAGGTGACGAAGGGATAAGTGCCGTGATCGTTGTCGAGCAGCGCACCCTGGGCGCCTTCGAACAGGATCCGCGCGCCTTCGCGACGCTTGTCGTCGAGCACGCGCCAGACCTGGTCCATGAAGGGCAGGATTTCCCCGGCGATGGAGGTCAGTTCGTCGAAAATCGTCTGCGCTTCGATTTCGGCAAGGCCGATGCCGCGGCGCAGCGCATTGTGGTGGCTGAGGAGACGCTCGATCTTGGGCATGAGCGTATCGGGTTCGGACAGATCGATGAGGCGGATGGCACGGCGGCCGACCTTGTCTTCGTAAGCAGGACCGATGCCGCGGCGCGTGGTGCCGATCTTGAGACCGGAATTGGCGTCTTCGCGAATACCGTCCAATTCGCGATGCAGCGAAAGGATCAGCGGGGCATTGTCGGCGATGCGCAGGATTTTGGGGGTGATCTCGACGCCCTGGCCGCGCAGCTTGGCCATTTCCTGGACGAAATGGTGGGGATCGACGACCACGCCATTGCCGATGACCGAAAGCTTACCCTGCACGAGGCCCGAGGGAAGGAGCGCCAGCTTGTAGCTCACCCCATCAATGACCAGCGTATGGCCGGCATTGTGGCCGCCATGGAAGCGCACGACGACATCGGCGCGCTCCGAAAGCCAATCCACGATCTTGCCCTTGCCCTCGTCGCCCCATTGCGAGCCGACGACAACCACATTCGCCATAGTCCAGTCTTCCTTAGCTGAGGCGCGCCAAAATCCGGCACGACAAAATCGGGCCGGCCCAAAAGGCTGTACCCTTACCCAAGTTGCGGACATCCGTCCTTTCGACTGCCGCCCTCACCGGGTTTGATTGCAGCCGAATAACTGATAAGTCCGATTGTCCTTACATCACTGAAGCGCCAATGACAAAGCCGCAGACCATCGAAAAGCGCGGCATTTCCGCTCGAATTCTCGATCAGCCCTATCTTTTGCTTGTCCTGGCACCGCTTTTCTGGGGCGGCAATGTCGTCGCGGCAAAGCTCGTGGTGGGCGAAATCAGCCCCTTCCTGCTGCTCGCCTGCCGGTGCGTTCTGGCGACGCTGTTCATTTTACCCTTTTCATACAGGCACTTGCGGGATGACTGGGCCGAGGTCAAGCGCACCTGGCCGGTGCTGATGGCTTTTGGCGTCGTGGGTTATGCCCTCTTCAACGCCTTTCTCTATATCGGCCTGACCATGACCACCGCGGTCAATTCGGCCATCGAGCAGGCCTCGCTGCCGATGCTGATTCTCGGTGCAAACTTCCTGTTCTTCCGGGTGCGGGCCAATCTCTTGCAGATTTTCGGCGTGCTGCTGGCGATCTCGGGCGTGATCCTGACTGCGACGCATGGCGATCCGCTGCGGCTTTTGCGCATGGAGGTCAATCTCGGCGACGGCTTCGTCATCCTCGCCTGCCTGGCCTATACCGGCTACACGCTGGCTTTGCGCTTCCGGCCCAAGGTGCACATGTTCAGCTTCATGGCTGTGTCGTTTCTTGGGGCGGCGATCTCGGCAGTGCTCATGCTGGCCCTGTTCGGGGGCGGATTGGGCTCCGTCGGCACCCTCCCCCAGATGTCGCCCACTGTCTGGCTGGTAATCGCCTATGTCGCGATCTTTCCCTCCATGTTCAGCCAGGTCGCCTATGCGCGCGGGGTGGAACTGGTCGGGGCCAACCGCGCGGCGCCGAGCCACAATCTCATTCCGGTTTTCGGGACGCTGGGCTCGGTGATCATTCTGGGCGAGCACCTGGAGGCCTATCACTTCGTGGCGGCCGGGATCATCATCGCCGGCATTGTCTTGGCGGAGTGGGCGGCGTGGCGCCGGGCCGCATAGACCTCACCCCGAGCCTGTCGAAGGGCGAGGTCGTGGCTGGAATGGCGACACGACCTCGTGGTTCGACAGGCTCACCATGAGGTCTACTGGGGCTATGGCAGCGTATGCCCCGCGGCGCGGAACAGGCGATACCATTCCTCACGCGTCAGCGGCACGGAGGAGCCGGCGGCGCATTCGGCAACGCGCGAGGGTTTGGTAGTGCCCAGGACGACCTGCACATTGGCCGGGTGGCGGGTAATCCAGGCAACGGCAATGCCGGTCGGCGTGACGCCATATTTTGCGGCAAGCTCGTCCATGGCGGCATTGAGTTCGGGGAAATTGTCCCGATCGCCGACAAAGACGCCATCGAAGAAGCCCTTCTGGAACGGCGACCAGGCCTGCAGCATCATGCCCTGCAAACGCGAATAATCGAGCAGGCCATTGTCGCGGCTGATCGACTGGTCGAGGCCATTCATATTGGCCGCCACGCCCTGCGCGAAGAGATTGGCATGGGTGATGCTAAGTTGGACCTGATTGAACAGGAGCGGCTGTTTGACCGCGGTCTTGAGCACCTCGATCTGGCCCGGCGTGTGGTTGGACACACCGAAATGGCGGACTTTTCCCGATGCGGCGAGCGTGTCGAAAGCGGCAGCGACATCTTCGGGCTCGACCAGAGTATCGGGGCGATGCAGCAGCAGCACATCGAGATAGTCGGTGCGCAGCGCGGCGAGCGATTCATCCACCGTGCGCAAAATGTGCTCCGACGAAAAATCGAAAAAGCCCTTGCGGATGCCGACCTTGCTCTGGATCAGGATGTTTTCGCGCTGCGCGGCCGACAGCGTGATGGCTTCGCCGAACCGCTCCTCGCAGCGATGACGTTCGCCGCCATAGATGTCGGCATGGTCGAAAACGGTGACGCCAGCGTCAATAGCGGCGCCGAACAGGGTCTGGATTTCACTATCGCTCATCTTGGCGATGCGCATGAGCCCGAGCACGACGCTCGACACGGTGAGATCGGTGTGGGGCACCTTGAAGGTCTTCATGAGAACCTCGGATTTTTGGGATTGGCGCCATAGCGGCGCAGGGAGAACGCGGTAAGACTAGCGCGCAAAAACTCCAAAAAGAAAGCCCCGCCGGCGCGAACCGGCGGGGCAATTGTCAATAATTTTGCAGTTTCAAAAGCGGACGGCCTTGGCCTGCTTCACGCCTTCGAGTGCTGCGATCTCAGCCAATTGTTCTTCGGTCAACGTGCCGTCGATGGAGACGAGAGCGATGGCGTCGCCGCCGACATCGGCGCGGCCGAGGTTGAAATTGGCAATATTGATGCCCAGCTTGCCGAGCAGCGTGCCGAGGCGGCCGATATGGCCCGGCTTGTCCTCATTGGTGACATAAAGCATGGAGGGCGAGAGCTCGGCTTCCATATTGATGTCCTTGACCTGGATGATGCGCGACTTGCCATTGGCAAAGATCGTGCCGGCCACGCCGCGCGTCTGGCGCTCGGTGGTCACGGTCAGGCGGATATAGCCTTCATAGGCGCCCTGCTGGTCGCGGGTCGTGGTTTCGACGGTAATGCCGCGATCCTTGGCGATCTGCGGGGCCGAAACCATGTTGATGTCGCCCAGCGACGGCTTCAGCACGCCATTGATGGCGGCCGCGATCATCGGCTTGACGTTGAGATTGGCCGGGGTGCCTTCGAACTCGATCGAAATGCCCTTGATGCCGGTTTCAGTGAGCTGGCCGGCAAAGGAGCCCAGCGATTCCGCCAGCTTCACCCAGGGGGTGATGATCGGCGCTTCTTCCGCCGAAATCGAGGGGAAATTGAGCGCATTGGTGATTTCGCCGGTCATGAGATAGGCCGAAATCTGCTCGGCAACCTGGAGCGCGACGTTTTCCTGCGCTTCTGTGGTCGATGCGCCCAGATGCGGGGTGCAGATGACATTGGGCAGTTCGAACAGCGGGTTGTTCTCGGCCGGCTCGACCAGGAACACATCGAGCGCGGCGCCGGCGACATGGCCCGATTTCAGCGCATTATAGAGCGCTTCTTCGTCGATAAGACCGCCACGGGCGCAATTGATGATGCGCACACCCTTCTTGGTCTTGGCCAGCGTTTCGGCATTGAGAATATTGCGGGTCGCATCGATCAGCGGGGTATGCAGCGTGATGAAATCGGCGCGGGCGAGCAGATCGTCGAGCTCGACCTTTTCGACGCCCAGTGTCTGGGCGCGTTCCGGGGTGAGGAAGGGGTCGAAGGCAATGACCTTCATCCTGAGGCCAATGGCGCGGTCGGCAACGATCGAACCGATATTGCCCGCCCCGATCAGGCCCAGGGTCTTGTTGGTGACTTCGACACCCATGAAGCGGTTCTTTTCCCACTTGCTGGCGCGGGTCGAAGCGTCGGCTTCAGGCAGCTGGCGGGCCAGCGCGAACATCATGGCGATGGCATGCTCGGCCGTGGTGATCGAATTGCCGAAGGGCGTATTCATCACGATGATGCCCTTCTTGGTCGCAGCCGGAATATCGACATTGTCGACACCGATGCCGGCGCGGCCGATGACCTTGAGATTGGTCGCCGCGGCGATGATCTTTTCGGTGACCTTCGAAGCCGAACGGATGGCGAGGCCATCATATTGGCCAATGGCTTCAAGGAACTGTTCCTTGTCCTTGCCCAGATCGGGCAGGTAATCGACCTCGACGCCATTGTCCTTGAAAATCTGGACGGCGGTCGGGCTCAGTTTATCCGAAACGAGAACTTTGGGCATTTTTGGGCTTTTCCAATTTGCGTGCGGCAGCAGATCGATCAGCGCCGCGAGAATGTGGGAGAGTGCCCCGCCGCGTGGCGGGACCAAAATTCAGGCAGCAGCCTTGAGCGCGGCCTTTTCCTGGGCAAAGGCCCAGTCGAGCCACGGCGTCAGGGCCGCAAGATCGGATGCTTCCACGGTCGAGCCGGCCCAGATCCTGAGGCCTGCCGGAGCGTCCTTGTAGGAACCGAAATCATATCCGACGCCCAGCTTGTCGAGACGGGCAACGATGGCCTTGGCGAAGGCGGCCTGGCCCTCATCGTCGAGCGCCGTGACGTCCGGATCGACGATCGAGAGGCACACGGATGTATTGGACCGCTGCTCGGCCTTCTTGGCGAGGAAATCGACCCATGCGGTCTTTTCCACCCAATCGGCCAGAACCCTGAAATTGGCATCGGCGCGGGCCTGCATGGCCTGCAAACCGCCAATCTGCAGACCCCACTGCATGGCATCGATCGCATCTTCGATGCAGAGCATCGAGACGGTGTTGATCGTTTCGGCTTTGAAAATGCCTTCGATCAGCTTGCCGCCCTTGGTCATGCGGAAAATCTTCGGCAACGGCCGGTCGGGCTTGAAGGTTTCAAGACGTTCGACGGCGCGCGGCGAAAGAATGAGAATGCCGTGCGCGGCTTCACCACCCAGCGCCTTCTGCCAGGAGAAAGTGACGACGTCGAGTTTCTGGAAGTCGAGTTTTTGCGCAAAGGCGGCCGAGGTGGCGTCGCAAATGGTGAGGCCTTCGCGATTGGCGGGGATCCAGTCGGCATTGGGCACGCGCACGCCCGAAGTCGTGCCGTTCCAGGTGAACACCACGTCGCGGTTGAAGTCGACCTGCGCGAGATCGGGCAGTTCGCCATAGGGGGCTTCGAGCACGCGAACGTCCGGGAGCTTCAATTGCTTCTGCACGTCGGTCACCCAGCCGGCGCCGAACGATTCCCAGGCCAGCATATCGACGCCCCGGGCGCCGAGCGCGCTCCAGAGGAACATTTCGACAGCGCCCGTATCGGAAGCAGGGACAATGCCGATGCGGTAATCGGCGGGAACTTCGAGCAGTTCGCGCGTCAGGTCGATGGCCTGCTGAATGCGCGCCTTGGCGGGCTTGGCGCGGTGCGAGCGGCCGGTCAGCGCGCCGGCAAGCGCTTCAACCGTCCAGCCTGGACGCTTGGCACAAGGACCCGACGAAAAATTGGGGTTAGCCGGTTTTACCGCCGGTGCGGTCAGGGGCGTATCAGCCATCTCAAGCGGCCCTCCCAGGCCTATGCGCCTCGCGTTAGGGCGAGGTGTCCTGAGGCCGGGAATACTCCTTGCCCGGTTGGCCGTCAATGGGAATGCGATTGTGGGTGTGTATGTTGCGGAGACCAAAAGATGCCCCTCTTCGAGGGCACATTTGGAAAAGTTTCGGCCAACTTCAACATTGTTAACTGAAATTTGGTTACGAATCTACACCAGCGGGCCTACCACCCATCGGTGATGCGCTGGCCCAAGCGGGGGTGGGGAGCGGCCGGTCAGCTTTTCGGCCGCCGCTGGTCTACAGCGGACGATGAGCTTCAGGCAGTGGTGGCGCAAAGCCTCGGCGACTTCGCCGAGAGGCGCTAGCGAAGCAGCAGAAATCCGGTCAACAGAATGGCGGTGAATGCGCCATTGAGCGCCATGGCGATACCAGCGAAGGCCCCCGCCATGTCATTGACCTGCAGGGCCCTGGCCGTACCGATGCCGTGCGACGCGACCCCGACCGCAAAGCCGCGAGCCGCATAGTTCTTCGTCCCCAGCGCATTCATCAGCGGGGTCACGATGATGGCACCCGTCACACCGGTCAGAATGACCAGCACCGCAGCGAGCGAAGGAATACCGCCTAGGCTCTTGGCCAATTCCATAGCAATCGGCGCGCTGACCGATTTCGGCGCGATGGATGCGAGAACCTCCGGCGGCGCCCCGAAGATAGCGGCAATCGCCAGCGCGCTTCCCATGGCAGTGATGGAACCGGCTAGGAGCGCCACGGCAATCGGCACTATGGAACGCTTGACCGCCGCCAAATTGCGATAGAGGGGCACGGCCAGCGACACCGTTGCCGGCCCGAGCAGGAAGTGTACGAACTGCGCACCCTCGAAGTAAGTGGGATAGGACGTGCCAGTCAGCAGCAGTACCGGAATGAGCATGGCCGAACTGAGCAACACGCTATTGGCCAGCGGCGAATTGCCGAGCAAAGCGCCGATGCGCAGCGCCAGTACAAAGGCAACCAGCGTGGTGCCGAGCCAGGTCAGCGGCGAGGTAGCAAGATAGACCCAAATTTCACTGAAACTGCTCATCGCGACACCCACCGCTCGGTGAGGATGAAAGCGCCTACGGTCACCACCAACGTCAACGCCGTCGACGCGACAACCGCCAGCAACAGCGGCCCGCCCCAGGCCCGGATCAATTCGCCATGCTGCATGATGCCGACTGCCGAGGGCACGAACAGCAGCGACAGGATACCCAGCAGGCCATCCGCAGATGCGATCACGGGCCTTGCCCGGTCGCCCATAAGCGCCAGCAACCCCACGAGCAGCAGCATGCCGACAACCGGCCCCGGAAAGGCAAAGGCCGGCACGAGCAGCCGCAGGATTTGCACCAGCGTCTCGCCGGCCAGCTGACAGAGGATCAACAGGGCAAAGCCCGCGACCCAATCGGCGGGGCGCAGCGGCTTGGCGACCATATCAGTCATTTGAATTACCCGTGTTGGAGCGCGCCTAGTTGAGCGCGTTCTTCACGATTTTGCCATTGGCCATGATGACGGGCATATGCGCGCCATCGTCCTGCAACAGCGAGACATCGGTCAGCGGATCGCCATCAACGACCAGCAAGTCGGCAAAGGCACCCTCAGCAACGACACCCACCTGTCCCTCAAGGCGGCAAAGCCTGGCGCCGATCACGGTCGCGGAACGGATGATCTCCTGAGGCGTCAACACCTTGGCGAGGAGTTCAAACTCCATGCCGTGATACTTGCGCAGCTGCCCGAGAAGGTCCGAGCCGAAAGCCATGGGCAGGCCGGCATCGCGCATGATTTCGAGCGAGCGCAGGCCACCGCTGCGCACAACCTCGATCTTGGCAAACTCGGCGGCGCCGAGACCAAGCGCTTCGCCTTCGAGCGCCAGCGCGTCATAGGCAACCAGCGTCGGCACGGCGATACAGCCCTTCTCAGCCGCTTTCTTCGCCGTATCTGGCTCGATCAGGTTGCAGTGTTCGAGCGAATGGACACCCAGCTCGACGCAACGGGCAATCGACTTGTCGGTATAGACATGTGCGGCGACATAGAGGCCGGCATTCTCGGCCTCTTCCACCATGGCGAGGATTTCGGCGCGCGAATACTGGATCGAGTGGATCGGGTCATTGGGCGAGGAAACCCCGCCATTGGCCATGACCTTGATGAAGTTAGCGCCTTCCTTGATCATCGTGCGGCAGGCGGCGCGGACATTGTCGACGCCATCGACGATGAGACCCATGGAGCCCAAGCGATCTGAAAACAGGCCCGGCCGATCGTCGGTGCGCTGGCGTAGGTCGGCGTGACCGCCGGTGGTGGTGAGGCCCTTGCCGCAGATGACGAGGCGCGGACCGGCGATGAGGCCTTCATTGACCGCGCGGACGAGGCCGTAATCGGCGCCGCCGAGATCGCGCAAGGTGGTAAATCCGCGCTGCAGGGCTTCTTCCATCACGCGCGCGGAGCGCAGTGCGGCGAGGGAGGCCGGCGCGATCATGTTGGCCCAGAGGTCGAGCGTTTCAGCAACGACATGGACGTGGCAGTCGATGAGGCCGGGCATGATCGTCTTGCCCGCAAGGTCGATCACTTCAACGCTGTCCGGTCGCGGAAGGCCGGGGCCGATAGAGGCGATGCGCTGGTCGGTGACCAGCACGTCGAGGCCCTGCCGAAGGATGCCGGCTTCGGCGTCGAGGACATTGCCGCCGGTGAAGAGAAAAGACGTGGTCATGAAAGCAACTCAGCGGTTGTGACAGGCAACCATCTGGCCGCCTTCGCGGGCGGTCAGGGCGGGTTCGGTGGTCTTGCAGACGGCGGTAACGAGCGGGCAGCGCGTGTGGAAGGGACAGCCGCTCGGCTTTTTCGTGGCGCTGGGGATATCGTCATTGGTGGCGCTAAAGCTGTGGCGCTTGCGCGGATCGCGCGAGGGCGCCGAGCGCATCAAGAGTTCGGTATAGGGATGGCCAGGTTCGGCAAAGATGCGCGTCTTCGGAGCGATCTCGACGATCTTGCCGAGGTACATGACGGCGACGCGATGCGAGATGAATTCGACGACGCCGAGATCGTGCGAAATCGAGAGGTAAGAAACGCCGAGATCGCGCTGCAGGTCGCTGAGGAGATTGAGGATCTGTGCCTGCACCGAGACGTCGAGCGCGGAGACGGGCTCGTCGCAGACGATGACGTCGGGGTTGAGCGCGAGCGCGCGGGCAATGCCGATGCGCTGGCGCTGACCGCCGGAAAACTGGTGCGCAAAATTGTCGGCCTGATCGGGTCGGAGGCCGACGCGCTCCATGAGTTCGGCGACGCGGCCCTCGCGCTCGGCCGGGGTGCCGACCTTATGGATATCGAGCGGGGCGCGGATGATGTCCTTGACCCGCTGGCGCGGATTGAGCGAGGAAAACGGGTCCTGGAAGACGATCTGCATGCGGCGGCGATAGCTCTTGAGCGCCGCGCGATTAAAGCCGCGGATTTCCTGACCGTCGAACTGCACGCGGCCGCCGGTCGGCTTGACGAGGCCCATGAGGGCAAGGCCGGTCGTCGACTTACCGCAACCGCTCTCGCCGACGAGGCTGAGGGTTTCGCCGCGATTGAGCGAGAAGCTGACGCCGTCGACGGCCTTCACCGCGCCGACCTGGCGCTGCAGAACGCCGGCGCGAATGGGGAAATGGACTTCGAGATTTTCGACGGTGAGCAAAGGGGTGCGGTCAGGCTGCATCGTCGTGCTCCCAGCAGGCGGCCCAGTGTCCGGGGCGTTTTTCTTCGAATGGAGGGCGCTCTTCGAGGCATCGCGCCGAGGCGCCGGGGCAGCGCGGGGCAAAGGCGCAGCCCTTGGGCAGGTTCCAGAGCGGAGGAACGGTGCCCGGAATATCGGCGAGGCGATCGCCGGCTTCGCTCGACGCACCGGCGCCAGGAACCGCGCCCATCAGGCCGATCGTGTAGGGGTGGAACGGGCGGTCGAAGAGATCGAAAATGCTCGCTTCCTCGACCTTGCGGCCGGCATACATCACGATGACGCGGTCGGCGACTTCCGAGACGACGCCGAGGTCGTGGGTGATGAGGATTTGCGCGGTGCCGAGGCGCTTTTGCAGGTCCGAAATCAGGCCCAGAATCTGGGCTTGAATGGTCACATCGAGCGCCGTGGTCGGCTCGTCGGCGATGATGATCTTGGGGTCACAGGCGAGGGCCAGGGCGATCATGGCGCGCTGGCGCATGCCGCCCGAAAGCTCGTGCGGAAACTGGCTGGCGCGGCGCTCGGGGTCGGGCATCTGCACGAGGCGCAGCACGTCGACGGCGCGGGCATCGGCTTCGCGGCGGCTGCATTTGCGGTGCTGGCGCACGGATTCGGCGATCTGCTCGCCGATACGCAGCACCGGATTGAGGGCGGTGAGCGGTTCCTGGAAGATCATGGCGATCTTTTCGCCGCGGAAATCTTCCACCTGCCGCTGATCCATGGCGAGGAAATCCTGGCCCTCGATCAGCACTTTGCCGCCGGCAATGGTGGCCGCCTCGGGCAGGAGCCGGAGGAGCGACAGGGCAGTCATGGATTTCCCGCACCCACTTTCCCCCACGATGCAGAGGGTCTCCCCTGCCCTGACGGAGAAGCTCATGTCGGAGACGACGGCAAAAGCGCCATTAACGCCCCTGATCTCGATATCGAGACCGGAGACTTCCAGAACCGGGACATGGGTTGCTGTGTTCATTTCGCTCATTGCCGTCGTCTCCAATGCCGGGCTAGTGGGGCACGCCCGGCATGTTTCTGCGTCTCAGTCGGTCGCGCCTTCGAGGTTACCGACCATGAAACCGTAGTCGCCGCTATGGACGAGGTTGCGGGTGAGGTGCTGCATGATCATCACGCCATTCTCGAACGGGGTCGGGATTTCTTCGAGCACTTCGAACGTATAGGGGCTGACAACGCGGCCGAGGAGCTGGCCGCCCTTGATGACTTCGCCATTGGCCGGAGCCAGCGGTTCGAGCCAGCCGCCCTGGCTGGGTCGAATGCCGGCCAGTTCGTTGACGACGATCTGCTTGGGATTGGTCCACGGATCGCCGGGGATGGCGCCGATGGTTTTCAGCATGTTGAGCACGCCGTCGACGGTCTGCTTCACATAAGGGGTCTGGTCGACAATGCCGCCGCCGAGTTCGATCACGGCAACCGGGATATTGCGGGTGTCGATGGTCACCGACTTGGTGGTGCCACCGAAGACCGTGCCCTGCTTGTTCTCGACCGGGCGGTAGAGGAGTTTTGAGCCAAAGGCGCGGGACAGGCGTTCGTCGTTCCAGATGTAGACATAGTCGACAGTGGGGCGGTCGGTGCCCGAATGCAGGTCGATATGCACGTCGATGACATTGAGGAATTCATTGGTCATCGCATGGGCGAGCTGCTGGGAATAGGTGCCCTTGGGATTTCCCGGGAACTGACGGTTGAGATCGACCTTGTCGATGGTGGCAAAGCGCTCGTTGACCGCGAAGGCATAGGGATTGGCGACTGGCAGCAAAAGGATGCGGCCCTTGAGGGGCTGATCCCTAAGCGCGCGGTAGAGATCGAGAATGGCCTGGGAACCGGTGTTCTCATTGCCATGGATGGAGGCGGAAATGCCGATGGTGGGACCATCCTCTTCGCCGACCAGCTCATGGATGAACAGCACCGCATCGCTGCCATCGGCATGCGTCGTGAACTTGGGCCGAAGCTGGTTGATGGATTTGACCATTCGAATATTCCTTTAGTTACTTTGCCTTGGCGGACTTGCCGCCGCCGCGAGAGAGTTGGCGGGGGTCGAGCACATCGCGCAGACCGTCGCCGAGTAGATTGAAGCCGAGCACCGTCACCATGATGGTCGCGCCCGAGACGATGGAGAGCCACGGCGCGTCACGCATGAAGCGGGTGCCATAGGCGAGCGTCCATCCCCAGGTCGGGGCCGGTGGCGGGAGGCCGAAGCCGAGGAAGCTCAGGGCCGATTCCGAGATGATCGCCGTGCCAAGGCCGAGCGAGGCGAGCACGATGATCGGGCCGAGGGCGTTGGGCAGGATTTCCTTGAAGATGATCCGCACCGGGCTGGCGCCGATGGCTTTGGCCGCCTGCACATAGTTCTGTTCGCGCAGCACCAGGGTGGTCGAGCGCACCACGCGGGCATATTCGGTCCAGGCGACGACGATGATGGCGAGCGCCACGTTCATGATGCCTGGGCCAAGCACCGCGACGATGGCGAGGGCCAGGACGATGGCCGGGAAGCCGAGGAAGATGTCGGTGATCCGCATCAGGACCTGATCGACCCAGCCGCCGAAATAGCCGGCGACGAGCCCGACCACCGTGCCGATGGCGGCAGAGACCGTCACCGCGATCACGGCGATGGTGAGCGAGATGCGGGCGCCGAAGACGAGGCGGGACCAGAGGTCGCGACCGAAATTGTCGGTGCCGAGGATGTGCTCCATGGTCGGACCGTCGAAGCGGTTGCGCATGTCCATCTGCTCGATGCCATGGGTCGCGACATAGGGAGCGAAGATGGCCAGGAGGATGATGGTCAGCGAGATCAGCGCGCCGACGACGAGCGAGACATTGGTGAAGGCTTTTGGCAAACGCATGGTCATCACCCCAGTCGAATACGCGGGTCGACCGCTGCGTAGAGAAGATCCACCACCAGGTTCACGAGCGCGAAGACGATGGCGAAGGTGAGCACGATGCCCTGGATCAGCGGCAGGTCACGCTGCGAAATCGCGGCGATGGTGAGCTGCCCGAGGCCCGGCCAGGCGAAGATGGACTCGGTGAGCACCGCGCCGCCGAGAAGGGCGCCGAAGCGCAGGCCAATGACGCTGAGTACCGGGAGGAGTGCGTTGCGCAACGCATGGCGGATGACGACGCGCCCCTTGCGCAGGCCCTTGGCATAGGCGGTACGGACAAAGTCTTCACGCAGCACTTCGAGCATGGAGGCACGGACGAGACGCGAGATGATAGCCGCCGAATTTGCAGCCAGTGCTAGGGCCGGCAGAGCGATGTGGCCGATGGAATCCCACAGCACCTGCGGGCGGCCGGTGATGGCAGCAAGGAACGCTTCGGGCAGCGGCACGCCGCGACCGATGGCGGGCAGCCAGCCAAGCTGCACGGCAAAGAGCAGCATCAGGAGGAGACCGAGCCAATAGACCGGCATGGAAACGCCCAACTGGGCGAAGAGCATGGTTGTAGTGTCGACCCAGGTACCCTGTCGGATCGCCGCGAGGACGCCCAGCGTCAGCCCGATGAGGGTGGCGAGGATCAAGGCGACGACGGCGAGCTCGATGGTCGCGCCAAGGCGGCCCAAGATGATCTCGGAGACCGGCTGGTTCTGGAAGATTGAGCGGCCCATATCGCCTTGCAGCAAGGCAGCAAAATAGTCCCAGAGGCGAATGTACCAGGGGTCGTTCAGCCCCAGGGTATTGCGCAGGGTTTCGATGGCTTCCGGCGTTGCGTCCTGGCCGAGGAGAACGGCCGCGGGATCGCCGGGGATGATGAGCAACAGCCCAAAGGTGACCACCACCATGCCGATGGCCATGGGGATGAGCAGCAGGAGCCGGCGGATAACGTAGGCTACCATTGGCTTTGACCTTGCTTGTCTGGGTTACGCTCAGCCAAGGATCACCTCATCGAGCTTGCGGGGGAACTTGGTGAGGCTGTCAGGCCCCTGTTCGGTGACGAGAACCGTATCGGCGAGGCGGAAGCCGCCGAGGCCGGGCACGTAGAGGGCCGGCTCGGAGGAACAAACCATATTGGAAAGGAGCACGGTATCGTCGCCGCCTTCCACCCATGGCGGCTCGTGGAACATGACGCCCATGCCATGGCCGACGCGATGCAGGCAGAATTCGCTGACGCCCTGCTCGCGGATGAAGCCGAGGGCGCGGTCGTCGGCGGAGGCACAGGTGGCGCCGGCAATCAGGCCCATCGTGCCGATGGCCTGGGCTTCCTGGGCAAGATTGTAGAAGCGCTCCTGCTCCTTGCTCGGTTCGCCCAGAATGAAGGTGCGCTCGCTTTCGGCGGCGCGCCCGCCCACCCGGCAGCCCAGAGAAAGAAT
>DATMSG010000279.1:0-9450 GCA_035565515.1 Devosia sp.
GTTATTCATATGCTGACAAAGCTCCCGAGGAGAGAGAATGGGAGGGGAGAGCTGTCGCTGTCCCAAGGTCACTATGGTCCGGCCAAACGCACAAAAACCTGCACTAACGGAGCAGGTTTTAACATAAACCTGCTAGTCGTCGCAAGTTTTTGCAGGCCCTGCCGAACGGCTCCCTTCGCGCCGACCCATGCGCAGGCGAAGGCTGATGGCATCAAGATCGACCTCGGTGCCGTTCAGATCTGCCGGCGCATACCGCAATAACCAGGACGCCGCCCGAGCAGGGATAGCGGGCGGGGAAAGATGTTTGCGGGGAAATTGGCTGACCGGTCCAAGTCCCGAGGCGCGAATTTGAGACTGCATGTCGGTGTCGACCATGCCCGGCTGAACACCATAGACCCTAACCCGTTGACCATATTCGAGAAAAACTGACCGTGTCAGCATGGCGAGAGCCGCCTTGGAGGCACAATAGGCGCTCCAACCCTCGATCGGCACATGCGCAGCGCCGCTCGATAGGTTCAATATCACCCCGTTATGAACGAGCCGCGGCAGGGCCGCCTGAATGGCATTGAAAGGACCGATGACGTTGACCGCGATCGCTTCGGCCCAAGCCCTTGGATCCGCCTCGGCCAAAAGTGCGATGGGCGCGATCACGCCGGCATTGTTGACGAGGCCAGTCAGCCCCGACCCGAAATCATCAGCAGCAGCCACTGCGTCGGCGACACTGGCATAATCGGTGACATCGACGGCGACACAAAGCGCGCGGCCGCCGAGGGCGATGATCTCCTCGACGGTCCGCTCACCGTCCAACGGGTTTCTGCAGCCTAGCACCACTGCAAAACCGATTTCGGCCGCTGCGACGGCGATGGCGCGGCCGAGGCCGCGGCTCGCGCCCAGCACCAGAACGGCGCCATCGCGACCCACAGTCGTTTCAGGCTCAGGAAACGTCTGCACTCGGACGCAGGCCGAAGATATGGTCGAGCGACTTATGCGGTCCGACGTGCTCGCCGGATGCATTCCAGCCGGCATCCTGATCGGCGAGATTGACGATCAGCTGGTCCTTGACGCCGAACACGGCATCGCTGTGCAGATAGTCGTCACCGGCGATGAAGAGATGGGTGACGAGGGTGTCGTAGCCGTCCTTGCCGATCATGAAATGGATATGGGCGGGGCGATAGGGGTGACGCCCCACCGCCTCGAGCATCTTGCCCACCGGCCCGTCATGCGGGATCGGGTAAGAGGTGGGCACGATGGACCAGAAGGACAGCCGACCATCGGCATCGGTTCGGAAACGGGCGCGCAGGTTCTCTTCCTGCCCCGGCTTCTGCACGTCATAATAGCCATCGTCGTCTGCCTGCCAGACATCGACCCAGGCATCGGCGATGGGGGCGCCATCCGGGGTAACGACGCGGGCGGTGACATGCAGCGCGGTGCCTTCGCTGGCCCCGGCAATGTCGCTGCCATGCGGCAGCTCCTTGAGCGGAGGCACGTAGAAGGGACCGAGCACGGTGGTTTCGGTGGTACCATCCATGCTGCGATGATTGATGGCATCGACCAGCATGGAAAAGCCCAGCGTGTCGGAGAGCAGGATGAATTCCTGCCGCTTGTCATCGCACATATGCCCGGTTTGGGTGAGAAAGCCGATGGCGGCTTCCCATTCGGACATGGAGAGGTCTACGTCCAGCGCAAAGGCGTGCAGGTGCCGCACCAGCGACTGCAGCACCTCGCGCAACCGCGGATTTTCGGCATTGGCGAAGCTGGCTATGACCTGCTCGGTCAGCGGATTGGCGTCACTCTTGAGGGTTTGCGAGGTCATTTGTTCTGCTCCTTGGCAGGGGCGATATCCAGGTGCCGCCGCGTGGGGAACAAATGGATGCCGGTGAATTGGGAGAAATTGCCCCAGATGCCCTTGGGAGCGAGCAGCATGACGGCGATACCGAGCACACCAAGAACGATGAGGTACCAGGGGCCGAAACCGGAGAGTGCGTTGCGCAGCAGCACGAAGAGAATGGCGCCGATGATTGGTCCCTCGATGGTGGCGAGGCCCCCTATCACCACGATGAAGATGATGTAGGCGGTCCAGTCGAGCAGCGAGAAGGCGGCGTCGGGCGAGATGCGCGAGGTTTGCAGGAAGTAGATGGCACCGACCAGGCCAGCACAGAAGGCGGCGAACACATAGATGCCGAACTTGATGCGGGTCGTGCTGACCCCCACGCTCTGCGCTGCGACTTCGCCGTCCTTGATGGCTCGCAGGGCAAGCCCGACGCGCGAACGCAGCAGGTAATAGCAGCCACCAACCACCAGCACGGTGGTAAACAGGGCCGCCCAATATATGATGATTTCGCGGGCTGCGGCGCTGCGCACGCCAAAGAGCTCGCTGATAAATTCGAGGCCGAACATGTCTCCCGTGGCCGAGCGCGGCAGCGAGGTGCCGGTGCCGCCACCCAGCTCGCGCCACTGGGCGAGAAGCAGACGGAAGACTTCGGCCACCACCCAGGTGACCACGGCGAAATAGGCGCCCTGCATGCGGAAAACCAGCGAGCCCACCGGAATGGAGAGCAGCGCCACGATGAGCGCGGCAAAGGGGATAGACAAAAGCGGATCGAAGCCGCCGACGATGATCAGGGCGAACAGCGCATAACCACCCAGGCCAACAAAGGCCTGCTGACCGACGGAGATCAGCCCGGCATAGCCTGCCATGAGGTTCCAGCAGAGGGCCAGTGAAGCGAGCAGGAACACCAGGATCAGATCCTGCAGCATCGGGCGGGAGGCGAAGGCCGGCGCAAAGACCAGCAGCACGACCAAGGCCAGAGCAATGACGGTGAAAATGCGCGAGGTACGGGTGGCGACGCGGACGGTGTAGCGGCTTGCGACGGGCTCGGCGGCGGTAGGGATGGGTTGGGACATGTCTCTACTGCTTCGGGAACAGGCCACGCGGGCGGAAGATGATGAAAACCAGGAAGACCAAGTGTCCGGCCAGGATCTGCCATTCGGGATTGATGCGGGCGCCGATGGCCTGGGCGACGCCGAGGATGACACCACCCGCCAGCGTGCCCCAGAGACTGCCGAGACCACCGATGACCACCGCCTCGAAGGCATAAAGCAGGCGGGCCGGGCCGACGCTGGGGTCAAAATTGGAACGAATACCCATAAAGAAGGCGGCGATGGTCAGCACCACGAAGGAGATGCCCATGGCGATCGCGAAGACGACGCGCGGATTGACGCCCATGAGCTGCACCACTTCGGTCGAGTCCGAGGTGGCGCGCAGCCGTCGGCCAAGGCCGGTGCCATAGAAGATGTAGCTCAACGCGCCGAGCACGATGACCGCGACGGCGAAGGTGATGAGCGGCACGACGCCGATCGACAGGCCCAGAATATTGACTGACTGGGTTTCTATGGCGCCCAGCGATAGTTTGCGACTGTCGGCGCTGAAGGCGACCAGCAGGCCGTTCTGAATGAGGATCTGCAAGCCGAAGGTGACGAGCAGCGGCAGCAGGATGTCGTCGCCCAGCGTGCGGTTGAGCAGATAGCGCTGTAATGCCCAGCCCAGCGCAAAGGCGAAGGGCAGCAGGATGAGCAGCGCGATCGGCAGCGGCAGGCCCAGCGCGGTGACCATGGCCAGCAGCACGAAGGCGGCCAGGACGATGAGATCGCCATGGGCCAGGTTGATGAGGCGCATGACGCCGAAGATCAGGGACAGGCCCGCGGCATAGAGGGCATAGAGCCCGCCCAGCAGGATGCCTTGTACAATGGTGTTGAGGTGTTCCATCCCTAACTTCCGAAATAGGCCGCGAGGATCTGCGAACGATCGAACTCATCCGCACGACCAGCCAGGCTGACCTTGCCCTCGAGGAAACAATAGATGCGGTCGGCGGCGCTCAAAGCGGCATTGAGGTCCTGCTCGACGATGACAATAGTGGTGCCGCGCTTCTTGATCTCGGAGATGGCGGCATAGACGTCCTTGACGGCGGCGGGCGAGAGACCAAGGCTGATCTCGTCGCACAACAGCACGCGGGGATTGGAAATCAGGGCCCGGCCGATGGCGACCATCTGCTGCTGACCGCCAGAAAGGGTGGGCGCCAGCTGGTCGGCGCGTTCGCGCAGGATGGGGAAGAGATCGCAGATGGTCTCGTAATTCCAGCCGCGATCGCCGCTTTTGCCATTTTCGCCCATCAGCAGATTGTCTGCGACAGACATGGACGGGAAGAGCCGCCGGCCTTCGGGCACCAGAGCAATGCCGGACTTGACCATGTCGAAGGCGGGCCTGCCCCCGACCGGCTTGCCGTCCAGCAAAATGCCGTCAGGTCGGCTTTTGACCAGACCGGACAAGGCCTTGAGGAAAGACGACTTGCCGGCGCCATTGGCGCCGATGATGGCAACGGTCTCGCCTTCGTTGACGTGAAAGTCCACGCCGAAAACGGCCTGGAAGTCGCCATAGAAGACTTCCAGGTTTTTGGTCTCGAGCAAGGCCGTCATGCTGCGACCTCGTCGTCGATACCGAGATAGGAGCGGCGCACCTGCGGATCGGCCATGACCGCGTGGGGTTCGCCGTCGGCGATCTTGCGGCCGAATTCCAGCACCATCAGACGCGACACGACCGACATGAGCGCATGCACGACATGCTCGATCCAGACGATGGTGACGCCCTGCTGGTTGATCTGCTTGATGAAGGCCACGAGCTCGTGGCACTCGGCCTCGGTGAGGCCGCCGGCAATTTCGTCGAGCAGGACGATATTGGGCTCTGTTGCCAGGGCGCGCGCCATTTCCAGGCGCTTGCGATTGAGCAAAGTGAGCTTGCCGGCAAGGGTATTGGCATGCGGAGCCAGCCCGGTGCGTTCGAGAATGGAGCCGCACAGTTCGTTGGCGCCACGATGCCCGTGCTCGCGACCATATTCGGCTGCGACCAGCAGGTTCTCGAAGACGGTGAGACTCTCGAAGGGACGCGGGATCTGGAAAGAACGTCCAATGCCCGCCACACAACGATTGCGCAGCGACACATTGGTGACGTCCTTTCCGGCCAGGGTCACAGTACCGGCATCGGGCGTAATGACGCCGGTAATGAGGTTGAACAGGCTCGACTTGCCGGCGCCATTGGCGCCGATTATGCCGAGGGCTTCTCCATGGGCTACTTCGAGGTCGATATTGTCGGCCACGACCACGGCTCCAAAGCGCTTGGATACGCCGGCAAGTCTCAGGATCATTTGACTACTCGATAGCTTCCATCTTGCCGCCCAGCGGAATTTCCGGATGGGCCGCGTTTTCCACGATCACCAGCTCGAAGCTGCCATCGTCCTGCATACGCCATTGGCCTCCGACCAACGGGGTCTTGGAGACGTTGGCAGCGACTGCCGGCGGCAGGCCTTCGCCGCCGAACTGGATATGGCCCACGATGGTGTCCAGATTGACCGCAGCGATGGAGTCAGCCAGCGAATCCGGATCGAAGGGATCTTCGGCGCGCTTGATGGAGTCGACGGCGACTTCGAACAGGCCATGGACGAAGCCGATCGGCTGGGTCCAGGGACGGCCGGTGGCGGCAGTGAAGCCTTCAGCCAACTCGCCGGCGCTTTGGCCATTGAGCGAGGACTTGTACGGGTGCGATGCCGACCACCACACTTCGCTCGAGAGGTTGTTGCCGATGGAGCCGAGGGCTTCCACGGCGATCGGGAACAGGATCGCCTTGGCGACCGAAACGACCTTGGGCTTGAAGCCCTGCTGGTTGGCCTGGGTCCAGAAGGTGGTCAGATCGGGCGGGATGATCACGCCGGTGACGATCTCGGCATTGGCGGCCTTGAACGCGTTGATCTGGGCGGTGAAATCGTCCGACAGATTCTGGAAGCGGCCGGGATCGGTGACCATGTAGCCACCATTGGCCAAAGCCGGGGGCAAGCCGACATCAGGATTACCCCAGGCATTGCCATCGGCATCGTTCGGGAACAAGCCGCCAACCTGCTTATTGGTATCGAGCTGGTTCCACATGCCCTGATAGGTGGCGATAACGTCTTCAAGGCCCCAGAAGAAATGGTAGGTATAGTCGAAGGATTTCCAGGTGGAAGGATCGCCGGGATTCGCCTGGCGCTCGATGAACCACGGCTGCCACGGCGCGGCGGTGGAAATGCAGGGGATGCCTTCGATTTCACACTGGGCCGAGACCGGATTGGTCGTTTCGGGCGTGGACGCCACCACGATCAGCTGAACTTCGTCATCAACGATCAGCTGGCGAGCGACTTCCGCAGCGCGGTTGGGGTTGGATTGGCTATCGCGAACAATGATCTCGACATTGACCGGGCCATTGGCGGTTTCGATGCTGCCGCCCAGGATGTCATAGACCTGCTTGATGACGAAGTCGTCCGCTTCGGCAAAGGCGGCAAGCGGGCCGGTCTGGGGAGTCACATAGCCGATCTTGATGGTTTCGCCCTGGGCCATGACGGCCGGAGACATGGCGAGCACGGCCAATGCCGAGGTCGCTCCCAAAAAAATGCGCCGGCTGACCGGCATAAATTTGGTCGATATGGACATTACTTCTCCCTCCGAGAAACCTTGCGATAGGCCTGCCCCATTGGCGGGACAGGCCGATTTGTTTTTCTTCGCGAAGGTCAGACTAGGGATGCCGAAGCCGTTATTCCTGCAAGCGGCAGCGCCGATCTTGCACGAAACGATCAGTTCCGCTTCGAGCGTCGATAGGCGGCAGGCGTGGTTCCGCAGTGACGGCGGAACAGCCGGGTCAGATGTTCCTGATGGGCAAAGCCGCACTCATAGGCGATCTCGGCAATCGACATGCTGGTCTTTTCGAGCAGCCGACGCGCCTTGTCGACGCGCAGATTGATGAGATAGCGATGGGGCGGCATGCCCAGTTCGGTGCGGAATATCCGCGCGATGTGGCTGGGGCTGCGATTGGTCGCCTGGGCAATGTCGGCAAGGTTGATCGCCTCATCGATATTGGCAGTCATATAATCCACTGCATCGGAGAGCGTGGGCGACAGGTTGGTGCCGCCGGATACGCGTCCGCCGCCCTTAAGCTTGGCCTTGGAATAGGCGCGGATCAGCTGGGCGGCGATGGTGCGCGAAAGATAGTCGGTGAACATCGAGGAGCCGACGCTCTCGTCCTCCACAGCATAGGCGGAGGCGTCGATCAGGGCATGCAAGGCCTTGTCGCATTCCACGATGCTGCTGGGGATTTCAAGCTTGGCCGGGTCGCCATCGACCATGTCGAGGGCGACTTCCTCGATGATGGCGCGGCGCACATAGACGTGCACCGTTTCGATGGAACCGGTGAGATTGATGCCGAAATCGACACCGGGGGAAATGATGTGAATACCGCCGGCGGGCACCACGCGCTTGCCGATACGGCGATCGCAGAGGCTTTCCACCTGCACCGGGCCGTCGCGATGCAGGACCAGCAGATGATCCCGCGAGGACTGGAACACACCCTGGAAAGGGGTCTCCCGCTGGACGGACGCGAACAGGGATGTCCAGTCGCGGCCGTCGCTATTTGCTTTGATCCTGGCGCTTGGTTGCGCCAGCATGCCATGAGTTTCGTCTATGCCGAAGGGCCGTCGAGCATACATTTCTTCTCTCCCACTTGAGCTTTCCGGCTCTTTACCGGCCGCTTGAAAGCTCGTGCCTCGATGATCGAGGACTTTGTTGTGGCGGTTCTTCTCCGCCGATTAAGTCTCCTAAACTCGCTCCAAACCGACAGCGATACCCTGGCCAACCCCGATGCACATGGTGGCAAGCGCATAGCGCTCGCCCGTGATCGACAGTTCCAGCGCGGCTGTCCCGGTAATGCGCGCTCCGCTCATGCCAAGCGGATGGCCGAGGGCGATGGCCCCGCCATTACGGTTGACCTGGGGAGCGTCCTCGGCAAGACCGAGATCGCGCAACACCGCGATACCCTGGCTCGCAAAGGCCTCGTTGAGCTCGATGACGCCGAAATCGGCCGGTGACAGGCCGAGGCGGGCGCACAGTTTCCTGGTGGCGGGCGCCGGGCCCATGCCCATAATGCGAGGCGGCACACCGGCGGTCGCGCCACCGAGAATGCGGGCGATCGGGGTCAGTCCATATTTCTTGGCGGCAGCTTCCGAAGCGATGATCAGCGCGGCAGCACCGTCATTCACGCCGGAGGCATTGCCAGCCGTAACCGTTCCATTGGGGAAGAGCGGGCGCAGCTTGGCGAGGGTTTCCACCGTGGTGCCGGCGCGCGGATGCTCGTCCTTATCGACGACTATCGGGTCCCCCTTTTTCTGGGGGATGGTGACCGGCACGATTTCCCGCGCCAGGCGGCCGTTGGCCTGGGCCGCGACGGCCTTGTCCTGGCTGCGCACGGCGAACTCGTCCTGGGCCTGGCGGGAGACCCCGAAGTCCTGCGCGACGTTCTCGCCGGTCTCCGGCATGGAATCCACGCCGTACTGGGCCTTCATCAACGGATTGACGAAACGCCAGCCGATCGTGGTGTCGTAGATCTCGGCATTGCGCGAAAAGGCGCTGTCGGCCTTGGGCAGCACGAAAGGTGCCCGCGACATCGACTCGGTACCCCCTGCTATCACCAGCTCGGCCTCGCCGGCCTTGATGGCACGCGCCGCGGCGATGACCGCATCCATGCCGGAGCCGCAAAGACGGTTGATGGTGGTACCGGTGGTGCCGACCGGCAGGCCAGCCAGCAACAGGCTCATGCGGGCGACATTGCGATTGTCCTCCCCGGCCTGGTTGGCATTGCCGAAAATCACGTCATCGACAGCATCCCAATCGACGCTGGCCAGTTCTGCGATCAGGGCCTTGAGCGGAATGGCGCCCAGGTCGTCGGGACGGACAGCCGAAAGGCTGCCGCCGAACCGGCCGATGGGTGTCCGCTTGTAGGCGCAGATAAAGGCTTCGGCCATTTATGCGGCCCTCCTGGTGCCGTTGTGCGCAGCGGTAGTGCGCGCCTGAAGATCGCGCAGCGTGCCAAGCTCTTCGGCCGTCGGCACCGGCGTCTCGTCCAGATCGTCGGCGAAGCGCACCGTCCAGCCGCACGTTTCCTGCACCATCTCGCGGGTAACGCCGCGATGCAGGGACCGCACCACAAATTCCTTGGTCTCGTGATCGGGGCGCCAGATCGCCAGATCGGTGATCAGCAGCGTCGGCCCCTTGGTCTTGAGCCCCAGGCGCTGGCGGTGATCGCCACCTTCACCATGGCCGAACGAGGTGTAGAAATCGATCTTGTCGACCATCGAGCGGGTGGCCTGCTTGAGCGTGATGTAGATCTCGCCGCAAGAGGCGGCGATCTCGGGCGCACCACCGCCACCGGGCAGACGCACCTTGGGATGATGATAATCACCGATGACGGTGGTGTTGATATTGCCGAAGCGGTCGAGCTGGGCCGCACCCAGGAAGCCGACGGAAATACGGCCGCCCATCAGCCAGTAGCGGAACATCTCGGGCACGGCGACGGTGCACAGCGCAGTCTCGCAGAGCTCC
>DATMSG010000280.1:0-11614 GCA_035565515.1 Devosia sp.
GGGCGAGGGGGGCGAGACCCCGGCGGCTGGCTTCGGTGGCGCTCATCAGCACGAGCGCGGCGGCCCCGTCATTGAGGCCGGAGGCATTGCCCGCGGTAACGCTGCCAGTGGGATCGAAGGCGGGGCGCAGCTTGGTGAGGGCCTCGGCATTGGCGTCGGCGCGAATATGTTCGTCGCGCGTGACGGTCACCTCGCCCTTGCGGGTTTTGATGGTGACGGGGGTGATTTCGCGATCGAAGCGCCCCTCGGCCTGGGCGGCGGCGGCCTTGTGCTGGCTGGCAAGGGCCAGGGCGTCCTGATCCGCACGGGAAATGCCGAATTCTTTCGCGACGTTTTCGGCGGTGATGCCCATGTGATAGCCGCCAAAGGCGTCGGTGAGGCCTTCACTGAGCATGGTATCGAGGAGGGTAACCGGGCCCATCCTGGTGCCGGCCCGCAGGTTCTGGCAATGGGGCGAGAGGGACATGGATTCCTGCCCGCCGGCGACGATGATCTTTGCATCGCCCGAGGCAATCTGCTGCATGCCGAGGGCGACGGCGCGGAGGCCCGAGCCACAGACCTGATTGATGTTGAAGGCGGTCGCCGATTGGGCGATTCCCGCCTTCATTGCGGCCTGACGCGCCGGGTTCTGGCCGGCGCCGGCCGTGAGCACCTGGCCGAGAATGACTTCATCCACCTCACCGGGGGAGATGCCGGCCCGCGTGAGGGCCGCGGAAATGGCCGCGGCGCCCAGCTCATGGGCCGGAGTGGTGGCAAAGCTGCCCAGAAAGCTGCCGACGGGGGTGCGGGCGGCACTGACGATGACGATGTCGCTCATGCAGCCTGTTCTCCCAGGGCAATGGTGAAACGCGCTTCGGTCTTGGCGGCGATTTCGTCAAGGCTGACGCCCTCGGCCAGTTCGATGAGACGCATATCCGGCTCGCCGCGCCGGGCCAGGGCGAAAACGCCGAGATCGGTGATGACGAGATCGGCGACGCGCTGGCCGGTCAGGGGCAGGGTGCATTGCCGAAGCAATTTGGCCTGGCCCTTGGCTTCGTGCTCCATGACCACGACGACACGCTTGACGCCAGCGACGAGATCCATGGCGCCGCCCATGCCCTTCACCATCTTGCCCGGGATCATCCAATTGGCGAGGTCGCCGTTTTCGGCCACCTGCATGGCGCCGAGAATGGAGAGGTCGATATGGCCGCCGCGGATCATGCCAAAACTGTCGGCGCTGGAAAAGAAGCTGGTTTCGGGCAGGGTGGTGATGGTCTGCTTGCCCGCATTGATGAGATCGGCGTCTTCCTCGCCCGGATAGGGGAAGGGCCCCATGCCGAGCATGCCGTTTTCGCTTTGCAGACGCACATCCATGCCGGGGGGAATGAAATTGGCGACGAGCGTCGGAATGCCGATGCCCAGATTGACGTAAAAGCCGTCGCGCAGTTCCCTGGCGGCGCGGGCGGCCATCTGTTCGCGGGTCCAGGCCATCAGGCAATCTCCCCCTCACGCTGGCGCAGGGTGCGCTGCTCGATATGTTTGGTTGGGTCCGGCACATGGACCAGGCGATCGACGAAAATGCCCGGCGTGTGGATGTGGTCGGGATCGATGCTGCCGGTGGGGACGAGGTGTTCGACCTCGGCAATGGTGATCTTGCCCGCGCTCGCCATCATGGGATTAAAATTGCGGGCGGTCATGCGATAGACGAGATTGCCTTCGTGATCGCCCTTGAAGGCATGGACCAGGGAAAGATCGGCGACGAGGCCGGTTTCCATCACATAGTCGTCCTCGCCGAAACGGCGGATTTCCTTGCCTTCGGCGATCATCGTGCCGACGCCGGTCTTGGTGAAAAAGGCCGGAATGCCGGCGCCGCCGGCGCGGATACGCTCGGCGAGCGTGCCTTGAGGGTTGAATTCCAGCTCGAGGTCGCCCGAAAGATATTGCTCGGCGAAAAGCTTGTTTTCACCCACATAGGAGGAGATCATTTTCCTGATCTGGCGGGTGGCGAGCAGACGCCCCAGGCCCACCCCGTCGATGCCGGCATTGTTGGAAATGACGGTCAGGCCCCTGGCGCCGGAGCGCTCTATGCCCTGGATCAGGGCTTCGGGAATGCCGCAAAGGCCGAAGCCGCCAGACATGATGGTCATGCCGTCGCGCAGGGTGTTTTCGAGCGCCTCGGCCACGGTGGATCGGACTTTTCGCATCCGTTTCCCCTCCTCGTTTTGGTCTTGGCCAAACGCTAGGTCTTGCCCTGGAAAAACGGTTAGTCGTATTTGTACGGCATGACTGCAGCCCTCACTTTTGCCCTGGCCGACATTCCGGTGCCCATGGTTTTTGCCACCCATCGCATCATTCGCGACTGCAACGAGGAGTTTGCGGCGCTGTTCGGCTATGGGCGGGCGGAACTGGTGGATGCCAGTTTTTCCCGGCTTTATCCGGCGGTCGCCGATTTTGTGCGGACGGGGGAAATGTGGCGCCATCACCTGCCGGGCGGGGCGGTCTATCATGACGAACGGATCATGGCCGGGGCAGACGGCAAGCGCTTCTGGTGCCGGGTCAATGGGCGCTCGCGCGACCGCAGCGATCCGTTTGCGGCGGCGCTTTATTGCTTCGAGCCGATGAGCCGGCCGGTGACGCAATCGACCCTGAAGCTGACCGGGCGGCAGCGGCAGATTCTGACGCTGGTGGCGCAGGGCAAGACCAATGCGGCGATTGCCCAAGAGGTGGGCCTGTCGCGGCGGACGGTCGAGGCGCATCGGCTGCGGCTGGCCCGGTCGGTGGGGGTCGCCAATTCGGCCGAACTCGTCGCCTGGTTCTTATCCCTGCCGTCCTAAAGGGCGCCCTGGATGTAGGTGGCTTTGAGGTAAAAATCCTTGGGCCGCTGGATGTGCGAGCGGATGATGCCGGCAAGCGCGGTGCCGTCGCCGCGGCCGATGACCTCGATCATGGCAAAATGCTCGGCAATGGCGATTTCGCGCAGTTCTTCGCTCGGGAAGGCGCGGGTGCGGATGGGGTGCGTGGCAAAGGTATAGTGCAGGATGGCGTCGGCGAGCTGTTGGTTGCCGGCGGCGCGGTAGAGCACTTCGTGAAAGCTGTTATTGAGCGAAAAGACCTCGGCAAAGCGCTGCTCGCGGGAGGCTTCGCGGTGGCGGGTGGCGATGTCGGTCAGTTGCGCGATGAGTTCGGCGCTGGCCGGGCGGTTGAAGCGGGCGGCGGCGCGGGTTTCGAGGCATTCGCGGATTTCGTAGAGCTCTTCGATCTCGACGATCGAATAATCGCGCACCTGCACGCCCTTGTTGGGCTGGCGGATGACGAGGCCCATGCGTTCCAATTCGTCGAAGGCGCGGCGCACGGCGTGGCGGGTGGCGCCGGTGCGGGCGATGATCTCGTCCTCGACCAGGCGTTCGCGTGGCCGCAATTGGCCGGCAATGATCTGGCGCTGCATGTCCCGAAAGACGGCATCCCAGCTTTTCGACTGATCTGACAAGGGCTTGGCAACGCGCATCTAGGAGGCGACTCCGGCTGTTCGACCGCATCAATCTAGCGACATTTGCACAGGCCGACAATCATCGTTGACATTATCGATAATGACATCAATGATAATGGCGATCAGGGAGGATCCTCTTGTATCGCATCGGCAGTGGCGCAGGTTTTTCGGGCGATCGTATCGACGCGCCGCAATCGGTGGTGGCGGCAATCGCTGCCGCCGGCGAGGGCGGCGCGGTGATTTTTGAAACGCTTGGGGAGCGCACGCTGGCACTGGGGCAGATCGCCAAGCGCCAGGATGCGCGCCGGGGCTATGAGCCGCTGCTGGACGATCTGCTGGAGCCGGTGCTGGCGCAATGCGTCGCGAGCGGCATTGTCGTTGTGGGAAATTTCGGGCAGGCCAATCCGCCTGCGGCTGCGGCAGCGATCCAGGCATTGGCCGATCGGCTGGGGCTGGGCGCGCTGCGCATTGCCATTGTCGGCGGGGACGATCTCGTCGGGCGCGTGGACCTGTCCAAAACCGAGCGCTGGGACGGCGACGGGCGCCTGCCCGATCTCGATGGCGATGTGATTGCGATCAACGCCTATATGGGCGCGGCGGCAATTGCCGGGGCGATCTCGGCGGGGGCGCAGGTAGTGGTGACCGGACGCGTCGCCGATCCGGCGCTGGCGCTCGGGCCGCTGGTGGCGCATTTCGGCTGGGGCTGGGACGATCTCGACCGGATCGCGGCGGGAACGCTGGCCGGGCATCTGCTCGAATGCGGATCGCAGGTCAGCGGCGGCTTCTTTGCCGATCCCGGAGTAAAGGATGTGCCCGATACCGCCAATATCGGCTTTCCCATTGCCGAGGTCGACAGCGATGGCAGCTTCGTCATCACCAAGGCCCCGGGCACGGGCGGGCTGGTCGATCTGCGGACCGTCAAGGAGCAATTGCTCTATGAAATTCATGATCCGGCGGCCTATCTGACCCCGGATGTGACACTCGATATTTCCCAGGTCGAGCTGACGCAGGTCGGGCCGGACCGGGTAAGGGTCGCGGGGGCGAAGGGGCACCCGGCGCCCGAAAAGCTCAAGGCGACGGTCAGCTATTTCGGCGATTGGCTGGGCGAGGCCGAGATTTCCTATGCCGGGCCCAATGCCCTGGCGCGGGCCAAGCTCGCAGTAACGACGATCGGCGAGCGCATCCGGCGCCGCGATCTGCCGGTGCGACACCGCGCCGATATTTTCGGGACGGTCAGCGCCTTCGATTCCGATCGCGGTGACCTCCTGGCCGAGTTCGGCGGCAATGCGGCCGGTGACTATCGCGTGCGCTTTGCCTTTGGCGGCACCTCGCAGCGCGATGTCGAGCGGGCGGTGCAGGAAGTGAATGCGCTTTATTGCTGCGGTCCGGCCGGTGGGGGCGGGGTTCGGCAGAGCGTCAAACCGCGGGTGCGGACGCTCTCGCATCTGGTGCCGCGCCACTTGGTGCAGCCGGTGTTCCATTTTGCGGGAGAGGCGTCGTGACCATTCCCGGTTCCATTCCGCTCCACGCCATTGCCCATGGCCGCTCCGGCGACAAGGGCAATCGGCTCAATGTCAACATCATCGCCTATGACCAGAAGCACTGGCCGGTCCTGCTCGAAGAGGTGACGGCCGAACGCGTTGCCGCGCTCTTTGCCCATCGCGGGGTTACCGAAGTGCGGCGCTATGAATTGCCGCTGCTGGGGGCGCTCAATTTCGTCATCGAGGACGCGCTCGAAGGCGGCGTCAATTCGAGCCTTGCCGTCGATACGCATGGCAAGTGCCTCAGCTATCTCGTGCTCGGCATGGAGATCCGGGTCCCGGTCGAACCGGACGAGGACGCCTTGTCCCGCCGGGTTCTGCAATCTGCCAAATGAAGCAATCAGGGAGGAAACAATGAATTTCAGACCAACACTGCGCGGGGCCTTGCTGGCCGGCGCATCCATCGCCGTATTGGCCGGGCCGGTGGCGGCTCAGGACCTTGTCCAGGGCGGCACGCTGCGCGTCGGCATTTCGCAGATGGCCCCGTCGCCCGATCCGGTGGTCACCACGTTCGGCGTCAACTGGATGACGGCTTCGGTCGTGTGCGAGGCGCTTTTCGGCACCGATGAAGCCTGGACGCCGCAGCCGGTCCTCGCCGATGCCTTTTCCTATAGCGAAGACGGCAAGACGCTGACCGTCACGCTTCGCGAGGGGCTGAAATTCCATTCCGGCGCGGCGCTGACCTCGGCCGACGTCGTGGCCTCGCTCGAACGCTTCAAGGAATCGGCCGGTATCGGCGCGGCCTTCAAGAATGCGGTTGCGAGCATCACCGCGCCCGATGACAAGACGGTGGTGTTCGAACTCACCAGTCCCTCGCCGATCCTGCCCGGTCTCCTGTCCGGCGCGCAGGCGGTGATCATGTCGGCAGCGTCTCTCGAAGGCGCCTCCCCCACCGAGGCCACGAAGGGCCTTGATTGCACCGGGCCCTATACGCTGACCTCCTATCAGCCGGACCAGGGCGCCACCCTGACGCGCTGGGATGACTATCAGAGCCGCAGCGAGCCCTCCTCGGCCTTTTCGGGCGCCAAGCATGCCTATGCCGATGTGATCAATCTGCGCCTGATGCCGGAAGCCTCGGTGCGCCGCGATTCGCTGATCACCGGCGAAATCGACATCGCCATGGAAATGCCGTCCGATTTCTACGATGCGCTGCAGAACGATGCGAATACCGAAGCTGTGGTGGTGCCCAACAACCAGTCGCTGGCCGTGGTGTTCAACACCAAGGAGGGCGTCGCCGCCGACGTCAACCTGCGCCGCGCCATCTATTACGCGCTGGAAATGGATTCGGTCATGCTCGCTTCGGTCGGCAATCCCGAATTCTATACGCTCGATCCGAGCTGGATTCCCGATCCCAACTCGTTCTGGTATACGACCGCGGGCGTTCCCGAGGGTTTTGGCACGCCCAATCCCGACAAGGTGAAGGAATATCTGGCCGCTTCGAACTATAAGGGCGAGCCGATCCGCTGGCTGGTGGCTTCCGAGCAGTATCAGAAGCATTTCTTGACCGCGATCACCGCCTCCCAGCAGCTCGAGGAATATGGGATCAACGTGGAAATCGTCGAATCGCCGATGGCCAACTACATCCAAGCCCGCGCCGATGCTGCCCAGATGGACGCCTTTTCGAGCTTCCTGCCGACCTATGTCGATCCGACCTCGATCGCTTTCCTCAATCCGAGCTATCCCGGCTTCTGGACCGATCCGGAAAAGATGGAGCTGATGGACAAGCTGGCGACCACGATCGACCCGGCCGAGCGCAAGGCGCTGTTCGAGCAGGTGCATACGCTCGCCTATGACCAGTTCCCCTGGATCAAATATGGCACGGAAGCCAATATGTATGGCATCCGCAAGGGCGTGGGTAACCCGGCTCGCGTGCCCTCGCGCGGCTACGACCTCTATAATGTCGCACCCCCGGCGGCGACCTGAGCATGAGCATCACTCAGGCGACATCTCCCGACCGCCTGACCGGTGGTGACGAAGAAGTCTTCGTCACCACCAACAAGTCGGTCTGGCAGCGGCTAATGGCGAACCCGACAGCGGTGGTTTCCATCGCGGCGCTGGTGATCCTGAGCCTCAGTGCGATCCTGGCGCCGCTTCTGGCGCCGGGCAATCCGCTCAAGGTCAGCCCTGCCGACCGTTTCATTCCACCCGGGCTCGAACATTTCTTCGGCACGGACAATCTTGGGCGCGACATGTTCAAGATGGTGCTGCATGGCGGCCGCACCTCGCTGCTGGTCGGCCTCGTCGTCACCGTGATTTCCATGGGCATTGCGGTCGTCTTGGGCGCCATTTCCGGTTTTTACCGCCAGGTCGATGTGGTGCTGATGCGCCTCGTCGATGGGTTGATGGCCTTTCCCGGCATCGTCCTGGCCACGGCCGCGGCCGGGATCATGGGGCCGTCGATGACGACGGTGATCACCTCGCTGTCCATCGTGCTGATCGCGCCGTCGCTGCGGATCGTGCGCGGGCAGGTGCTGGTGGTGCGCGAATTGCAGATGATCGAGGCGGCCCGCTCGGTGGGCGTGCCGACGCTGCGGCTCTTCACCCGCTATATTCTGCCCGCCGTGTCCTCGCCCATCCTCGTGCAGGCCTCCTTCATTTTCTCGGCGGCCGTTCTGGGCGAAGCCGGACTGAGCTTTATCGGTGTGGGGATCGGCCCCAAGGAACTGAGCTGGGGCAATGCCCTGACCGAGGCGCGCAACTATATTTCGCAGGCCCCCTGGATCGTGCTGTTTCCGGGCCTGGCACTGATGCTCACCATTCTCGCGCTCAATCTCTTGGGCGACAGCTTGCGCGACGTTCTCGATCCGCGCCTGGCCCGGAGGCGCTGACATGCTGCGCTATCTCTTCAAACGTTTCCTCCTGATCCTGCCCACGATCTTCGTGCCGCTGATCCTCGTTTTCCTGCTGCTGCGCCTCTCGCCCGGCGATCCGGCCGGCATGATGCTGGGCGATCAGGCAACGCCCGAACAGATCGCGGCGCTGCGCACGCAATTGGGGCTCGACCAGCCGGTCTGGATGCAGTTCGTGCTCTGGCTCAAGGGGATTTTGACGCTCGATCTGGGCAATTCGATCTTCTTCCGCGAGCCCGTGATGCAGATCATCCCGCGCTATGCCACCGTCACCATTCTGCTGACGGCGGTGGCGCTGGTGCTGGCCGTGGTCATCGGGGTGACGTTGGGGCTGGTTTCGGCGATGAACCGGAACAAGCCGATCGACCGGGGCGTGGTGACGACGGCGGTGCTCGGCATTTCGCTGCCCGAATTCTGGTTCGCGCTGCTGCTGATCTTCGTGTTTGCCGTGACGCTGCGCTGGTTTCCGGTGGCCGGCTACAATCCGCCCGATGCCGGGATCATCGCCTTTGGCGCCACCATTTTCCTGCCCGCGCTGGCGCTGGGCGTCCGCCAATCGGCCTTGATGACGCGCATGATGCGCTCCTCCATGCTCGATGTGCTCAACGAGCCCTATATCACCACGGCCCGGGCTCAGGGCCTGCCGGAAACCACGGTCCTCGGCCGCTATGCCATGCGCACCGCCGCCATGCCGGTGGTGACCGTGGCCGGTCTTTCGGCCGGCTATATGCTGGGTGGGGCTGTCGCCATCGAGATCATCTTTGCCCTGCCCGGTCTCGGCCGCATGCTGGTCGAGGCGGTCGGCCGGCGCGACTATCCGCTGGTGGAAGGCGGGGTTTTGACCATCTCGCTGGTGCTGGCGGTGCTCAACCTGCTCATCGACCTCATCTATGCCATTCTCGATCCCCGGATACGTTATCAATGAGCGCGCATAGTGCCCCAATGCCGGCCGAAATCGCGGTGCCGCCGGCCCAGCGCCGGACGGTTCTCGAGGTCGAAAATCTCAGCCTCTCCTTCCGCAATGCCGACGGGCTTTTGCCCATCGTCACCGATGTCTCCTTTTCCATCCGCCAGGGCGAGGCCGTGGCACTGGTGGGCGAGAGCGGGTGCGGGAAATCCATCACCGCCAGCGCCATCATGGGCATTGCCCCCGAAAATGCCGTTATCGGCGGGCGCATCGTGCTCAATGGGCAGGAGATTTCCGCGCTTGGCCCGAAAGAGCGCAGGAGACTGTGCGGCCGGCATATGGGCTTTATTTTCCAGGAGCCGATGACGGCGCTGCATCCGACCCTGAGTATCGGCCGGCAGATGACCGATACGCTCAAGCACAATCTCGGTCTCAGCCAATCGGCGGCAACGCAGCGGGCGGCGGAACTGCTCGATCGCGTCGGCATTCCCCGCGCCCGCGATATTCTGAAGGGCTATGTGCACGAATTGTCCGGCGGCATGCGGCAGCGCGTCATGATCGCCCTGGCGATTTCCTGCGGCCCCTCGCTGGTCATTGCCGACGAGCCGACCACGGCGCTCGATGTGACCATTCAGGCCCAGGTGCTCGATCTCCTCGAGGACATGCGGCGCGAATTGGATCTCGCCATGCTGTTCATCACCCATGACCTCGAAGTCGTCGGCGATTTCTGCGATCGCGCCGTGGTCATGTATGCCGGCGATGTCGTCGAGCGCGGCGAGAGTGCCGATATTACGCGCCGCCCATCCCATCCCTATGCGCGCGGCCTGATCGATGCCGTGCCCGCGCATGACGATGGGCGCACGCGGCTGACGCCGATCCTGGGCACGGTGCCGCCGGTGGGGCAATGGCCCGAGGGCTGCCGTTTCGCCCCGCGCTGCGGCCGGGCGGATGAAAAATGCCGGACGCGCCCGCATCTGGAAACACTCAGCCATACCGATGTGCGGTGCTGGCACCCGCTGGAGGCAGGCGCATGACCACTGAAACCATGCTGTCCGTTTCGGGCCTGTCGAAGAGCTTCAAGACCGTCAAAGCTGTGCGCGATGTCAGCTTCACGATCCCGCGCGGCAAGACCTTCGGTCTTGTCGGCGAGTCGGGCTCGGGCAAATCCACCACGGCGCGGCTGGTCCTGCGGCTGGTCGAGCCGACCGCGGGCAGGATTGCATTTCGCGGGCGCGATCTGTCGGCCCTTTCAGCGTCCGATCTGCGCCGCGAGCGGCGGCATATGCAGATGATCTTTCAGGATCCGTTCGGCTCGCTCAATCCGCGCATGAGCGTGCGCGAGACGCTGGTCGAGCCCCAATTCGTGCATGGGATCGGCACGGCGGCCGAGCAGTTGAAAGTGGCGGAGCGGCTGCTGGCGGAAGTGAGCCTGCCGCGTGCGGCGCTCGACCGCTACCTGCATGAATTTTCCGGCGGGCAGCGGCAACGCATCGCCATTGCGCGGGCGCTCTCGACCAATCCCGACCTGATCGTGGCCGATGAGCCGGTCAGCGCGCTCGACGTTTCCGTGCAGGCGCAGGTGCTCAACCTGATGCGCGACCTGCAGGACCGGCACGGCACCACAATGCTGTTCATCTCGCACGACCTGCGCGTCGTGCAGTTCATGTGCGACGAAATCGGGGTGATGTATCTGGGCGAAATCGTCGAACAGGGACCGCGCGACCGCATCTATAACGCGCCGGCGCATCCCTATACCAAAGCCCTCCTTGCCTCCGTTCCGGGCAAGGGAAGCGGGCAAAGAGCCCGGCTTTCCGGTGAAATTCCCAGCGCCCATGCCGTGCCCAGCGGTTGCGCCTTTCGCACGCGCTGTCCGCATGCCTTCGAGCGCTGCGCCAGCGAAAAACCGGCCATGCGCGAGATCGGCAATGGCCAGCGCGCGGCCTGCCATCTGCTGGACAAGGCCGTGGCGGCATGAGCGCGCCAGAAATCATCGAGGTTGCCAGCCGCGAGGCGATCTATCGCGGCACCCGCAATGAGCAAGGCGACCGGTTTGCCGGCATCCGCTATGCCGAGCCGCCGGTCGGGTCATTGCGGTTCAAGCCACCGGTGCCGCATGAAAATCGCGGCATGGTGGACGCGGGCCGCTATGGGTTGGCGCCGCCCCAGACCGTGCGGCCAATGCCCGCCTGGGCGCCGCGGGGCGAGGGGTTTGAAACCGGCGAAGACTGCCTCAATCTCAATATTTTCACGCCCGCTGCGGACGGCAAGCGGCGCCCGGTGATCGTCCACGCCTTTGGCGGTGGCTTTCAGGGCGGCGCGGCGCACGGCACTTTCCACGACGAGGCCGGTTTTGCCCGGCGCGGCGACGTAGTGCTCGTGCGGCCCAATATGCGTGTCGGCGCGCTGGGCTTCCTGCATCTGGGCGCGGCCTTTGGTCCCGATTATGCCGCGGCCAATCGGGGCATGCTCGATTTCATCGCCGCCCTGGGCTGGGTGCGCGACAATATCGCCGCGTTTGGTGGCGATCCCGACAATGTCACGCTGGTGGGCATGTCTTCGGGGTCCTTCACCATTTCGGCGCTGTTCGGGGTCGATGGCATCGCCCATCTCTATCGCCGCGCCTGGCTGATGAGCGGGCCGGCCAGCCGGATCATCGCGCGCGATACGGCCGCGGCGCTGGCGCAGGATTTTCTCGCCCGGGCCGGCGTCGAGACGGGGGACCGGGCGGCTCTGGAACGCCTGCCGGTGGAAACTATTCTTGCGGCTCAGGAAAAAGTGCTGGCCGTGCATCTGGGAGAGCGCAATGCGCCCGGCGGCCGCACCTTCGGCATTGTGTTCGACGGGGCGAGCC
>DATMSG010000281.1:0-20648 GCA_035565515.1 Devosia sp.
ATGGTGAAAGGGAAATGTGAAGGTTTTGCAACCCGCGAGGCAGTCGGCCCGCGGCGATAATACTTTGTTCTTGCAAGAGGATTTCGTGTGACGACTGAACAGCCGGCGCTGACCTCGCCAACACCAGAAAAACTATCGGGCAAGCGTGCCAGGCGGCAGATCGGCGCTATCGCGACCTTTCTCGTTACGCTTTTCCTCACTTTTTTGGGCCTGCTCGCCATCACCTTCTTCATCGGGCGGGTGATCCCGATCGATCCGGTGCTGGCCGTGGTCGGCGACCGCGCGACGCAGGCGCAATATGATGCAGCCAAGATCGCCATGGGGCTCGATCGGCCGCTCTACGAACAGTTCTTCTCCTATGTGATGAACGTGTTTACGGGCGATCTCGGGCGATCGGTTTCGACCGGCCGCGACGTAGCCGACGATCTCAGCCGGTTTTTCCCCGCGACGTTTGAAATGGCAACGCTGGGTATTCTGATCGGCGTCGCTATCGGCGTGCCGCTCGGCGTCACGGCTGCGGCGCGTCAGGGTAGCTGGCTCGATCAGGCCATTCGCGTAGTGGGCCTGCTCGGCTATTCGGTGCCGGCCTTTTGGCTCGGGCTCGTCGGCCTTGCCGTCTTCTATGCGCGCCTGCGCTGGGTCGGCGGGCCGGGCCGGCTCGACATTTTCTATGATGGTCTTGTTACGCCCATCACGGGCATGATCCTGATCGACAGTCTCGTGCAGGGCGAGTTCGACATTTTCTGGAATGCGTTGTGGCACATCGTGCTGCCGGCGTCGGTCCTGGGCTTTTTCAGCCTTGCCTATATCGCCCGCATGACGCGCAGCTTCATGCTCGATCAATTGAGCCAGGAATTCGTCACCACGGCCCGCGTCAAAGGCGTGCCGGAGCGGATCGTCATCTGGCGCCATGCTTTTAATCCCATTCGCGTGCCGCTGATCACGGTCATCGGCCTCTCTTATGCCGGCCTCCTCGAAGGCTCGGTGATGATCGAGACCGTGTTCTCCTGGCCCGGCATCGGTAATTACCTGACAACGGCACTGCTCAATGCCGACATGAATGCCGTGCTCGGCTCGACGCTGGTCATCGGCGCCGTTTTCATCGTCATCAATAAAGTTTCGGACGTGCTCTATCGCGTCCTCGATCCGAGGGCTCGCTGATGAGTTTTTCCCGCGCCTGGCTTCTCGCCGATTCCCCCACTTCGCGATGGCAGGCCAATGCCGGCCGCGCCTATCGCGTGTTCACCGCCCTCCTCCGCAATCCGCTGTCGGTGCTGGGCGGGGTCATCATCCTCGTCTTGCTGCTGACGGCGCTGTTTGCGCCGTGGATCGCGCCGTTTTCGCCGACCGGGCAGAACCTGAGCCAACGCCTTCTGCCGCCTTCGGGCACCAACTGGATGGGCACGGATGAGCTTGGCCGCGATATCTTCTCCCGCGTGGTCTGGGGTTCGCAGATCACTCTCACCATCGTCTTGCTGGTGGCGCTGATCTCGGCGCCGCTTGGCCTGCTCATTGGGGCCATTGCCGGCTATTTCGGCGGTTGGGTCGATAAAATCCTGATGGGCTTTACCGACATCTTCCTGTCGCTGCCCAAACTGATCCTGGCGCTGGCATTCGTGGCGGCGCTCGGGCCAGGTATCAACAATGCCATCATCGCCATCGCCATCACCTCATGGCCGGCCTATGCGCGCATCGCGCGCGCCGAAACGCTGACCATTCGCAATGCCGAATATATTTCCGCGGTTCAGTTGGCTGGTGGCGGGCCGATCCGCGTGATCGTGCAGCACATATTGCCACTTTGTACCTCGTCGATGATCGTGCGCGTGACGCTCGACATGGCCGGTGTGATCCTGACCGCGGCGGGCCTGGGCTTTATCGGCCTCGGTGCGCAGCCGCCGCTGCCCGAATGGGGCGCGATGATTTCGCGTGGCCGCACCTTCATTCTCGATCAGTGGTGGGTCGCGACCATGCCCGGCTTTGCCATCATCATCGTCTCGCTCGGCTTCTGCTTCCTCGGCGATGGTCTGCGCGATGTGCTTGATCCCAAGAGCGAGGGCAAATCATGAGCGCTCCCCTGCTCGAAGTCGAAAATCTGCGGGTTTCGTTTCCCACGCATTCCGGGCGCGTCGATGTCGTGAAGGGCCTCTCCTTCACGCTCGGTCGCGAGCGGCTGGGCATTGTGGGCGAAAGCGGATCGGGCAAGTCGATGACTGGCCGCTCGATCCTCAAACTCATCCGCAAGCCGGGCGAGGTGACCGCCGACAAGCTGCGGTTTGAGGGGATCGACATCCTCGACCAGAACGAAAAGCAGATGCGCGCCATTCGAGGCGCCCGCATTTCCATGGTCATGCAGGACCCGAAATTCTCGCTCAATCCGGTGATGACCGTGGGCGAGCAGATTGCCGAAGCGCTGGTGACGCACCAGAAGCTCGGTCGCAAGGAAGTGCAGCAGCGCATTCTCGACATGCTCACGGCCGTGCGCATCAACGATCCTGAGCGCGTAGCAAAGCTCTATCCGCACGAGGTTTCGGGCGGCATGGGCCAGCGCATCATGATCGCCATGATGCTGATCCCCGAGCCTGAACTGCTGATTGCCGACGAGCCGACTTCGGCGCTCGACGTTTCCGTTCAGGCGCAGGTGCTCGATATCATCGACGATCTCGTCACGCGGAAAGGCATGGGGCTGATCCTGATCAGCCACGATCTGGCGCTCGTCAGCCGCTATTGCGACCGGATCCTGGTGATGAATGCCGGGCGCGTGGTGGAAGAATGCGCGGCTGGGCAGCTTGACAAGGCACAGCACCCCTATACGCGGGGCCTGCTGGCCGCCATGCCGGTGATTGACGAAACACGCGACGAATTGCCGGTGCTCGACCGGACACAATGGGCGGGCACATGAGCGCACTTACCCTCAAAAACCTCGACATTTCCTATGGCGACACCAAGGTCGTGCATGGGGTGAACCTCGATGTGCCGGAAGGCGAAAGCTTTGCCCTCGTTGGCGAAAGCGGCTCGGGCAAATCGACGATTTTGCGCGCCATTGCCGGGCTTGCTCCGGAATGGACCGGCGAAATTTCCGTGCTGGGCAAGCCGCGGACGCATGGGGTTGATCGCAATGTGTCGCGCACCGTGCAGATGGTGTTCCAGGACCCCTATGGTTCGCTGCATCCGCGCAAGACGATCGATTCCGCCCTCTCCGAGCCGCTGGCCATTCATGGCATCGGCAATCGCGGCGAGCGGGTTGAGGCCGTGCTCAAGCAGGTCGGGCTCGACCAGCGCTTCCGCTTCCGCTTCCCGCACCAGCTTTCGGGCGGGCAGCGCCAGCGTGTCGCGATTGCACGGGCGCTGATGCTTGAACCCAAGGTGTTGCTGCTCGATGAGCCGACCTCGGCGCTCGACGTCTCGGTGCAGGCGGAAATCCTGAACCTCCTCAAGCGCCTGCGCCGGGAACAGAACCTCACCTTCCTGATGGTGACGCATAACCTGCCCGTCGTGAGCTTCCTCTGCGACCGCCTCGCCGTGATGCGCCATGGCAAAATCGTCGAGATTGCCGATGTTGCCCAGCTCAAGCGGGGCGACCTCAAGGAGCCCTATTCGCGCGAACTGCTCGCCGCGACGGCTGCCTGATTTTTAGACCAAGGACTATTCGAATGACTGACCATTCCACCGCCCTCGCTGCTTTTGACGCAGCTATTGCCGAGGCAAAGGGTGTTGAGGCGGCGTTTGCCGCGCTGCAGACGCTGACCGAAGCCACCGTCGGGGTGAAGCTTTTCACCTATATGACCGTCGACATGGAAAACGAACTGGCCCGCCGCGCCTATACCAGCGATGCCGTCAGCTACCCAACATCGGGCACCAAGCCGATCCACTATGATGCCTGGTTCGACATCGTGCACAAGCAGCACGCCTATTTCGTCGCCAACACCATCGAAGACATCGCCAAGGTGTTTGCGGACTATGAGCTGATCAACTCGCTCGGCTGCCAGTCGGTAGTGAACATGCCCGTCATCCTTGGCGGCGAACTGGTTGGCACGGTCAATATGCTGCACGAGGCGGGGTTTTATACGCCCGAGCGCGTGGCGGAGATCAAAGCAGTGCTGTCGATCCCGGCCAAACTGGCTGCGGCGGTTGCTGCGCGCTGAAGCTGACGTTCAGGTAGAGAATCAAGAGGCCCGCGGTGTTGACCGCGGGCCTTCCGCTTGGTGCCTGCCCCCCTCATCCGGCGCGCGATCGGGTGAGGGTGTTAGCTTGCCGTGGCGATGAGCGTGGCGTTGCCGCCGGCCGCTGTGGTGTCGATGCAGACATGACGCTCATGCTGCAAGCGGGCGACGGCATCGGTGGTGGTCAGGATCGGCAGGATGGGGCCATCGCGACCGGCAAGAGTCTTGCGGATCGTCGATAGCGTCGCGTCATCGCCGAACCAGGCGACGGCTTCGAAGGTGGCAGCAACGGCCAATATATCCTTGTCGAGCGAAGCGACCAGCGGCACGCAACCGGCCTGGCCGGCCGTGACCTTCTGCGCCGAAATGTCGGCTTCGGTCGGGCCGAGGCACAGCAGAGTGCCGCGCGGCGAGACGTGGAGCACATTGCTTTCACCCGTCGGGCCGGGCAGCGTTTCCGCGGTGGATTGCAGCGGCGCATGTCCCTGGGTGAAGCGCGGCAGGTAGTTCGGGCCGCCAGCCTTGGGGCCGGTGCCGGACAGGCCTTCACCACCAAAAGGCTGGGAGCCGACGACGGCGCCGATCTGATTGCGGTTGATGTAGATATTGCCGGCATGGACCGCGGCCGAGACCTTCTTCACGCGGCTCGAAATGCGGGTGTGCATGCCGAAGGTAAGGCCATAGCCAGAGGCGTTGATGGCGTCGATGACGCTGTCGAGCTCGTCGGCCTTGAAGGTTGCGATGTGCAGCACGGGTCCAAAGATTTCTTCGGGAATTTCGCCGATACCACCGACCTTTACGACTGTGGGCGCAACAAAGGTGCCAGCGCCGGGCGCCTTCAGGGCGTGAATCACCTTTGCCTTGTTAACGTCCAGATAGGTCTCGATTTTCTTGCGCGCCGGCTCATCGATGATCGGGCCGATGTCAGTGGCGAGATCCCAGGGATTGCCGAGGGTCAGTTCGTCCATCGCGCCCTTGAGCATTTCAATGGTCCGCTCGGCGGCATCTTCCTGCACGTAGAGAACGCGGAGGGCCGAGCAACGCTGGCCGGCCGACTGGAAGGCGGAGGCGATGATGTCGCGCACGGCCTGTTCGGGCAGCGCGGTCGAGTCGACGATCATGGCGTTGAGGCCGCCGGTTTCGGCGATCAGCGGCGCCCTGGCATCGACATGTTCGGCCATGGCGCGGTCGATGCGATGGGCGGTCGGCAGTGAGCCGGTGAAGGCGACGCCGGCGATGCGCGCATCCGAGGTCAGCGCGGTGCCGACATCGGGGCCGCCGGGCATAAGCTGGATGGCGTCGGCCGGGATGCCGGCTTCATGCATCAGCTGCACGGCGCGGAAGGCGATCAACGGGGTCTGCGGCGCTGGCTTTGCCACCACCGGATTACCGGCGACGAGCGCAGCCGCGATCTGGCCGGAAAAGATGGCAAGCGGGAAATTCCACGGCGAGATGGCAACGAAGGGTCCGCGTGCCGCGGCCAGGGGCTTGGCTTCCGCTTCGGCGGCATAGTAGCGCAGGAAGTCGACGGCTTCGCGCACTTCGGCCACCGCGTCTGCCCAGGATTTTCCTGCCTCACGGGCCAGCAGCGCGAAAAGTTCGGCGCGGTTGGCTTCGTAGAGGTCGGCGGTCTTGCGCAGGAGTTCGGCGCGGGTGCCAACGGCGGTCTGCGACCACGTGCTGGCGAGGGCGGCGGAGATTGCCGCGGTGACACCGGCTGCGGAAGCCGAAACGACCTGGCCGACAATGTCGGTGGGGTCGGCCGGGTTGATAACCGGCGTGGTCTCGCTCGCGGCGTCGGCGACCGGGAGCGGCCTTGCCAGCCATTGGGTCTTGCGGAAGGTTTCGCGGGCCGCGTTCACGGCACCGAAGGCCAATGGGTCCGTCAGGTCGAGACCCGCCGAGTTGCGGCGCGCGCCGAAGATCGCGTCCGGCAGCGGGATATTGGGGTTGGCAAAGGTGTCGAGGGCGAGGAGCTTCGCGATCGGGTCTTCGGCAACCTTGGCGGCCGGAATGTCTTCGTCGGCGATCTGATAGACGAAGGAGCCGTTGGCGCCGTTTTCGAGGAGGCGCCGCACGAGATAGGCAAGCAGATCCTTGTGCGGGCCGACCGGGGCGTAGATGCGCGTTGTGGTGCCATGGTTGGTGCGCAGCACTTCATGCAGGCGCTCGCCCATGCCGTGGAGGCGCTGGAACTCATAGGTGTCGTTGAGACGGCCTGCTTCGGCGGCGAGATGCAGCACGGCAGCGGCCGTGTGAGCGTTGTGCGAGGCGAACTGGGGATAGATGCGCTTCTTGGAGAACAGCTTGCGCGCGGCGGCGATATAGCTGACGTCGGTGATGGCCTTGCGGGTGTAGACAGGGAAACCCGGCAGGCCGAGCACCTGGGCGCGCTTGATTTCGGCGTCCCAATAGGCGCCCTTGACGAGACGCACCATGATCTTGCGATCGTACTTTTCCGCCGTGGCTTCGAGCCAGTCGATCAGCGGCAGCACGCGCTTGCCATAGGCCTGGACGACGACGCCAAAGCCTTCCCAGCCGGCCAGCTCGGGCGTTGCCAGCACGGCTTCGATGATTTCCATCGAGAGGTCGAGGCGGTCGGCTTCCTCGGCGTCGATGTTGAAGCCCATATTGGCTTCACGGGCGGCGATGGCCAGTTTCCGAGTTGCATCAACGAGTTCGGTAAGAACACGTTCGCGCTGCGCGAACTCGTAGCGCGGGTGCAGCGCCGAGAGTTTTACGGAAATGCCGGGGTTGTCGCGCACCGCCGGAGAGGTGCAGTGCGGGGCGAGCGTCGCGATGGCGTCGGAATAGGCCTTGAAATAGCGCTCGGCGTCTTCCGAAGTGCGGGCCGCTTCACCCAGCATGTCGTAGGAGTAGCGATAGCCGAGGGCCTCAGGCTTTTTCGCGTTGCTGACCGCTTCGTCGATGGTGCGGCCGAAGACGAACTGGCTGCCCAGGAGGCGCATGGCCTGGCCGACGGCCGTGCGGATGACCGGTTCGCCGAGACGGGCAATGGCGCGGTGCAGCGCGTTCCGGGGGCCGACTTCGGGGTCGCCCAACACGTCGGCGGTGAGGTTCAGCGCCCAGGAGGAGAAATTGACCAGGGCGTTGGACGAGCCGCCGAAGTGACTGGCCCAGTCGGAACCGCCGACCTTGTCATGGATCAGGGCATCGACCGTTTCCGCATCCGGCACGCGCAGCAGCGCTTCGGCAAGCGACATCAGCGCCACGCCTTCGTCGGTGGCGAGGCCATATTCGGCGAGGAAGCTTTCCATCAGTCCCAGCTTGTTGCCGCTGCGAACTGCGGTCACCAGCTTCTCGGCATGGCCGGAGATGGACTGGCGCTGCGCCGCATCGAGGCCGGTGGCCTCGATCAGCTGCGGGACGAGGGTGTTTTCATCCGCATAAAGGCGGGCGCGCATAGTGTCGCGGAAGGCGGTCGTGTGGGTCATGGAAGAGCACTCAAAAGCATTGCCTTAAAATGCCAGAAGCCAGGAAGTCGTTTCGCCTATTTATGTGGCCGCCTCGCGACGACAGTGGTAATTTCGATACAATATGCAGGCGAAAGCACCATGAGAACCGTCACTTTCGAAACTTTAGACCAGATCGACCGCAAGATACTCGACGAACTCGCGCGCGACGGCCGTTTGAGCGTCGCTGAACTCAGCCGCAGGGTCAATCTTTCCAAGACTCCGTGCCAGGCGCGGATCAAGCGCCTGGAGGCCGAAGGCTATATTCTCGGCTATCGCGCCGTGATCGATCCCAAACGCCTGGGTCTGCCCCATGTCGCCTTTGTGGAAGTGAAGCTTTCCGATACCCGCAAGGCCGCACTGGCGGCTTTCAACAAGGCCGTCCGCGCCCTGCCCGAGGTTGAACAGGTGCATATGATCGCCTCGAGTTTCGACTATCTCTTGAAGGTCCGCACCAAGGACATTGCCGCCTATCGGGAGGTGTTGGGCGAGAAAATCTCGGCGCTGCCTCATGTTGCCCATACCAGCACCCATGTTTCGATGGAGGCCGTTAAGGACGACGCGGAATAGAGCAGCGATTTCATGCGGATTGCGACGAAAGCCTACAAATTAGTCTTGTGTTAACTCGGCCGCAAAAATAGGCTGAAATTCGAGGGAGCACACTCAATCACCAGCGGTCCCAAGCCTGCTGGAACAGGGAACAAGACATGTCACGTATCGCCGCAACCACTCTCGCGCTTGGCCTCGCCGCCACCGCGGCTTTTGCCACGCCTGCCTTTGCGCAGACCAAGACGCTCACCATTTCCTGGTGGGGTTTTAACGGGGAAAAGCTCGAATCCATCATCCTGGCCCCGTTCCGCGAAAAGTGCGGCTGCGAAATCCAGTTCGAAACCGGCAATAATGGCGAGCGCCTGAACAAGCTGCAAATCCGCGATGGCGCTGGCGTCGATGTGGCCTATTTCACCGACAATTTCAGCCAGCAGGGCATCGAACTGGGCCTGTTCCAGAAACTCGATCGCTCGAAGCTCCCGAATCTTGAAGGCGCCTACGATCTCGCCCAGGACCCGCAGGGCGGTTATGGCCCGGCCTATTCGATCGGCCGCGTCGGCATTGTTTATGACAGCGCCAAGGTGACGACCCCGATCACCTCGTGGAACGATCTGTGGCGCGAAGACCTCGCCTCTTCCCTGTCGCTGCCGGGTATCACGACCACTGCCGGCCCGATGGTCGTGCTCAAGGCCGGCGATCACCAGGGCGTCGATGCCTTCGAAGATGCCGATGGCGCCTTTGCCGGCGTGGAAGCGCTGAAGCCCAACGTGGTCAAGAACTACAATACCGGCTCGGAGATGATTAATCTCTTCTCGACCGGCGAAATCACCGCGGCCATCGCGCAGGACTTCACCCTGGCACAAATCCAGGCCGCCGTTCCGACCGTCGTCTGGGCTGACCTTTCGGAAGGTTCGATTGCAACGCTCAATACGGTCAACATCCCAAAGGGCGCTGCCGAGCCGGAACTGGCCTATGAGTTCATCAACTTCATCCTGTCTCCGGAAATCCAGCAGCAGCTGGCCGAGCAGGGTGTTGATGCGCCGGTCAACAAGGCCGTCACCCTGACCCCGGAACAGGCCGCGCTCTGGACCTATGGTGCGGATGTTATCGCCGGCTTGCAGCGCGTCGACTACGCCAAGCTCAATGCTGCCAAGGGCGGCTGGGTCGATCGCTGGAACGAAATCTTCGGCATGTAAGACAAATCAGGGTGGGAAGCCCCGGGTTTCCCGCCCTCCTCCGGAATGACTATCCACAGCCAATTTACGGCATCGTTCCCGCGCAAGCGGGAATCCTTTAGGGATGCGAAACGAGATTCCCGCATCCGCGGGAATGACGCTGCGAAGGCAGCGCGATTGAAGCGGTGGTTGAGGGGCCACCAAGGAAAAGGCCATAGGCGATGAAACGCTTTGCAGGCTGGACGCTGGCTTCGCCGGCAACCCTGCTGGTGCTGCTGGGGCTCGTTGCTCCCGTTGCAGCCACGATCTACACGACGTTCGGAACGCCGGGCGGACCATTTGCGACTTACCAGGCCTTCTTCGGCAGCGGCTTCCGCCGCACGGTGCTGCTCCGCACGATCAATGTCTCATTGATCGTTACCGCCATCGCGCTCCTCGTGGGATTCATCACAGCCTATGTGGTGTCGCGGGCGCCCGGTTGGCTCAAATCCGTGCTGATCATCGCCGCAGTCTTTCCGCTGCTCACCGGCGTTGTCGTACGCTCGTTCGCCTGGCTGATTATCCTGGGCAAGAACGGTATTCTGAATTCGACGCTCATCAATCTCGGGATCATCGGCGAGCCGCTGCAAATGCTCTACACGCAGGGCTCGGTCATCGTTGCCATGGTCTATCTCTTCGTGCCGCTGATGGTGCTTACCCTTGTTGGCGTGCTCGAAGCCATTCCCGATGATCTCATCCAGGCTTCCGCCTCGCTCGGCGCCAATTCCTGGGCGACCTTTACCCAGGTGATCCTGCCGCTGGCCGTTCCGGGGCTGATCGTCGGCGCCGTGCTGGTCTTTACCGGCAGCTTCACCTCCTATGCGACGCCCCAACTGCTCGGTGGCGAGCAGGTGATGATGATGGGTACACTGATGTATCAGCAGGCCATGGTCACCTTCGATTGGGTGAGCGCCTCCACCATTGCCGCCATCATGGTGGTGATCACCATTGCCATCGTCATGGCAATGAATGCCGCGGCGCGCCGCCTCAACCCGATGACCGTCTGATGCCGACAAAAATCCATCCAGCCCTGATCGGCTTTACCGCACTGGTCTTCCTGTTTCTCGTGGGACCGCTTGTCATCGTGGTGGGTGCCGCTCTCAGTGACACGACCTATCTCACCTTCCCGCCACAGGGGCTTAGTCTGAGGTGGTTCGAGAATATCTTTGAGATCGACGCCTTCCGCCGCACCATCCTCACCAGCCTGCAGGTCGCCGTGATCTCGACCTTCGTGGCGCTGTTGATCGGCATTCCGGCTTCCTATGCCATGAGCCGCTATCGCATCCAGCTTCCGGGTTGGCTGTCGACGCTCTTCGTGCTGCCGGTGCTGGTGCCGGAATTGGTACTGGGCTTCTCGCTCTTGAAAAACCTCGCCTTTCAGTTCAACGCGCCGATCTTCTTGTCACTGATCATCGGCCACACGATCCTGATCCTGCCCTATGTGATCCGGGTGATTTCAGCTTCGCTCGCCTCGTTCGATTTCTCCATCGAGGAAGCGGCGATCAGCCTGGGTTCGCCGCCGCTCAAAACCTTCTTCACCGTGCTTTTGCCCAATGTCCGCTCGGGCGTGATCGCCGCCTTCATCCTGGCCTTCATCACCTCGGTCAATGACGTGTCGATCTCGATCTTCCTCACCGGACCGGGCATTTCCACGCTTCCCATCCAGTTGCTCGCCCATATGGAGCAGTTCTTCGATCCCACCGTCGCTTCGGTCTCGGTGCTGCTCATGGTGCTGACCGTGGCCGTCATGGCCATTGTCGAACGCACCCTGGGCCTCACCTTCCTTGCCAAATAGAGGTCAGCCGTGACCAAGCCACTTTCCATTCGCAACATCACCGCCCACTACGGCCAGACCAAGGTTCTCGAGGATCTGTCGCTCGACATTGCCGAGGGTGAACTCGTTTCCCTCCTCGGCGCCTCGGGCTGTGGCAAGACCACGACCCTGCGCCTCGTCGCCGGCTTTTTGCAGCCAACCTCGGGTAGCATCACCCTTGGCGGCAAAGATCTGACCAGACTGCCGGCGCATCAGCGCGATATTGGTCTGGTCTTCCAGAACTATGCGCTTTTCCCGCATCTGAGCGTCGCCGAAAATGTCGGCTTCGGCCTCAAGCAGCGCGGCATTTCGGGCGAGGCCAAAACCAAGCGCGTCGGGGCGATGCTCGAACGCGTGGGCCTTGCCCATCTCGCCGATCGCCTACCCGGCGCCCTTTCGGGGGGCCAGAAGCAACGCGTGGCGCTGGCCCGTGCGCTCGTGATCGAGCCGCCGCTCCTGATGTTCGATGAGCCGTTGTCGAACCTCGACGCAAAACTGCGTGTCGACATGCGCGTCGAAATCCGCCAGTTGCAGCGCGCCAATGGCACGACTTCGGTCTATGTGACCCATGACCAGGAAGAGGCCTTCTCGATCTCGGACCGCGTTGCCATCATGCATGCGGGCAGGATCATGCAGCTCGATACGCCGGAAAACCTCTACCAGCGCCCGGCCAATGCCTTCGTCGCCCGTTTCGTGGGTTTCGAGAATCTCGTCCCGATGAAGGTCGTGGCGCGCGATGGCGCCCAGATCACGGCGGAAGCTGCCGGCGGGGTCAAGCTGACGCTCGGCCTTGAACACTTTGGCGCCATTCCCGACGATTTCGTGCTGGCCTGCCGTGCCGATGGCCTGGCGGTCACCGACAATATGGCCGCCGAGGGCATTCCCACGACGCTGGGGCTGCGCACCTATCTCGGTCGCGCCTATCAATACCAGAGCGAAACCGCTGCCGGCATGCTGGTCGCCAACGGCCCGCTCTCGCGGCCCCTGGAACCGGGTTCGGCGGCCAAGCTGGTGCCGGTGCCGGATCAGTGCACCATTCTGGCGGTGGAATGAGCGTTCTCTTCACCAATGCCCTCGTCGTTACCATGGACGAGGGCCTGACTGTCCATGAAACTGGCTGGGTCCATGTAGAGGGCACGACGATATCGGCACTCGGCTCCGGCCCAGCGCCTGATGTTCCGGGTGCGGAAATCGTCGATTGCAACGGCGACATCGTCATGCCGGGTATGGTCAATGCCCATTGTCATATGGGCATGTCGGTGTTCCGTGGGCTTGGCGAAGATGTGGATGACCGGCTCTATCGCTACATTCTGCCGCTTGAGCGCAAATTCGTGTCGGCGGATATGGTGCGGGTTGGTTCGGCGCTCTCGGCGCTGGAAATGATCCAGGGCGGCGTTACCACCGTCGCCGACATGTATTACTTCGAAACCGAAGTCGGAGATGTCTGCGACAAGGCCGGCCTGCGGGCCATTGTCGGGCAGACGTTGGCCGATTTCGATCCGCCGGATCACAGGAATTTCGACGAGGGTTTTGCCCGCGTCGAGGAACTGGTTGATCGCTATGCCGGCCACGGGCTGGTAACCCCGTCTATTGCCCCGCACGCCCCCTATTCGACCGGCCGCGATACCATGGCGCGGATCGCGCAATGGTCGGCTGACCACCCCGACGTGCCGGTGCAGATGCACCTCGCCGAGAGCTCGTTGGAAGTGAAGTGGGCGCTCGATACGCATGGCAAATCCACCGTCGCGGTGACGGCCGAAGCGGGCCTCCTCAAACCTAATCTTATCTGTGCGCACTGCCTGCAGCTTGACGATGCCGATATCCGGACGATGTCGGAACATCAGGTCTGCGTCGTCACCAACCCACGCTCCAATGGCAAGGCCGGGCGCGGCATTGCGCCGGTGGAAAAGATGCGCGATGCGGGCCTGCCGGTCGGCATCGGCAGCGATGGGGCGATGAGCGGCAATACGCTCGATCTCTTCAGCCAGTTTGCGCCCGTCTCGATGTTCGCCAAGCTCTTCGCCGGCTCGCGAAAGCCGCTGCCGGCCGTCGACGTGATCCGCATGGCGACGATCGAAGGCGCACGGACCCTGAGCCTCAATTTAAAGACCGGCTCGCTGGAGGCCGGGAAGCAGGCGGACCTGATCCGCGTCAGCCTTTCGGCACCGCGCTTCCACCCCGTCTACGACCCGTATTCGGCGCTGGTTTTCGCGGCCATGCCGTCCGACGTGACCGATACGATGGTCGCCGGCCGCTGGCTGATGCGCGAGCGCAAGGTGCAAACGCTGGACGTCGGCAAGACCGTTGCCGACGCCAATCAGATTGCCCGCCAGTTCAAGGCGGAAATGGACAGGATCGACCGGCAGGGCTGATGTCCAGGGCCGTTCCTAACGCGTCGAGGATTGATAAAGCCATGAAAAAGCGCGTGATTATCGACACTGATCCGGGCCTCGACGATGCCTTGGCTATTCTCTTCGCCCTCGGGTGCGGGAAGTTCGACGTGCTTGGCCTGACGACCATTGCCGGCAATATCGGGCTGGAGCGAACGACTGCCAATGCCGGCGGGTTGCTGGCGGTCATGGGTCGCGGCGACATTCCGGTCATTCGCGGCACGGATATCCCGCTGACGCGTGAGTTGCAGGATCTCGTCGCCATCGTCCACGGCGCAGACGGGCTGAAGGGCGTTCTGCTACCGGAGCCGCTCGCGGCGCCGCTCGATGACGCACCCGGCTGGATCGCGCGCGTTCTTGCCGAGGCAGAGCCGGGCAGCGTGGACATTCTGGCGCTGGGACCGCTGACCAATGTTGCCCATGTGCTGACGGAACACCCCGATGTCGCCGACCGGATCGGCGAGATTATCGTCATGGGCGGGACCGTCGATGAGCCCGGAAATTCCGGTCCGAATTCGGAATTCAATTTCGCGTCCGATCCCGAGGCGGCTTCGGTGGTGATCGGCAGCGCCGCAAAGGTGACCATCATACCGCTCGATGTGACCCGGAAAGTGCGGGCGCAGGCCGATTATGTCGAGGCCTTGCCTGACACGCCGCATGGACGATTGGCCCGCGAACTGCTCACGGCCTATTTGCAGGACGGGCGGCAGAGCCGGCCGCTGCACGATCCCTGCGTCATGCTGGCAGCGCTTGATGCCAGCATTTTCAGCATCGAGAACATGAAGCTCGATATCGACCTGGGCGATGATCCCGATGCCGGCCGGTTGCTGGTTGACCGCCGGGGCAAGGCGGTCGATGTGGCGCTTGGGGTCGATGTCGACCGGGCGCTGGCGCTGCTGCGAACCGGGTTCGAATAGTCAGGCCGGCAATTCCTGTTCGACCAGCCTTGCCCAGAAGCGCGCGCCGGTGAGAATGGCTTCGTCGTTGAAATCATAGCGCGAATTGTGATGCAAGGCGCCATCGACCGCCGGGCCGTTGCCCAGCCAGACATAGGCGCCGGGCACTTCGGCGCCGAAAAATGCAAAATCGTCGCCCGCCGTCGAGGGTGGAAAATCGGTGATGACGGGCCGACCTGTGACCGCTTGCGCGGCCTTGAGGGCGCGGGCGGTTGCATCGACATCGTTCACGACCGGCGGAATGCGGCGCAGGAACTCGTAGTCCACCGTGATGCCGAAAGTGGCGGCTATGCCTCGCGCGATATTGCCGATTTCACGTTCGAGCTGGTCACGGATATCGGCGCTATAGGCGCGGGCGGTGCCGCCGATACGGACCATATCGGGGATGACATTGAGCGCCTTGAAATCCCCTGCGTCGAGCGCACAGGCGCTGACCACGGCGGGTTGCAGAGGATCGACGAGGCGCGCCACGATAGTGTGGATCGCAGCGAGGAAATGGCCCGCAGCCGTTACGGCATCGCGGCCGAGATGAGGCTTTGCGCCATGGGTACCGACCCCCTTGAAGGTAACGGTCCAGCTATCGGACGAGGCGAGCTGGGGGCCGGCGACCACGGCCATTTCGTCGGTGGCCAGGCCGGGCATATTGTGAAGGCCGTAGACGGCATCAACGGGGAATAGTTCGAAAAAGCCCTGCTCCACCATGGCCTTGGCGCCGCCCCTGCCCTCTTCGGCGGGCTGGAAGACGAAATGCACGGTGCCGGAGAAATTCCTTGTCCGCGCGAGATGCCGCGCGGCGGCAAGGAGCATGACGGTGTGTCCGTCATGGCCGCAGGCGTGCATCGTGTTCGGCGTTTCGGACTTGTAGGGTCGGTCGGCCAGCTCGGGCATGGCGAGCGCATCCATATCGGCGCGGAGGGCGATGCGGCGGGTGCCGGTGCCGATCCTGAGCGTGCCCACGAGGCCGGTTTTGCCGAGGCCGCGATGCACCACAATGCCCGCTTCCTCGAGTTTTTCGGCGACGATGGCGCTGGTGCGGACTTCCTCGAAACCCAGTTCGGGGTGGGCGTGAAAGTCGCGGCGCAGCGCCGTCATGGCTTCGAGTTCGAAGGGATCGTTGCTGCGCGATTGCATTGGCCTGCTCGTCTTGTCATAGGTTCGATGGAGAACCTTTGCTTGCACCGCATCATTGAATCAAGGACTTGGCGTGAGTTTCGAGCCGCACGAATTCTGGCAGACCTTTGCCGCGCCGGGTACGCATGAGCAAAATCCGGCCGAGGGGCATCTGGGTTTTTATCCCGCGCTTCTGGCCGACGGACGGCAATTGCCGCTGCCGCTGCGGGTGCTGCCGGGAGATGGCAAATCGGCCGTCGCCTCGCTCATTCTCAACCAGGCGAGCTTTGCGGTCGAGGATGGTTTGGCAGCAGCGCTGGCCACGCTGCTCAAGACCAAGAACCCGGAAATTATCATTGGCGTACCGACACTTGGCCTGCCGCTGGCTTCCAATGTGGCGCGGCGGCTGGGGCATACGCGCATGGTGCCGCTCGGGACTTCGCGAAAATTCTGGTACCGCGACGAGCTGTCCGAGCCCATGAAATCGATCACCAGCCCGACGGCGAGCAAGACGCTTTATGTCGATCCGCGCATGCTGCCGCTGCTCAGGGGGAAGCGGGTGGCGGTGGTGGATGACGTGATCAGTTCGGGCCAGTCGATGGGCGCGGTTTTGCGGCTTTTGCGGAAGGCGGAAATCGAGCCGGACGTGATCGGCTGCGCCATGCTGCAGGGGGTGAACTGGCAGGAGCCGCTGGCGGATTGGCGCGACCGGATTGTCGCGCCTCTGGCTTCGCCACGCTTTGCGCTCAATGAAAAAGAGCGTTGGGTGCCAGTGAGTTAGCGCTAACGCGTGCCGGGGAGCGGCATGGATTCGATTTCGCGGAGCACTTCGATCATGCCCGCGACATTGGCTTCGGCGATGATTTTTCCCTTTTCGGCAGTGGCGATGCTCGCATCGCCGACGGCACCGGCAGGGTTTATGTCCGAGGCGATCCAGGCATAGGTGTGACCGAAGGCGCCGGTTGGCCTAAGATATTGGAATTGCTGCTCATCTCGCGCCGCGACGGAGGTGAAATTCTCCGCTTTCGACATGTCGACAAGGTGCGGTTTGAAGTGGAGGACGAGCGAAGTCTCGGCGTCGCCGCCGTGGATGCCGTGGCGGCGTTCGAGATCGCTCAGAACGCCCGGCGGGGTGAAGCGCCAGCCGCTTTTGACCGCCAGCATGCCGGCGCGAACGCGGAGTTCGCGGGCGACGATGCCCATGATTTCCTCATTGCCGCCGTGAGAGTTGAGGAAAATCAACTTCTTAACCCCGGCGCGGGCGACTTCGAGACCGATCTGGGTCCAGGCGTCGATGAGGTTGGTGGCGGTGTGGGTGATGGTGCCTTTGGCCCAGATATGCTCGTTGGATTTGCCGATCTGCTGTACCGGCAAAATGCGCACATCAAGGTCAATTGGGCAGCAGACTGTTAACATCTCGAGCATCGAAGTGTTGATAATGCTATCCGTTCCGACCGGCAGGTGCGGACCGTGCTGCTCCACCGCCGCGATGGGCAGGATGGCGATGGTTTTCATCGGGTCGAGCCCTTCGAATTCGCGCGCCGCGAAATCAGTCCACCAAATCTTTCTCATGTAAAATTCCTCAGGCGGAGCCGGCCGCGATGACTTCGATTTCGACGACGAATTCGGGCCGGGCGAAGCCGGAGACGATCATGAGCGTCGAGGCGGGGTAAGGGGCGGAAAAGAGCGCGTTGCGCACGCCCATATATTGGGGGAGATGCTCGCGCCCCGTCACATAGGCATTGATGCGGATGATGTGTTCGAGGCCGAGCCCGGCTTCGCGCAGAATGGCGGCGATATTGTCGAAGCAGAGAGCGGTCTGGCCGGCGCAATCGGGGGGTATGGTCTTGTCCGCCGCGATGCCGAGCTGGCCGGAGCAGAAGACGAGACGCTGGCCCGGCGGGACGACGATGCCGTGGCTATAGGGCGCGAATGGGGGGTGGATGTCCTGAGGGTCTAGGGCGGTGATCATGATTATCCGATGCTTGCCGGGCGAATGGTAAGGCAAAGGTAAAGCGCTTGACCAGCCCTAAAAGGCATAATTTGCACGCATAGCAGGCATTCCGCAAAAATGCCTATTTTTTGGGTTCACAGGCGGGGCGTGGTGCGGAATGGTGCTGCAAGGGCGAAGGAGATCGCCCGACAAATTGGCTTCGGCTGAACGACCGGGGCTCAGGGGAACGCAGCAAATGCACGCTTCAATCAAGACGACCATTCTGGCCGCCATGGCGCTGGCCACGCCGGCGATAACGCTGGGCGTTACGCCGGCTTTCGCACAGGACCTCGACAAGGTGGCCTTTGCCACCAACTGGCTGGCCCAGGCCGAACACGGGGGCTATTACCAGGCCGTGGCCGACGGCACTTACGAGAAGTATGGGCTGGATGTGACCATCATGCAGGGTGGGCCGCAATCGCCGGGCCGGCCGATGCTGGTTTCGGGCCAGGTGCAGTTCTACATGGGCGGCGCGACCGGGGCGATCAATGCCGTGAAGGAGGGCATTCCGACCATCACGCTGGCGGCGATCTTCCAGAAGGACCCGCAAATCCTGATGTCGCATCCGGGCAAGTTTGCGAACTTCCCCGAACTCGCCGGGGCATCGAAATACATTCTCAGCGCCGACGGCTTTACCTCCTATTTCAGCTGGATGAAGACCGAATGGCCGGACTTCGCTGAAGAAAAGTACGAGCCTTACCAGTTCAATCCGGCCTCGTTTCTGGCCGACGACATGGCGATCCAGCAGGGCTACCTGACCTCCGAGCCGCTCTCGATCGAGCGCGAGGCAGGATTTGCCCCGGATGTGTGGCTGCTGGCCGACCAGGATTATCATCCCTATTCGACCACGATCGAAGCGATGAAGCCCTGGGTCGATGAGCACCCCGACATTGCCAAGCGCTTCGTCGAAGCCACGATCGTGGGCTGGTCGAACTACCTTTATGGCGACAATGCCGCGGCCAATGAGCTGATCAAGGCCGACAATCCGGAAATGACCGACGATCAGATCGCCTATGGCATCGAGAAGATGAAGGAATACGGCATCGTCGTATCCGGGGAGGCGGAAACCAAGGGCATTGGCTGCATGACCGATGCGGGCTGGACCGACTTCTACAATTCCATGGTCGAGGTCGGTGTCTTCGAAGCCGGTATCGATGTGAGCCAGGCCTATACGACCGAATATGTCTGCCAGGGTCTCGGCGTCGATCTCTTCAAGTAATTTTCATACGCCGGCGCGGGCAAGTCCGTCCGCGCCGCTCCGACCCTAGATTGGGCGTTCGTTTTGACCGACTTGATAAACTCCCTGCCGGCTTCGGCCGAGCAAACCGCCTCGCCGCGACCGGTCGTTTCCATGCGACATGTCAGCAAGCTCTTTTCCAACGGCACGCTGGCGCTGAAAGACATGTCGCTCGACGTGATGCGCGGCGAATTCCTGAGCCTGCTGGGCCCGTCGGGCTGCGGCAAATCCACGGCGCTGCGCATCATTGCCGGTCTTGGCGCGCCGAGCTCGGGGCAGATCGATTGGCCTTCTTCCCAGATCAGCAAGAAAGGCCTGCCCGAGGGCGATGTCGGTTTCGTATTTCAGGAACCGACGCTGATGCCCTGGCAGACCGTGTGGGGCAATGTCTATCTGCCGCTGCGGCTGCGCGGGATTTCCAAGCGCGACGCCGATCCTGCGATCATGGATGTGCTCGCCTCGGTCGGTCTGGCCGATTTCACCAAATCCTATCCGCGCGAACTTTCGGGCGGGATGAAAATGCGCGTGTCGATCGCGCGTGCGCTGGTGACCAAACCAAAGCTGCTGCTGATGGACGAGCCCTTTGCGGCGCTCGATGAAATCACGCGGCAAAAACTCAATGACGATGTGCTGCGCCTGTGGCGCGAGACCGGGATCACCGTGATTTTCGTCACCCATTCGGTGTTCGAAAGCGCGTTTCTGAGCAATCGCATCGTCGTCATGCGGGCCCGGCCGGGGCAGGTCTATGCCGACCTGCCGCTCGTAACGTCGGGCGTGCGCGACGAGAACTATCGCACTTCGGAAGAATATCGCGCCACGACCGACACGGTTTCGCGCGCCTTGCAGGAAGCCATCATGCGTGGAGCACAGGCGAAATGACCGAGGCCGTTTCTCTCCCCAATGCCGCTGCCGAAGCGGGCACCGATAGTCAGGTCAGCGTGGTGACCAGCCGCTCCAGCGTGAGCGAAAGAGTGCTGTCGGTGGTCATTCCGGTCATCATGGTCGCGCTGGCGATTGCCGCCTGGCAGGCGCATATCGTGATCAACCAGGTGCCGCGCTATATCATGCCGGCGCCGCTCGATGTGGTGAATGCGCTCTTCAGCGATTGGGGCACGCTGTCGCCCTCGCTGCTGGTGACGCTGCGCATCACCTTTCTGGCGCTCGGCATTGCCCTTGTCGGCGGGGTCGGGCTCGCAATCATTCTGGTGCAGAGCCGCTGGATCGAGCTGGCGCTGTTTCCCTTTGCGGTGATCCTGCAGGTGACGCCGATGATCGCCATCGCGCCGCTGCTGATCATCTACATGCCCGACACGCAATCGGCGCTTCTGACATGCGCCTTCGTGGTCGCGTTTTTTCCGATCCTGTCCAACATGGTCGCGGGGCTCAAGAGCGTCGATCATAACCTGCTCAACCTCTTCGAGCTTTATGGCGCGAGCCGCTGGCAGACGCTGATCCATCTCAAGCTGCCGTCCTCCCTGCCCTATTTTGCGGCGGGTCTGCGGATCGGCGGCGGGTTGTCGCTGATTGCGGCGGTGGTGGCCGAATTTGCCGCGGGCTCGGCGGGCAAGGGATCGGGACTGGCGTTCCGGCTGCTCGAATCCGGCTATCGGCTGAACTATCCGCGGCTTTATGCGGCGCTGGTGCTGCTGATGGTCACCGGCGTTGCCATTTTCGCGCTGACCTCGCTGATTTCCTGGGCAATGCTGCACCGCTGGCACGAAAGTGCCCTCAAGCGGGAGAATTGAGGATGGGG